>JANNYT010000076.1:0-6408 GCA_031410255.1 Novosphingobium sp. | reverse complement strand
GAGTAGTTGCCTTCGTAAGGGAAGTATTTTCCGCGATCGAGTTCGAGGATCCAGCCGACCACGTTATCGAGGAAATAGCGATCGTGAGTGATCATCAGCACCGCGCCGGCATATTCCTTCAGATGGTTTTCCAGCCATTCGACGCTTTCGGCATCAAGGTGGTTAGTCGGCTCATCGAGCAGCAGGATTTCGGGCTTCTGGATCAGCAGCCGGGTCAACGCGATCCGGCGCTTTTCACCGCCCGAAAGGTTGTCAACCGGCCAGTCGCCGGGCGGGCAACGCAGCGCTTCCATCGCCAGTTCGAGCTGGTTGTCGAGCGTCCAGCCATCGACCGCGTCGATCTTTTCCTGCAGCACGCTCATCTCTTCGCCCAGCTTGTCGAAGTCGGCGTCAGGCTCGGCCATTTCCATGGAGATCGCGTTGAACCGATCGACCAGATCGGCGGTCGCGCGCGCGCCGTCCTTGACGTTTTCGAGCACGGTCTTCGTCTTGTCGAGCTCTGGCTCCTGCGCCAGATAGCCGACATTGATGTATTCGCCCGGCCAGGCCTCACCGGTGTAATCGGTGTCGATCCCGGCCATGATCTTCATCAAGGTCGATTTGCCAACGCCGTTGGGGCCGACGATCCCGATCTTGGCGCCTTGATAGAATTGCAGGCTGATATCGCTCAGCACCGGCTTGGGCGCGCCGGGGAAAGTCTTGGTCATGCCCTTCATGACATAGGCGTACTGAGCGGCCATCGGAATCCTCGCGGGGGTAAGCTGGAACTGCAGAAATGCCCGCGCCCTCTAGCGGGGCGGGGCTGCCTCGGCAAGCACCGCGACATCGGCGGGGGAGAGGGTGCGCGCGCCCAGTTCGAGCGCGCCGTTCAGGCTGGCGGGCAGATCGCTGGGCGTGCTGGCATAGTTGAACGCAAAGCAGCGCTGGCCCGCGCGGCGCAGGCGCAGGCCCGCGGGCAAGGCATGGATGGTCAGGCCTGCATCCTGCGCAGCGCGGGTGATCACTTTGCCGATCAGAGCGTCTTGCGGCCAAGCCGCCAGATAGCGCACGCGGCCGTGTTTCCAGCAGGCGGTGGTACCGTCATCCGCGACCAATTCGGATGTTGCGTCTGTCTCCAGATGCTCAAGCCAGCGGGCTATTTTCCAGCCATCGCCCGAGTGCGTGAGGCCGAGGCGCAGGCTCTCGACGTGAGTCACCTTGCCGGGGAACAGCGCTTGCAGCTTGCCCGGCGGAAGCTCGGGCGGGATGGCAAAATCATCGGTGCGGCTGCCGCTTCGCGGGCCGATCACGATCTGGCCTGTGAACGCGGCGAGGCTTTCCACCAGCGCATCGGCAACAATCGGCAAACAAGGAACTACGCACAGCAGATACTGGTCGAGCGGCGTATCAGGCGCGACAATATCCACATCCAGCCCCAATTTGCGCAGCGCGGTATAGCAAGCAAATGCGGCCCACAGTGCGGATAGCCCGACGCCTTGGGGCTGGATGCCGGTCACCCAGTCGGCCTGATAATCGAACACCAGCGCGGCGCATTTGGGTGGCGGGTCAAGTGCGCCCAACAAAGCAATATCGCGCGCCGCCGCAGTGGCCTCTGCCAGCCCCGGCGCGGCCACGCTGTCTGGCCGCAGCAGGCCGGCGTGGTGCTGTTCCTGCGCCTGCGGAAATTGCCGCCAGCGAAAATAGCTGACCAGCTCGGCACCGTGCGCCATCGCCTCCAGCGTCCACAGGCGGACCATGCCGGGCAGCGGGGCAGGGTTGTGGCGCGCCCAGTTGACCGGGCCGGGCTGCTGTTCCAGCACCCACCAGCGCCCGCCCGTGGCGCAGCCGCGGTACAGGTCGTGGTGGAAGGCGGCGATATCGGGGTGGCCCTGCCGGGCGTAGGCCAGTTTGTCCGCCTCGCTGAACGGAAAGCTGTCCAGAAAGCCGAGCGGATAGCTGTCCCAGCCCAGCGTATCCAGATCGCGGCCCAGGTCGTGATGGTCGAATTCGGTGAAGAAGCCCATCGCGTTGTGCGTGATGTCGCGGCCCGGGGAGGCGGCGCGCAGCACGTCGACTTGCGCACGGTTGAACGTGATCACCTGGTCGGAGGAGAACCGGCGGAAGGCCAGCCAATGCGCCGGGTTGGCCTCGGTCACGGTCAGGTTGGGCAGATCGATTTCAGCAAAGCTGCGGTATTCCATCGACCAGAAGACGTTGCCCCAGGCTGCGTTGAGCGCCTCGATTGTCCCGTAACGCTCCGCCAGCCAGAGCCGGAATGCATCGCGCGCGGCGGGTGAAAAGCTAAGAACGCTATCATGGCAGCCGTATTCGTTGTCGGTCTGCCAGGCGACCACCGCCGGGTCCTCGCCGTAACGCTGCGCCAACAGCGTGGTAATCCGCACCGCCTCGGCGCGGTATGGCAAGTGGCTGAAACAGTAATGCCGCCGCGAGCCGAAGCCGCGCGGGCGGCCGTTGCGGTCAACTGCCGCCATTTCGGGCATCCGGTCGATCAGCCACTTGGGCGGGGTCGCAGTCGGCGTGCCGAGGATCACGCCAAGCCCGGCATCGCCTAGCACCGCAAGCGCGCGGTCGAGCCAGCCCCAGTCAAAGCGGCCCGGTTCGGGCTCGATCCGGCTCCACGCGAATTCGCCGATCCGCACCACCGATAGCCCGGCTGCGACCATCCGGGCGGCGTCCTGCGCCCACAGGCTTTCGGGCCAGTGTTCGGGATAATAGCAAACGCCCAGTTTCATGGGCTGGCCGGGGGCGGGTTTAGGCGATAGGCTCATGGCTTAAGGGTGTTGCGGACAAGCGCCACGCGGTCAACCGTGGGCATTGGGGGAGAGCAGAATGGTCGGGGTATTAGGCAGTCTGGGCGGCCAGTTGGCTATCGGCGCAGCGATCCTGCTGTTCATTGCCTGGATCACCTATCGCACAACCACGCGCGGCGGCGCACAGCTGAGCCGGCCGGTTCACGATGGCTCGGCCAAAGATGTGTACCTCGCGGGCGGCGGGCTCAAGTGGCTGTTCGTGGCGGGCTCGATCACCCTGACCAACCTGTCGACCGAGCAGCTGGTGGGGATGAACGGTAACCAGATGCTGCTGCTCGCTTGGTGGGAGCTCGCGGGCTTCTGCGGACTGATGTTCCTCGCCTATGTGATGGTGCCAGTTTACTACAAGACCGGCTGCACCACGGTGACCGAGCTGCTCGAACAGCGCTATGGTGGCGGTTCGATCCGCACGCTGATCGGGGCGCTGTTCTTCATTGGCGCGATCACGGTGTACATGCCCGCCGCGCTCTATTCGGGGTCGCTGTTCCTCAAGACGATGTTCGCGGTCGATTGGCCGCTGTGGTACTTTGCTGCGCCGCTGGGGATCGCCGCGGCGCTCTATACCGTCACCGGGGGCCTGCGCGCGGTGGCGGTGATGGACACCTATTCGGGGATCGGCGTGCTCAGCATCGCAGTGCTGGTGGTGGTGCTGGCGCTTAACGCGATCCACTGGGATTTCTCAGGGATCCCGGCCGAGCGGCTCAGCATGATCGGGGCCAAGGACTCGCCGATCCCGTTTCACACGCTGTTCACCGGCATGGTCTTCATCCAGATCTTCTATTGGTCGACCAACCAGCCGATCACGCAAAAAGCGATGACCGCCCCGACCGTGAAAGAAGCACAGAAAGGCGTGCTGGCCGCCGCTGCCGTGCGGATCCTGATCATCCCGATGATCGTCGTGGTGCCCGGCGTGGTCGGCTACAAGCTGTTCGGCGATGTGAACGATGCGGCCTATGGCCGAGTGGTTGCCGCAGTATTGCCGCACTGGCTGACCGGCGCGTTCGCGGCGCTGATGGCGGCGGCGGTGATTGCGCATACCGCCGCGATCCTGAATGGCACGGTCGCGCTCTATGCGGTCGATTTCCACGCCAAGTACATCGCCCCGGTCAAGGATCACTGGCGGCTGTCGGCAATCGTCTCGTCGCTGCTGACGCTGGGCGCGGTGCTGCTGGTGCCGGTGTTCGAACGCGCGACCAGCATAATCAACCTGCTGCAACAGCTGAACGGGCTGGCCTCGATGCCGATCCTGTCCGCCTTCATCGTCGCGCTGCTGTTTCGCGGCGTGAAGGCCGGAGCGGCGGTGGCCGGGGTGATCTGGGGGGTGCTGTTCTACGGCACGCTTAATGTGATCACGCAGCCGCTGTGGCTGCAGGCGTTCCACTACATTGATCTGATGCTGGTGACGCTGGTGACGTCGATCCTGTTCGCGTTGGCGTTCAACCGGCTGGCGCTGGGCGGACGCGCGCAGTTCGTCGGGTGGAAGGGGATGGTGCCGAGCCCGGCCTCGTAATTCTGAGCCGCGATTGATAGGAAGAGGCGGTCACGGGAAATCTATCACATGTCCGCATTTATTCTGACAGCATTGATACTAGGAGCAATCTTACTTGCCAAGTCTGCGGGAAAAAGCGGACCGGCAAATGTATTAACCCGGGCAACAAATGATTTTCAATCACATAAATTGACTTTCTATGTTGTTTTGTCATCACTAATAGCTTCATCATTGTGCCTGATGATGTTATCAAACATGCCCGAAATTTTTGCAATTTTTTGCATCGGGGTTTTTCTTAGTTGCTTGGCGGCGACATTTGTTGCGGCTTGTTATTACGTAATTCGAAGTGTGTACTGATTCTCCGGTCCAGCCGCTCAGCTTCTGGCATTTCTGCTGACGACTAGTCGATGTGTATGACCCATTGGGCGGGGCCTGATTGCCATTGCCGCGCGGCGCATTACAAGCCTTTGCCATGACCAACCTGCTCCGCGCCGCTGCGCCGCTCGCCCTCATCGCCGCCACTGCAACTGCCGCTCCGGCTGATACGCCGAGCAGCAGTACTGCCTTCGATATCGTCGCCGATCTGACCACTGAGATCGGGGCGCGGCTGGACGGTAGCCCGCGCGAGGCGGCGGCGCGCGATTGGGCGGTCACGCGGCTAACCACGCTGGGGTTCAGCAATGTGCATATCGAACCGTTCACGATCACCGGCTTCGTGCGCGGCGCTGAAACCGCCCGGCTGACCGGGCCCTATCCGCACGATCTGCACATCACCGCGCTCGGGAATTCGGTGCCAACCCCCAAAGGCGGGCTGACCGCCGAGCTGATCTATTTCCCCAGTCTTGAGGCGCTGAAAGCGGCGCCCGCAGGCTCGCTCACCGGCAAGATCGCGTTTATCGACAACCAGATGCTGCCCAATCAGGATGGCTCGGGCTATGGCCCCTATGGCAATGCCCGGCGGCAGGGCCCGGCAGTCGCCGCCAGCAAGGGCGCGGTCGGCGCGGTAATCCGCTCAGCAGGGACCGACCACAACCGCGATCCGCACACCGGCGGGACCAATTTTCCGGCCGGCAGCCGCGCGATCCCGGCCGGCGCAGTATCAGCGCCCGATGCCAGTTTGATCGCCCGGATTGCCGCCACGGGCAAAGTGATGACGATCAATCTGGTGCTCGAAGGCCGCCCGCAAGCGGGTATGCCATCGGGCAACGTGATCGCCGATCTGCCGGGGCGCGATCCGTCGCTGCCGCCGATCTTGCTCGCATGCCACCTCGACAGCTGGGATCTGGGCACAGGCGCGATTGACGACGGCGCGGGCTGCGCGATCATCACCGCTGCCGCCTTGCGCGCGCAGCAAAATGATAAGCCGCTGCGCACGATCCGCGTGCTGTGGGCGGGCAGCGAGGAGCTGGGCGGGTTCGGAGGGATTGCTTATGCCAAGGCCCATGCCAGTGAGCCGCACGCGCTGGCGATGGAAAGCGATTTCGGCGCTGACCGGGTTTGGCGGGTTGACCTGAACTTCGCGCCTGCAAACAAGGAACTGGGCAGCAAAGTCAGCGCGGCGCTCGCCCCGATGGGGATCGTGACCGGGCCGGGCAAGGCTGGCGGCGGGACTGACGTGGAGCCGATGATTGCGCTGCAAAAGCTGGCGGTGGTCGATCTGCAGCAGGACGGCACGCGCTATTTCGATCTGCACCATACGCCTGATGATACGCTCGACAAGATCGATCCGGCGCAGCTCGAACAGAATGTCGCGGCGTGGACGGCGGTCTTGCTCGTGGTGGCGAACGAGCCGGGGCTGATCAGCGGGCTGAGCGAGTAATCGCGGCGGCCAGCTGCCATACCCCGCGCGGGACCAAGGCTATTCCGGCGAACCAAGCGGGGAGCAGCAGAAAGCCCCAGTAGAAGTTGTCGGGCCGGGGGAACAGCGCGATCATCGCGGCGTACCCGCCCAGCAGCAGCAGCGCGAAGCGCCCGGCGCGCGGTTCCAGCGCGGCCCAGCCGAGCACCGGCAGCAGCGCGAGCAGCAGCGCCAATGGCTTTGGCAACAAGTGCAGCATCGTTGTGCTGACTAGCGCTTGCAAGGTGCCGCGCAGTCCCAAGCCGCCGCTC
>JANNYT010000075.1:0-3382 GCA_031410255.1 Novosphingobium sp. | reverse complement strand
AGCCAGCGCGCCAGAATATGCGGCTCCTTGGCGGGGAGGCCGGCCTTCATCGGGAACTCGGTCTTCGGCAGGAAGACGGTGGCGCGGTAATCGGTGGGTTCGGTCATGACGCGCGGGCCTTAGCGGGGGGCGCGGGCAAGCGCAATTTTTGTCTAATCGCGCAGCTTGCGCCGCGCCTCCAGCCCAGCCGCAGTCTCTTCTTCTTCACGCGCGTTGCGGTGGTTGGCGGCGGGGTGGAGCGCGGGGCCGATCACCCACAGATCATCGACCCAGACCATGCCGTTGAAGCTGGCCGGGATTTGCGCGATCTGTTCGGGCAGGTCGAGGCCCGTCGGCGCGTGGCCTGAGCCATAAGACCCGGTCACGATCACATGCCCGCCCACGGCCTGCATCCGCGCGATCAAGCGGTTGGGCCAGCCCGCGAAGGCCCATTGGTAATTGAGCGGCACTGCGATGGTGCCATTGCGGCAAGCCTCAGGCGTCACCGCGAACCAGCCGCTTTTGAGGTAAGCCGTGGTGCAGGCCTTGATGCTGGCCTCGCTATAGGCCCAGACCCCGGGGAAGGCCGCGCGGATTGCGGGCAGCTCGGCATCGGGCGCAGAGAAGCCATCGCCCAATTTGACTGGATCACGCCCGGCGGCCTTCAGCGCCGCGATCAGCCGCTGCGCTTCGTCCGGTGTCTTGCCCGTGAGGTTATAAAGCAGCGGCACCGCCGGGACGGCCACCAGCGCCGACTCCAGCGAGGGGATATAGCCGACCGCCTTGCCCCGGAATGGGAAGGTCTTGCCGCCATCGGCAGTATAGCCATAACCGGCATCGAGCGCCTTGAGCTGAGCCAAAGTGGCCTTGCTGACCTCCCCCGTGCCATTGGTCCGGCAATCTAGGCTCCGGTCATGGAACAGCGCGATCTGGCCATCGGCGGTGGGGGCAATATCGACCTCGATCATCACCGCGCCCAGCCCGTCGGCCATTTGCAGGCCGGGCAGGGTGTTTTCCAGATAATCGTGCACCGGGGTCTCAATCCGGGTGGCGGTGCAGGTGTCGTTGGTCAGACCTTGGTGGCTGAACTGCTGCATCGTGCCGCGATGCGCCAGCAGCTGCGGATAGCCCTTGGGCGTATCGGCCAGCCAGCTGGCGTTGACCACGGTCGAGCCCAAGAACGCGATTGCCAGCGCCAGCGCAATCCGCTTGATCCATTTCATCGCTGTAGCAGCCCCCTGGCAGTGTCACAATCGCGCGCCATCTGCGCGGTCAGTTCGTCGAGTGAATCGAATTTCGCTTCGGGGCGCAAGTAATGTTGCAAGGCAATGTCGATTTCCTGCCCGTACAAATCGCCGCAATAATCAAAGAAGTACGTTTCGAGCAATTCGATCGGCGGATCGAACGTTGGCCGGATCCCCAGATTGGCCGCACCGTTCAGCACGGTGCCATCGGGCAGCGTGCCGGTGACCGCATAAATCCCGTAACGCGGACGCAGATAGCTGCCGAGTTCCAAGTTGGCGGTCGGATAGCCGATGCTGCGGCCCAATTTCGCACCGTGCTGCACGGTCCCGCGAATCGTGAACGGCCGGGTCAGCAGCTGCGCCGCGCTGGCGCAATCCCCGGCCTTCAGCGCATCGCGGACCCGGCTGGAGGAGACCACCTCGCCGCCGGCATAGACCGGGCCGAGCGCGCGCGCGGCCAGCTCGCAGGTGCCGCCCAGTTGCTCCAGCAGCGAAACACTGCCGGCGCGGCCCTTGCCGAAAGTAAAGTCCTCGCCGGTCACCACCCCGGCTGCGCCGAGTTGCTCGGATAGTAGCTTTACCACGAAGTCCTCGGCGCTGGTCCCGGCCAGCGCGGCATCGAAATGGAACACCAGCATCGCAGCGGCCCCGGCCGCGCTAAACAGTTCCTGCCGCTGATCAAGCGTGGTCAGCCGGAACGGCGGCGTAGCGGGGGCGAAAAAGCGCACCGGATGCGGATCGAACGTGGCGATGATCGCCGGGCGGCCTGCGCTGCGGGCCCAGTCGATCGCGGCACCTGCGACCGCTTGGTGGCCCAGGTGAAACCCGTCGAAATTGCCCAGCGCGATGATCCCGCCTCGCAATTCCGAAGGCATCGCTTCGCGCGCATCGAGCCGGGTGATTGCCATATCAGCCGCGCGGGTGCTCACGCTGCCATTCACTGTAAGGCAGCAATCCGGCGCGGATCACGCGCAAGGCATTGCCGCCCATCACCGCGCGGATTTCTTCCGGCGAAAGCCCTTCATCGAGCAGCGCCTGGGTGATCTGGACCAGCTGGCTGGTATCGAACCGCACCGTGGTGGCGCCGTCATAATCGCTGCCCAGCCCGACGTGGTCGATCCCGACCAGATCGCGAACGTAGCGGATCGCCTTGGCAATCGCGCGCGGGCTGGTGTCACACACCGCCGCGTCCCAATAGCCGATCCCGATCAGCCCGCCGGTTTTGGCCACACCCTTGATCTCGTCATCGGTCAGGTTGCGGTTGACCTGGCAGGTCGCCTGCACCCCGCCGTGGCTGGAGACCACCGGCCGCCGTGCCATCGCCAGTACTTCAGCGACGCACTGATGGCTGCAATGCGCGATGTCGACGATCATGCCCAAGTCTTCCATCCGCGCGGTGATCTGGCGGCCAAATGGAGTCAGCCCGCCCTTGGCCGCGCCGTGCATTGATCCGGCCAGCTCGTTATCGAAAAAGTGCGTCAGCCCGGCCATGCGGAAGCCCGCAGCGTATAGCCGATCAAGGTTCTCGGCCTTGCCCTCCAGATCGTGCAGGCCTTCAATGGAGAGCAGCGCGCCGACTGGTCCGCCGGGCCGGTTGCGCGCAGTCAGCAGCCGGTCAAGCCCGGCCGGATCCACCACCTTGAGCAAGTGACCATCCGCCGCTGCCACCGCGCGATCGAGCTTGGCGGCGTGATACAGCGAGCGTTGGAACGGCGAGAACCAGGTGAAATAGGGCTGACGCTGCGCGATCAGCAGCGCGGGCAGGACATCGCTGTCAGACCGGTTCGAATCGTAGTTCTGTCCCTTGGGCGATTTCGACACCGATGAGAACACTTGCAGCGTGACGTTGCCCGCTGCCAGCCGGGCCAGATCCTCATGCCCGCGGCTGCTGGGCTCGGTCAGATCGCGGCCCCACATCAGCGTGTCGGAATGCAGATCGACGATGTGCAGACTGCGGTGCAGCGCTGCCGCTTCAGGCGAGACTGCGATCAGCGGCTGGCCGTCGAGCTTGTTCATGTTGCTTTCGAGATAGCCCGGCAGCACGCCGAAAAACCCGAACGCAGCCGCGCCCAGCGCGGCCAGCGGAATCCAGATACGTTTGCGCATGACCCGCCCCCTCAGACCTTCGCTTTACGCACCAGCGTGACGAAATCAAACCC
>JANNYT010000074.1:0-3868 GCA_031410255.1 Novosphingobium sp. | reverse complement strand
CTTCCTCAACCAGCGTCTCGATCAGCACCCGCCCAACCTCATCACGCGCGCCGTGGCGAAAGGCAGGACTGGGGTGCATCAGCGCTTCCTGGGTTTGGGCGCCGGGCGGCCGGGTGCGGACTTGCGTTCGGCGGGTTTGCGGGTGGCGGGCTTGCGCTCGGCAGTCTTGCGATCAGGGCTTTTGCGATCAGGGCTTTTGCGGTCGGTCGTTTTACGATCAGGGTTCTTGCGGTCGGCCGGTTTGCGTTCACCGGGTTTGCGTTCGACCGGCGCAGCGCCGCGTGAGCGCCGTTCGCCGCGGCGTTCCTTGCGGTATTGCTTGGCATGGGCCTTGGCCTGCGCCTTTTCCACTTCGCGGCCCGGTGGGGGCGGGGCCGAGGCCAGGCCTTCGCCCAGCGCGACTTCGAAGCCCAGATTTTCCATGCTGGTGGCAAAGTGATCGGGCAGCGGCGCGGTCACGTCGATGCTTTCGCCGCCGGGCGCGGGGATCAGCAGCCGCCGCGCATGCAGGTGCATCTTGCGGCTGATCAGGCCCGACAGGAACGCGTCCTTGCCGCCGTATTTGCCGTCCCCCACAATCGGATGGCCGATTGCCGCCATGTGGACGCGCAGCTGGTGCGTGCGCCCGGTCAGCGGTTGCAGTTCGACCCAGGCGGTTTCGCTGCCGGCCTGATCGATCACCCGGTAGCGGGTGCGGGCGCTTTGGCCCGCGCCCGATTCGTCGACCATCATCTTCTCACCGCCGCTGCCGGGCTGCTTGCCCAGCGGCAGTTCGATCAGTCCGTCTTCGATCTGCGGCACGCCCATCACCAGCGCCCAATAAATCTTGCGCGCCGAGCGGCCCGAGAAGTGCTTGGAAAAATAAGCGGCGCTGCCCGGCGTCCGCGCGATCAGCAGCACGCCCGAGGTATCCTTGTCGAGCCGGTGGACCAGCCGCGGGCGCGGGCCATCGTTGGAGGCGTAAGCATCGAGCAGCCCGTCGACATGCTCGAAAGTGCCGCTGCCGCCCTGCGTGGCGAGGCCCGGCGGCTTGTTGAGCACCAAGGCTGATGGCGTACGCAGAATGACCATATCCTTGGCCATTTCCAGCTGCGCTTCGGTCAACGGCTTGGGCGTACGCGCCGCCTTGGTTGCGGCATCGCCGCCCGGCGGCACCCGCACGACTTGCCCGGTGGTCACCCGGTCAGCCGGATCGGCGCGCTTGCCATCGACCCGGATCTGCCCGGTGCGCGCCCAGCGGCTGACCGTGGCAAAGCCGATCTGCGGCAAATGGCGCTTGAACCAGCGGTCCAGCCGGGCGCCGTCATCGTCCTCAGCCACGGTGAACTGGCGAACCTTGGCGTCAGCCGCGCTGAGCGGATCGTAACCTTCAGTCATGCCGCCACTCGCATAATGGTCAGGCCAGCAAACAGTGCGGCGACACCAGCCAGCACCGAAATGATCACATAGAGCGCTGCGGTGGCAAAATTCCCGCGCTCGATCATCAGCGCCAGTTCAAGGCTGAACGCGGAAAAAGTGGTGAAGCCGCCGAGCAGGCCGACCCCCAGCAGCAGCCGCCAACTTTCGCCGTGGCTGCCATAGCGCGCCAGCCAGCCTGCCAGCAGACCCATCGCCAGACTGCCGGCCACGTTCACGCTCAGCGTTGCCCAGGGCAACTGGGCTGCTGGACCAAAGGTACGGAAGATCATAATGCCGCTCGTATAGCGCAGCCACGCGCCCACCCCGCCGCCCAGGACGACGTTTAGCGATGCGGCAAGGAAAGTCGGTGGGTTCACGGCTGCTCCATTAGGTCAGGTGCGCGGGTCCAGCAAGTCGGAAGGAACGCGGCAAAATTGCCACATTTGGAAGTTCCACAGGGTTGCCATGCGACTCAATTCCTGTTAGCCGCCCGCCGGTTCGACCCGTTCCTGTTGGATTCGGGTGCGTTTTACGTTTTTGGATTAAAAGGTGCTCCCCCGCACTGAACTGACGCGGGGTTCTCGTCTTTTTGCATTGAGGTAGTTCGATTTATGCAAATTCTCGTTCGCGATAACAACGTTGAGCAAGCTCTGCGCGCGCTTAAGAAAAAGCTGCAGCGTGAAGGTGTTTACCGCGAAATGAAGCTGCGCCGTCACTACGAAAAGCCGTCGGAAAAGCGCGCCCGTGAAAAGGCTGCTGCTGTGCGCCGCGCCCGCAAGATGGAGCGCAAGCGGATGGAACGGGACGGCATCAAGTAAGCGCCGTTTGGCCGCTTGAAGAGCGGACCATGATAGGCCATGAGGGCGCGGACATTTTCCGCGCCCTTTTGCTTATTGATCGGGCGCGAATCGCTTAACGTCTAAAAAGACTCATCGTAGACAGGGACCCTGCATGACCGAGATCACCCGCGTACCGCTCCAGCCGATTGCCAAGGGCTCGGTGACCAAATTGTGGCTGGGGGTGCTGTTCGTGGCGCTGCTGTCGGCCGTGCTCGCCTTCGTATCGATGCCCAAGGGCGTCGATCTGACCACGGTTAAGGCCGGCGCGGGTCCCAAGGCTACTTTGGCGGACGTCGTGATCATCAAGTATACCGGCAAGCTGACCAATGGTAAGGTGTTTGACAGCGGCGATCAGGTGCCGCTGCCGGTCGAAGGGATGATCCCGGGCTTCACCGAAGGCCTGCAGAAAATGCAGAAGGGCGGCACTTACAAGCTGTCGATCCCGGCCGCCAAGGCTTACGGTGCCGAAGAAAAGAGCAATCCGCAGACCGGCGAAGTGGTGATCCCCGCCAACAGCGACCTAACCTTCGACATCGACATTCAGGACATCGTCCCGCGTGAGAAATTCGAAGCGATGATGCAGATGCAGCAGATGCAGGCGCAAGCCGCAGCAGGCGGCGCAGCCGGTGGTCCTCCGGGCGGCGCTCCGGGAGCCGAAGCTCCGCCGGAAGCTGCACCAAAGAAGAAATAGTCCAGACCCAAGGATACGCATAATGTCGGTCGATACCGCCACCGTGGCCAAAATCGCCGCGCTGGCCCGCATCAAGGTGAGCGAAGCCGAGCTGGCGGCGATGGTGCCCGAGCTCAACGGGATCCTCGCCTGGGTCGAGCAGCTTGGCGAAGTCGACGTCAGCGGGGTCGAGCCGATGACCGCGGTGATCGAGAACCACTTGCGATTGAGGGCCGATGTGATCGATCCCGATCCGCTGACCGGCGGGGGCAAGCGCGATGCGGTGCTGGCCAATGCTCCGGCGGCCGAACACGGCTTCTTTGGCGTGCCCAAGGTGATTGAATAGTGACCGATCTTACCCAACTTGGCGTGGCCGCGATCCGAGATGGCGTGGCTGCGGGCGATTTCAGCGCGCGCGAAGTGGCTGCGGCATTCAACGCCAATGTCGCGGCGGCGCAAGCTTCACTCAATGCCTTTATCGTCACCACGCCGGACCTGGCGCTCGCTGCCGCTGATGCCGCCGATCAGCGCCGTGCCGGCGGGCAGCCGCTGGGCAAGCTGGGCGGGGTCCCGATCGGAATGAAAGACCTGTTCGCCACCAAAGGCGTGCAGACCACCGCCGCCAGCCATATCCTCGAACACTTCGTGCCCGAATACGAAAGCACGGTCAGCCAGAAGCTGTGGGATGCCGGCGCGGGAATGCTGGGCAAGCTCAACCTCGATCAGTTCGCGATGGGTTCGTCGAACGAGACCAGCTATTTCGGCAATGTCATTTCGCCGTGGCGGCGCAAGGATGGCGGCAATGCCGCGCTTGCGCCGGGCGGCTCGTCGGGCGGCAGTGCATCCGCAGTCTCCGCGCGGCTCGCGCCAGCGGCGACCGGCACCGATACCGGCGGCTCGATCCGCCAACCGGCGGCCTTCACCGGCATTTCGGGGATCAAGCCGACTTATGGCCGTTGCA
>JANNYT010000073.1:0-5604 GCA_031410255.1 Novosphingobium sp. | reverse complement strand
GGCGGGGCGCAGCGCTGCCTTGACGAAGCGGTCAAGTACACCAAGGAACGCCAGCAATTCGGACAGCCGATTGCCGACTTTCAGAACACCCAGTTCATGCTCGCGGACATGGCCACCGATCTGGAGGCCGCGCGCGCGCTGCTATACCTGGCCGCAGCCAAGGTCAGCGCCAATGCCCCGGACAAGAGCCGGTTTTCGGCGATGGCCAAGCGCCTGGCGACCGACAGCGGTTCAAAGATCGTCAACGATGCGCTGCAGCTGTTCGGCGGCTACGGCTACCTCAAGGACTATCCGATCGAACGGTTTTGGCGCGATCTGCGGGTCCATTCGATCCTGGAAGGGACCAATCAGGTGATGCGAATGATCATCGGTCGGGACCTGCTGCGGCAATGACCGACGAAATCCTGATCGCGCGCGAAGGCGCGGCGGCATTTCTCTCGCTCAACCGCCCCGGCGCGCTGCATGCGCTGACGCTCGATATGTGCCATGAGATGAGTTCGGCGCTGAGCGAATGGCGGGATGATCCCGGGGTCGAAGCGGTGATCATCGATCACGCCAAGGGTCGTGGGTTTTGTGCAGGCGGTGATATCGCCTTCCTGCGCAATTCGGCGCTGAATGACGGCGGCGTCTCTGGACGCCAATTCTTCCACGACGAGTACCAGCTCAACCACCAGATCTTCACTTATCCCAAGCCGGTCGTGGCCTTTATGGACGGGATCACGATGGGCGGCGGGGTAGGCATTTCGCAGCCCGCCAAGTACCGCGTGGCGACCGAGAATACCCGCTTCGCCATGCCCGAAACCGGGATTGGGCTGTTTCCCGATGTCGGCGGCGGCTGGTACCTTTCACGGCTTCCCGGGCGGATCGGGCAATTCCTCGCGCTAACCGGCGCGCGGCTTGATGGGGCCGAGTGCAAATGGGCCGGGCTTGCCACGCATTATCTGCCGCATGACCAGCTGAGCGAAGCCAAGGCGCGGATTGCCGCCGGGCATGAGCCGGGCCGAGTGTTATCGGCGCTGGCGGTAACGCCGCCGCCCGCACGGATCGAGGCCAATGCGGCGCTGGTCGCCAAGCACTTTGCCTCGGACCGGTTTGAGGACATTCTCGCCAGCCTTGAAGCCGAAGACAGCGATTGGACCGCGAAGGAATTGGCTACCCTGCGCACCAAGAGCCCGCAAACCTGCAAGGTCGCGCTGCGGCAATTGCATGACAGCGCCGCGCTGCCCGATTTTGCCGCCAATATGGCGATGGAATACCGGATCGGCAGCCGCGTGCTGACCCTGCCCGATTTCGCCGAAGGCGTACGCGCGGTGATCGTCGACAAGGACAATGCGCCCAAGTGGAACCCGGCCACGCCCGAACTTGTCACCGCTGAACTGATCGACCGCATTTTTGCTCCGCTGCCGGCGGATGAAGAGTGGAAGCCGCTGTGAAGCTTTTGCGGGCTGTAACAAAACTTGTCGGTTTTGTGCTGTTCGCGGTCTATTTCCTCTATTGGATCATGTTCGCTGGGTACATTTCTCTTGCTCTAACTACTCCCGGCGGATGGAGGCTTTGGTTTGACGCCAGCGGGGTCGACGGACTAGCGGGTCCGCTTTTACTGTGGTTTCTGGTCCTGTTCAATCCTGCAACCATTGCCTTGCTTTACATCAAGCTGCGAAAACGATTTGCACACTCGAATTCTGGAGTTTCCAATGTCGAGCTTTGAAACCATCCTCACAGAAACACGCGGCGCAGTTACGCTGATTACGCTCAACCGCCCGGCTTCGCTCAACGCGCTCAACTCTGCCGTGCTGGACGAACTGATTGCTGCCTTCTCGGCGTTCGAGGCCGATCCCGGCCAGCGCTGCGCAGTGCTGACCGGCGCGGGCGAAAAGGCCTTTGCCGCAGGGGCCGACATCAAGGAAATGGGCGATAAACCAGCCGCCGATTTCTACGCCGAGGACTTCTTCGCCAAGTGGACCAGCCATCTGGTCAAGGCCACCCGCAAGCCGTGGATCGCGGCGGTCAACGGCTTCGCGCTGGGCGGCGGGTGTGAGTTGGCGATGATGGCCGACTTCATCATTGCGTCCGAAAATGCCCGGTTCGGCCAGCCCGAAATCAAGCTCGGCGTCGGCCCCGGGATGGGCGGCAGCCAGCGCCTGACCCGCGCTGTAGGCAAGGCCAAGGCAATGGAAATGTGCCTGACCGGGCGGATGATGGGTGCGGAGGAAGCCGAGCGTTCGGGCCTGGTCGCGCGCGTGGTGCCGCTGGCGACGCTGATCGAGGAAGCCCTCAAGACCGCCACCGAAATTGCCGCGATGCCGCCTCTGGCCGCGATTGCGAACAAGGAAATGGACAACGCCGCGTTTGAAACCACGCTCGATCAGGGCTTGCTGATGGAGCGCCGGATCTTCCAGGTCCTCACCGCCACCGAGGACAAAGCCGAGGGCATGGCCGCGTTCATCGAAAAACGGCCGGGCGTGTGGAAGGGCAAGTGATATGAAAATCGCCTTCATCGGTCTGGGCAACATGGGTGGCGGGATGGCTGCCAATCTGGTCAAGGCCGGGCACGAGGTTCACGCCTTTGACTTGTCCGCCGAAGCGCTGTCGCGCGCGCGGGACAGCGGCTGCCAGACCTACACCTCGGTGCAGGAAGCTGTGCAGGGCGCCGAAGCGGTGGTCTCGATGCTACCCAACGGCGCAATCGTGGACAGCGTCTATGGCGCCGATGTGATTGGTCATGCGCCGACTTCCGCGTTGCTGCTCGATTGTTCGACCATCGACGTCGCCACCGCGCGCAAGGTCGCCGGTACAGCCAGCGTGGCCGGATACGCCATGGTCGATGCTCCGGTCTCGGGCGGGATCGCGGCGGCCAATGGCGGCACCCTCACCTTCATGGTCGGTGGCAGCGACGAAGCGTTCGCCAAGGCCGAACCGATCCTGGCCGCGATGGGCAAGGCGGTGATTCACGCCGGGGACAGCGGCGCCGGGCAAGCCGCCAAGATCTGCAACAACATGATCCTGGGCGCGACCATGATCGCCACCTGCGAAGCCTTTGCCATGGCCGAAAAGCTCGGCCTCGATCTCCAGACCTTTTATGACATCTCGAGCAAAGCCTCGGGCCAGTCATGGTCGATGACCGCTTATTGTCCGGCCCCCGGGGTCGGCCCGGCCAGCCCGGCGGATAACGGTTATCAGGGCGGGTTCGCCGCCGCGCTGATGCTCAAGGATCTGAAACTGGCGATGGAAGCTGCGGCCAGCGTCGGCGCGAAAGTACCGATGGGCCAGCGTGCCGAGGAGCTCTATGCCCAATATGCCGCTAGCGGGCACGGCGGCAGCGATTTCTCGGGCATCATCAAGACACTGTAGGAGCGCGCGCGTGGATCAGGCAGATGTGGTGATTGTCGGGGCCGGGCACGGCGGCGCGCAGGCCGCGCTGGCGCTGCGCCAGAACGGCTTTGCCGGATCGATCCTGCTGCTCGGCCGCGAGCCCGAAATCCCCTACGAGCGCCCGCCGCTGTCCAAGGAATACCTCGCGCGCGAAAAAACCTTTGAGCGGATCTGCATCCGCCCGGCGCAGTTCTGGGCGGACAAGGATGTGACACTGGCGCTGGGGCGTGAGGTGGTGAAGGTCGATTCGGCGGCCAAGCTTCTGACCCTGGCCGATGGCGGCAAGGTCACTTATGGCCAGCTGATCTGGGCCACCGGGGGCGATCCGCGCCGCTTGGCTTGCGCCGGGGCCGAACTTGGCGGGGTGCACTACGTCCGCACCCGCGCCGATGTTGACGCCTTGATGGCCGAGCTCGACGCCGGAGCCAAGACCGCTGTGGTGATCGGCGGCGGCTACATCGGGCTGGAAGCGGCGGCGGTGCTGACCAAGCTGGGGGTCAAAGTGACCCTGCTTGAAATGCTGCCGCGCGTGCTGGCGCGGGTCGCGGGGACGGCGCTGTCCGCATTCTACGAGGCCGAACACCGCGCCCACGGGGTCGATCTGCGCACCAGTACCGCAGTGGACTGCCTGCTGGGCGACGGAGCGCGCGTCACCGGGGTCAAGCTGGCGGACGGCGTGGTCTTGCCGGCCGAACTGGTGATCGTCGGGATCGGCGTGATCCCCGCCGTTGGCCCCTTACTGCAGGCCGGTGCGGCCGGCGGCAACGGCGTCGATGTGGACGAATTTTGCCGCACCAGCCTGCCCGATGTCTATGCTATCGGCGATTGCGCCGCGCATTCGAACCATTATGCCGATGGTGCGGTGATCCGGCTGGAATCGGTCCAGAATGCGAACGATATGGCGACCCTGGTGGCCAAGGCAATCTGCGGAGATCCGCAACCTTACGGTGCCACGCCGTGGTTCTGGTCGAACCAGTATGACCTCAAACTGCAGACTGTCGGGCTGTCCACTGGTCACGATTCCGCGCTGGTGCGCCGCGATCCGGCGACGCGTTCGTTCTCGGTGATTTACCTGCGCGGCGGGAAAGTGGTGGCGCTCGACTGCGTCAATCTGGTCCGCGATTTTGTCCAGGGCCGCAAGCTGGTGGAAGCCGGTTACCGGCCCGATGATTTGGCGCGGCTGACTGATCCCGCGGTGCCGCTAAAGGACTTGCTGGCCACGCCTTAAGCAACAATCGGTTGGTCGCGCGCAACGGATCGGCTAGTCCTTGGGTTCAAATCCAAGAAGGCCTTGCCCCGATGCGTGCGACCCCCGAGTTCGATTTTGCCCTGCCCGAAAGCGCCATGATGATCCGCGAAGCGGCGGGGCGGTTTGCCGACGAAAAGATCGCGCCGCTGGCCGCGCGCGCCGATGCCGAAGACTGGTTCCCGCGTGACGAGCTGTGGGCGGCAATGGGCGAGCTGGGCCTGCACGGCATCACGGTTGAAGAAGAATGGGGCGGACTGGGGCTCGGCTACCTTGATCACGTGATTGCGGTCGAAGAAGTCAGCCGCGCCTCGGCCTCGATCGGGCTGAGCTACGGCGCGCACAGCAACCTCTGCGTCAACCAGATCCGCCGCTGGGGGACGCAGGAGCAGAAGGCGCGCTATCTGCCCAAGCTGGTCAGCGGCGAGCACGTCGGCAGCCTCGCGATGTCGGAAGCCGGCGCCGGGTCGGACGTGGTCTCGATGAAGCTCAAGGCAGAGGCAGTTCAAGGCGGCTTTGTCCTCAACGGCACCAAGTTCTGGATCACCAATGCCACCTGCGCCGATACACTGGTGGTCTATGCCAAAAGCTCGCCCGAAGCCGGATCGCGCGGGATCACCGCCTTCCTGATCGAGAAGGATGACGAGGGCTTCAGCATCGGCCAAAAAATCGACAAGATGGGGATGCGCGGGAGCCCGACTGCCGAGCTGGTGTTCAACGATTGCTTCGTCGCCGAGGAACGGATCATGGGTCCGCTGCACGGCGGGGTCGGCGTGTTGATGAGCGGGCTTGATTATGAACGCGTGGTGCTGGCGGGATTGCAACTGGGGATCATGCAGGCCTGCCTCGACGTGGTCATTCCTTACGTGCGGGAACGCAAGCAATTCGGCAAACCGATCGGTGCGTTCCAGCTGATCCAAGCCAAGATCGCCGACATGTACGTCGCGCTGCAATCGGCCCGCGCCTATACTTACGCGGTCGCGCGC
>JANNYT010000072.1:0-4686 GCA_031410255.1 Novosphingobium sp. | reverse complement strand
CAAGGGGAGAGGGCTATCTAATGTCGGCCGACATTGATTATTACGAATTGCTCGAGATCGAGCGCAGCGCGGACGACGGGACAATCAAGTCCTCGTACCGCAAGCTGGCAATGCGCTGGCATCCCGACAAGAACCCCGGTGACCACTCCGCTGAAGCCAAGTTCAAGGCAATCAGCGAAGCCTATGAGTGCCTCAAGGACCCGCAAAAACGCGCGGCCTATGACCGCTTTGGCCACGAAGCGTTCAAGCAGGGCATGAGCGGCGGCGGCGGACCCGGCGCGGGCGCGGGCGCGGGCTTTTCCGATCTGGGCGACATCTTCGAGACGATCTTCGGCGGCGCCTTCAATGGCGGCGGACGCCAGCAAGCGCGGCGCGGCGCCGACTTGCGCTATGACATGGAAATCGGGCTCGACGAGGCCTTCCACGGCAAACAAGCCGAGATCGAGATCGAAGTCTCATCCAAGTGCGAGCCGTGCGAAGGCTCGGGCGCAGAGCCGGGCACCGGTACGCGCCGCTGCAACCTGTGCGGCGGCCACGGCCAGGTCCGCGCGCAGCAGGGGTTCTTCATGGTCGAGCGGACTTGCCCGACCTGCCACGGGCGCGGCG
The DNA here is from genome assembly GCA_031410255.1 of Novosphingobium sp. Classification (GTDB taxonomy): domain Bacteria; phylum Pseudomonadota; class Alphaproteobacteria; order Sphingomonadales; family Sphingomonadaceae; genus Novosphingobium. The sequence goes on along the minus strand of JANNYT010000072.1, from coordinate 4,080 downwards.
AAGTTATCGAAAAGCCCTGCCGTTCCTGCCGGGGCGAAGGCCGGGTCGATACCCCGCAGAAGCTCGATGTTGCCATTCCCCCCGGCGTCGATACCGGAACCCGCATTCGCCTCGCCGGTAAAGGCGAGGCCGGACCGTTTGGCGCGCCTGCTGGTGACCTCTACATCTTCATCCACGTCCGCCGCCACCCGGTGTTTGAGCGCGAAGGCACCAACCTGATCACCCGCGTGCCGATTGCGTTCACCACTGCAGCGTTGGGCGGACAAATCGAGATCCCGGGGCTGGACAGCGAACGGATCGCGATCGATATTCCCGCCGGGATCCAGTCAGGCAAGCAGTTGCGCAAACGCGGCGTGGGCATGCCGGTGCTGCAAGCGCGCGGGCGCGGCGATCTGGTGGTCGAGATCATGGTCGAAACCCCGTCCAAGCTCTCCGCCCGCCAGAAGGAATTGCTGCGCGAGCTGCAAGAGACCGAGACCGGCGATGAAACCCCGCAGTCGAAGGGCTTTTTCGACCGAATTAAGGATGCCTTCACCGGGACTTGAACTGGTGATATAGTAGTCCACATTCGGGTCGCCAATCTTGGGAGAGATGGCAATGGCGCAAGTACTCGACGAAGCAAAACTGAACCTCTTTATCGGCAAGATGCTTGGCGATATTGGCGGGGCGATGAGTGTTCCGACCGTCCGGATCGGCTTTCGACTCGGGCTGTTTGACGAATTGGCAAAGGCCCCCGCCACCGCCACCGAACTTGCCGTGCGTGCGGGTGGCCTGCACCAACGATATGTCCGCGAATGGTGCCTGGCGCAGGCCGCCAACGGCTATGTCACGTATGATGCTGGCAGCGATACGTTCAGCATATCGCCCGAACAGGCTATGGTCTTCACCGTCCCTGACAGTCCGGTGTACCTGCGCGGAGCTTTCGAACTGGCTGCGGCGATGATCGAAGCCGAAACCCAGGTGGAGCATTGCTTCCGCCACGGCACTGGTGTGCGGTGGGGCGATTCTGCTGGCTGTCTGTTCTGCGCGACCGGCATGTTTTTCCGTCCCGGTTACGTCAACAACATCATCCAGCATTGGATTCCCGCGCTCGATGGGGCGGAAGCCAAATTGCAGGCGGGTGCGAAAGTGGCCGATATTGGCTGCGGCGTGGGTTTCTCGACATTGCTAATGGCGCAGGCTTATCCAAGCAGTGCATTCACCGGATACGATTTTCACGAGCCTTCGATTGTCGAAGCGCGCAGCCATGCCGCCGAGCACGGCCTGGCGGAGCGGGTAAAATTCGAAGTCGCCAGCGCCAAGGACATTGCCGAAACCGGGTTTGATCTTATCACCATGTATGATTGCCTGCACGATATGGGCGATCCAGCCGGCTGTGCGGCACATATGCGGCGCATCCTCAAACCCGGCGGCTCCTGGATGATCGTCGAACCAATCGCCAGCGACAATCCGGCCGAAAACTTCAACCCGGTCGGGCGGTTGTACTACAACGCCTCGACCATGATTTGCGTGCCGACCTCGCTCGATCAAGAAGTAGGAGCAGGATTGGGCGCACAAGCGGGAGAGGATCGGCTGAGCGAAGTGATCCGCCGCGGCGGATTCGAAACGGTCCGCCGCGCCACCGAGGGCCCATTCAATATGGTGCTGGAAGCTCGCTAAGTGGCCCCAGTCAGCTCAGCCCTGATCCCGCTCACTAGGCCCGGATCAGCCTTCAGCCGCCCTTTCTCTTCATCGAGCACCGCCACAAAGGCGTCGTGCTTGAACGCTGCCAGCTCTGCCCCGTCCAAGATCATGCCCTTGGGTAGCGCCGAGACGACCAGGTCGATCATCCGTTCGGCCCCGTGCAAGCGGCCCCACAAGTAGTCGTTCTCGCGGTAAGTGCGGCTGAAGAACGCGCCGAAGTTGTAGAATTCGGTCCCGCGCAGCACCGCGTGCGCGCCGCCGGGACGAATCGAATTGCAGTCTTCGGGCGAAATCCGGTCGACCTTGGCGGGTTCGAATTCGGTCGATCCTTCGCCTCGCAGCAACGGCAGGGTGACGGTATCGTAGAATGGAAAGCCAAGGTAGGTCAGTAAGATCCGCCGCTTCAATTCGCGCGGCATCCCGGTCAGTGCCTCGACCAGCAGGGCATCGACTTGGCTGTCGGTGCCGACAAGATTGCGGCGCTGCGCCATTTCTTGCAGCACCACGCCGGGGTTTAGGTCGAGCTCTCGTGCGATCGGCGCAAAGTCTCCTCCGAGCGCACCGCTGGCTTCGCGCTCGAAATAGAGCGCCAGCGCCCGGTAAACCGTATCGCGGGCATGCTCGCGAGCGGTGGGGGCGATGATATCGAAATCGTCCCAGTCTTCCGACAAGCGCCGCGCGAGCAAGCGCAAGCGCCGAATCCGAAAACCCAGGTCATGATCGCGGAAAAACGCAATGGCGTCAGTGCTCGCCCCGCCGCGCATCGCCACAATGTGGTCAAGCCCATGCGTGGAAAGCCAAGCAGCAAGCCGTTCTGCAATAGGCTCATGATCGCCCACCACCAGGCCGGGCGCCGCACTTTCGATGGTCGCGGCCAGCTCGTGCAGAATCTGCGCAAACTTGACGTGGCCGTAAGCCTGAAAGGCATAGCCGGCCTGCGTTGCGGCGGCTTGCTGGGCTTTGGCCCGCCAATTGCCGAGCCGGCGGACGGTGGGCCGATCAAGGAACAGCGTGCGCCCGAACAGCTTCTCGACTTTGGCCTCAACCTCTGGTCGCAAGGCGTCGACGATGGCCTTTAGCTCGGTCAGCTGGCGCGAACCGGCGGCGATGGCGTCCAAATTGTCGCGCACCGGTTGCTCGCGCGGGATTGAGGAGAGCGAGCCGAAGATCACCGGGAAGAACCCCGGTGCGCGCCGATCAGTGTGGCGCTGGCCGCCGATCTCGTCAGGATGCGGATCGATATAGACGAACCGGCGGTCAACCTCGCGCTGTGCGGGGCGGTTGCGCAGCACCGCCATCGCCTCGGCAAACGGCGCGTTGACCAGCACCGATCCGTCGATCAGCGCGACACTTTCGGTGTCGCCGCGGTGGCTATGCTCAGGCATCACCCGTTCGACAAAGGCAGTGCGGCTGTGCCAAGGCTCGCCGCGCAACTGTGCCAGGGCGTCAATCTCAGCCAGTTGCAGCGCCGGAAATGCGCCCGGGAAACTCGCCGTGGCGCGCGCCGCAAAGGCCAGTTCGAGCGGGGCGGCCAGCGCATGTCCGCCTTCAACAGGGGTCGCGGCCCGAAAGCCAATCGACAGGCGGTGCTCACTCTCCTCGATCTGCGCCGGGCTGTTGAGCCGCAGCACTTCGGGCCGACCGCGAAAATCGGTCGCGGTGACGAACAGGTCGATCGGATGACCCGGCGGTAGCAGCGGCGCTTCGTTGCCGCCTTGGCGCATCGCATCGAGCGCGTCGGTCAGCATCTGCGAAAAGCCCAGTCCCGCGAACGGCGGCTCGAACCAGCGCGAGCGGATCAGGCGCGATAGCTTGGCCCGCACCTCGGTTCGCGTTTCAGGAGCAACGCTGGCGGAGACGAGATTGCCCGGCCGCTTCAGGATCCAGTAGACCAGCGGCATCGCCCAGAACTTGGTGAAGCGTGACCATGGCCGCGCATCGGGATCGAGCAGCTTGTCGACATCGGCCCGTTCCAGCCACAGTTCGGTCAGCGGCTCAAGGCTTTGGCCCGAGTGAATTGCTTGCGCGAGGAACACCCCATTGATCCCGCCGGCACTGGCGCCCGCAACAATATCGGTGAGGACTTTGAGCCGCAGGCCGAAGTGCTGCTCAATCCGGTCAATGAGCGCGCAGTATACCGCCTCGGTCCCGCTGTGCACGGCGCTGCCGCCATGGTGCGCGCGGCTGGCGCGGGCCAGTTTCCACAGCTCTTTCGTCACGCCGTGCATATACACCGCCAGGCTCACCCCGCCGTAACAGACCAGCGCAATCCGAAGCTCTTTTTGCCGCATATCGTGCTGACAATGACAGATTATGATGAACCGCGCCAATCCTGCGCGATCAGGGAATCTACCCGGCTGGTTCGGGGGTAAGTCGCACCGTGCTGCGCGCTTTCCA
>JANNYT010000071.1:0-3299 GCA_031410255.1 Novosphingobium sp. | reverse complement strand
CTACCGATCTCTCCGGAGTCGGACTGACCGAAGTCGATGCCCCAATCCGTTCGCCCGGCGAAGTGCTGGTCGCCATCCGCGCGGCCTCGCTCAACTTTCCTGACTTGCTTATGACGCGCGGCGAATACCAGCTCAAACCGCCGCTGCCCTTTGTGCTCGGGCTGGAATTTGCTGGCGACGTGATCGAAGCTGACGCAGGCAGCGGGCTAACAGTCGGCGCACGGGTTTATGGCGGCAGGCAGACCGGCTGCTTTGCCGAGCAGGTCGTGGTCCCCGCTGCCGCATTGCGCCCGATCCCGGCCGGTCTCAGCTTTGCCCAGGCCGCCGCGTTTGGCGCAGCTTACAGTACCGCTTACACCGCGCTGGTCGAGCTGGGCGGGCTCAAGCCAGGCCAATGGGTGTTGGTCCACGGGGCGAGTGGCGGGGTCGGGTTGGCGGCTTGCGATCTGGCCAAGGCGCTCGGTGCAAAAGTCATCGCGGCCACCGGCTCGCCAGACAAGTTGGCGGCGCTGCAAGCCGCCTGCGCGCCGGATGCGGTGCTACTGGCGCAAGGCAAGTTCCGCGAAGCTGTGACGGAGATTACCGGCGGCGCGCTGTGCGATCTGGTCTACGATCCCGTCGGCGGGGACGTGTTCGATGAGTGCACGCGCTGCGTCGCATTTGGCGGCAAGCTGCTGGTTGTGGGCTTCGCAGGTGGCCGCATCGCTGACGTTTCAACCAACATCCCGCTGATCAAAGGCTTCTCGATCGTCGGCGTGCGCGCGGGCGAGTATGCGCGCCGTTTTCCAGCGCGCGGCGCGGCGATCCGCGATGCGTTGCTGGCGATGACGGCGGCGGGTCAAATCACTCCGCAGATCGACCGCATTTTGCCGCTCAGTGGTTGGCGCGAAGCCTTTCAGGCGATGGCGGCGCGGCAAGTGATCGGCAAGATCGTGCTGGAGCCCTAGCGCCAACGAAAGAAGGGCGGCCCTTTGGACCGCCCCTTCCCCCTCTCCAAGCTCGTGAAATTCGTAAGTGGCTGGCGCCTAAAGTCCGGCAATCGCCGCATCGACCAGGCTCTTGTCAGCCTTGGCGTCATGGTTCTCGGCGATCAGGCCGCGCGCGGCAGCAGTAGCGGCTGAAGCAGCGGTAGCGCGCACATCGGCCAGCGCGCTGCGTTCAGCCGCGCCGATCTTGTCCTGCGCCATCTTTTCGCGCCGCGCGATCAAGGCAGTCGTGGCCTCGGTCGCCTGCGCAACAATCGCTGCAGCTTCGTGCTGAGCATGCTCAACCATCGCGGCCGCGTCTTTCTCGGCGCCCGCCAACTTGGCGGCATACTGCTCGCGCAGCGCTTCAGCTTCGGCGCGCAGCGCCTTGGCCTGAGCGAGTTGCTCGCGGATTTCGGAGATGCGCTTGTCGAGCATCCCCGCGACCAGCTTGGGCACCCCGGCCCGCAGCATGATGCCGAACACCACCAACATCGCCAGCGCGACGAACCCGCCGGCGCTCAGCCCCAGCGCGGTCGCTTCTTCCTCGTGTCCCGCCGCAGCGGCCAAAAGCGTCAGATCAACCATTGGCCAGCACTGCCTTTACCGTCTTGGCCGCCGCAGCAGCGGTGACGTTTGCGCCCGAAACCTTGGCCACAATCTGCTGCGCAGCCTCAGCGGCTACACTTTCAATACTTGCCAGTGCAGTGCTGCGCGAGGCAGCGATGCGGGCTTCAGCCTTGGCTAACACTGCAGCGGTGGCCGCGTCAGCTTTGGCCAAGCGGGCCTCACCAGCCGTGGCCGCCTTGGCCTTGGCCTCGGCAATCGCTGACTGGGCATTGCTGCGTGCGGCCAGATCGTTGGCACGAAGAGTCTCTTCGGCCTCATCCGCCGCAGCCCGCGCTGCTTCAGCCGCAGCCAGATCGGCCGCGATCACAGCGTCACGCTGATCGACGGTGGCTTCGACTTTGGGCACGATGCCGTGGCCGACGAAGAAGTAAATCCCCGCCAGCACCACCAGCAGCCAGAACCATTGCGACTGGTAAACCAGTGCGATTTGCGCGATTTGCGGCATTGCTACTCTCTATCAGATAGCCAGCCGGGGGACGTGCCCCCGGCCGAAGCTATCACTGGGCGTAGAGGATGATCATCGACACGGCGAACGCCATCAGGCCGAGCAATTCGGCTGCGGCAAAACCGATGTACAGCGTGGTGGTCTGGCCAGCAGCCGCACCCGGGTTGCGCAGTGCACCCTGGAGGAAGCTGCCGAATACGTTGCCCACACCGGCAGCCGCAGCGCCTGCGCCAATAGCCGCGAGACCAGCACCGATGACCTTTGCAGAAGCGAGATCCATTTTAATAACTCCGTTTGTAAAAGTGTTGAAAGATAAGGGTTTTAAAACTTAGTGAAGGTTGACTGCGTCGTTGATGTACAAAGCGGTCAACAAGGCGAAAACATAGGCCTGAATGGCGCCGACCAGCAGCTCAAGCGCGCTGACCCCGGCCACGAAGACGAAGCACAGTGCCGAGATACCATAGCCCACCGGGCCGCCGGCATTGATACCCTGCACCACGAAGTTGCCGAACACATCGAGCAGCACGTGGCCCGCGAACATCGCGATGAACGGCCGCAGCCCCAGGCTGAACGGGCGCACCGCAAAGCTGACGAATTCAACCGGCGCGATGAACAGCTTCAACACGAACGGCGCGCCCTTGGGCACAAACAAACTGAAGAAGTGGAGACCGTGCTTCCAGAAGCCGACGCCCAGTACGATGCCAAAGCTGACCAGGCTCATCACCATGGTCACAGTGAACTGGCTGGTGACCGTAAACGGGTGCGCGCCGGGGACGATCCCGAGCGGCATCGCGCCGATCCAGTTGGAAAACAGGATGAACACGAAGGCGGTGAAGATCCACGGCAGATAACGGCGGCCCTCGGCTCCGATCGAGGTGCGGGTAATGTTGTCGAGGAACCCGGTCATCCCTTCGACCGCGACCTGCCAGCGGCCGGGCACGATCTGACGCTTGGTCCCGCCCCACATGAACGCCAAAATCGCGGCGAACACGATCAGCATCCACAGCGCCGAATTGGTGAAAAGGAAAGGAGTCCCGTCAAGCGCGCCGCCACCGAGCGCGTTGATCTGGAACTGATGCATCGGGTCGATCTTGCTCTCGGCCGCCACGCGAAACCCCTGTGTCCTTGTTGCGAAGAGCGTGCCTACTCGGCGCGCTCCTGCGAAATCCGCCATATCTGGACGAAGGCTGAAATAATGCCGAGAAACAGCATGATCAGCATCGCCTTGGGTGCGGTGCCGAAGAAACGGTCAACCAGCC
>JANNYT010000070.1:0-2990 GCA_031410255.1 Novosphingobium sp. | reverse complement strand
TAGCTTCCCTCCACCACCTTGCTCGAAACGATATGCCCCTGCTGATCCTCGGGCCAGAAGTACACCGGCCGCAGGTTCCCCGCAGCGTACCGCCCGACCTGATCGCCAAAGTGCGGCGAGGCGGGATCACCGCTTTCGCCGCCCGCCGTGACCGCGCGGGCGCGCACCCGGGGGCCGAACTCGACTGCGGCGACGAAGCTGTTGCCGTAAGTGCCGTAATAGCGTTTGGTCCCCGGATAGCGCTTCGCCCCGAAGGCGGCGAGCGAGCCCCATTGGGCCGAGGCGAACGGCACCGCCACGCTGGGCTTGCTGTCATCGAAGGCCTGCACGATTGACGCGTCATTGCGCTGGTAGCGGTTGATCTCGCCCCACGGCACCCGCCACGAGCCAAAATCGGCCTTGAGCCGGGCCATCGCAGAATCGAGCGCGGCGAGCTGGTCCTCGTCGCTGGCCTTGCTCATCCATTGTTCGACGCTGATGCCCTGGGCCTCGGCCGGACCCTTGCCGCGCTCCCACAAGGCTTCGCCCCAGAACACCGCGAGGCTGGTTTCGGTCGAGGTCAGGCTCCAGCGGTCGTCCCATTTGCCGAGCAAGGCAACTGCCTCGGCCTGCGCCGGAACGGGATGGCGTGCCGAAGCCCCGACCAGCCCGGGGATCATCTCGGCAAAGCTCGGCAGCCACGGGTCGTAGGCCGCCTCGACCAGTTGATCGAGCGTGAAGGTCGGGCGTGCGGACAGCACCCTGATTGCATGCGGCGTGCGCGGCTGCTGGCCCGCCACATCGGTATAGCGCGGAAACGCAGCTTGCTTCGGGCTGTCCTTGCCCGCGCCCCACCACGGCGAATCGTTAACATTGAACAGCCAGCCGTTCGCCGGATTGACGATCTGCGGCAAGCTGCTCAGGCTGTGCAGCCCATGCCAGTCGGTGGCCGGATTGCTGCCGTCGACCGGCTTGGTGTAATCAAACCGGGCCGAGCGGACGGGCAGGAACTGCGGGTGAAAATAGGCGTATTCGCCCTGGCTATCGGCGAAGATCGTGTTGTTCGAACTGTTGGCCTTGAGCGCGCCGACCTGGCGGAATTCGGCAATCGAATGGACTTTGGTGCGCAGGAAGCTTTGCTGCAGCGCGGCCACCGGCTTGTCCATCAAAGCGGTGGCGATCCATTTGCCGCCCTCGCTGCGGGTGATCGGGCCGTGGTGCGTGGCGTAAGTGGTGAAGCTGCGCGTGCCCATCGTGCCATCGGCTTGGCGAAAGGCGAGCGTGACCGTGCCCTGCTTCACCGCGCGGGCCGCTTTGCCATAGCGATAGGTGTAGCCGCCGCCCGGAAGCTTGCTGGTGGTCTCGGCAAATTCATCGATATTGTCGACGCCGCTGGAGGTGTGCATCCACCCGGCCTGTTCGTTGAAGCCTTGGTAAACGAAGAACTGCCCCCAGGTGACCGCGCCGTAAGCATGCAGCCCCGCATCGCTTTCCACCTGCAATTCCGAGCGGAAGAAAAAGCTGGTGTGCGGGTTGATCAGCAGCAGCGGATGGCCGCTGGCCGAATGTGATGGCGCGATCGCAAAGCCGTTCGATCCCATCGGTTCGGTGATGGTCAGCCCGCGCTCGGCATCGGTGCGGGCGATGGTCCGGTGTTCGTAAAAGGCTCGCAGTTGGCTGAGCGAGACATTCTCAATATCGCCGCCGATGCTGCCCTCGGTAAAACTCAGCGCCATCCACGGTTCGAACTTGGTGAGTAATTTGGGTTTCACCGCTGGATGATCGGCCAGATAGCGATTGAGCCCCGCCGCCCAGGCATCCATCAGTTTTTTCAGCCAGACCGGGCTGGTCTGGTACTGCGCCTTGAGCACCGCCGGATCGACCCACAACCGCTGGCGCAGGTCCTGCCAGATTAGCGCTTCCCCCTCAGCCTCGGCGCGGCGACCGAGGCTGGTGAGGTAGTTTAGTTCGATCCGGTTGAAGTCATCCTCGGCTTGGGCATAGACCATCCCAAACACCGCGTCGGCATCGGTCTTGCCGGAAACGTGGGCGATCCCCCAGTCGTCGCGCTTGATTTCGGCGCGGTATGAGGCTGCAATCGCCGTGGTGTTCAGCAGCAGCGAAGCAACGCAGATGGTAGCAAGGCGGCGCACAGGCTAGTCTCCCCGATGGTCAGGTGAGCAAGCCTAGCGGGCGGTCAATCCTTGCGCCAGCGCGCAATGAAGAACCCGTCAAGCCCGCCGTGGTCCGGCAACATTCCAGGATCGGTGCGGAGCCAGCCTTCGGGGGTGGGGGTGAAACCGGGCAGTTCGCTGGCTTGCACCGGCAGCGGAGTCAGCGGTACCTGCTGTGCCTGCTCCTCCCCCTCCTCAAGTTCGAGCGAGCAGACCGCATAGACCAGCGCGCCGCCGGGTTTCAGCCAATGGACCGCCCGCTCCAGTAGCCCCGCCTGCAACTCGGCCAGTTCGGCAATTTGGCGCGGGCCGATCCGGTGGAGCACGTCGGGATGGCGCCGGCAGGTGCCGGTCGCAGTGCAGGGCGCATCGAGCAGCACGGCATCGAATTGGACATCGCTCTCCCAGTTCAGCGCATCACCAATCACCAGTTCGGCGGCCAGATTGGTTCGATCGAGATTGGCCTGCACCCGCTCGAGCCGTCGCGCGCTGGCATCAAGCGCGGTGACCTGCCAGCCGGCGCTCGCCAGTTGCATGGTCTTTCCGCCCGGGGCGGCGCAGAGGTCGAGCACCGCACGTCCCTCACCCGGTCCAAGCAACCGTGCAGGCAAGCTCGCGGCGAGGTCTTGCACCCACCAGGCGCCTTCCTCGAAGCCCTCGATATTCTCGACCGCCGTCCCGCGCGAGAGGCGGACATGGCCGGGGAGCAGCGAGGTGCCGCCGAGACGCTCGGCCCACTCCGCCGTTGCAGCGGGATCGCGGAGCGCGAGATCGAGCGGCGGCGGTAGGGCCAGACCTTTGGCGATCCCTGCCGCCCGCTCACCCCACCGTTCGAGC
>JANNYT010000069.1:0-14885 GCA_031410255.1 Novosphingobium sp. | reverse complement strand
TAATGGCGGATCCGGCTTTCCTGATAGCGCGCCAGGGTCACGCCGGGCTTGCGCGAGGTGCGCAGGCCTTTCTGGATCCGGCGCAAGTTGTCAGTGTCCTGATCGGCGACCATCGCGGCCGAGCCCAGCTCGGGCGCGTCGGCCCAGTTCTGGTCCTCGCGCAGCATGGTCATTTTCGCAGGCTCAGGATGCGAGCCATCGGGCGCTTTGCTGAACAGGAACATGATCTCCATCAGCGAGCGTTCGGGATCGTCCTCATAGGGCCGGAAACGGTAAGTGATTGGCAGCGCCTGACCGCCCCACGGGACCATGTTGGGGAACAGCATGTATTCGATCAGATCGAGCGATTCGGTGTCTGACAGCGCCGACATATCGCGGCCGATCGCGCGGCTGATCTTTTCGCGCGCGCGCTCGGCCAGTTTGCCGCGCGCGGTCTCTCCCGGCCCCACTTCGATCGGTTTTCCCGCGAAAAACGGCACGTCGCGGCGCATTTCTTCGATGGTGCGTTCGGGCGCGATGCCTTTCATAGCGGGGCTGGGCACGCCCTGCACAGAAATCATCCGGCTGACGTGGCGAACCCCGTCCCAGACATCGTACTGGGTGTTGGAATCGCCGTAATAACCCAGCACTTGCGGGTGCGCGTACGGGACGTGGTAGGCCTCGACAAAGGCCTCCATCGCCAGCTTCCAGTTGCATGGCATCACTTTGGCGACATGCGCGGCGATATATTTGTCTTCGAGGTTGAAGGCGGCGAAATGCTCAGGCAGGTTTTCAAGGTAACTGTCCAGCGGTTCGCAGTCCGCATCGAAGTTGACGAACACGAACCCGCCCCAGGTGCCGACCTTGGCCTCGGGCAGGTTCATCGCGGCCTTGTCGACATGCGGGAAGTCCCACTGGCCGGGGATGATCTTGAGCTGGCCTTGCAGGTCCCAGGTCCAGCCGTGGAACGGGCAGCGCAGCTGGTTCACGCAGCCGTCTTCGGTGCGCAGCATGGTGCCGCGGTGCAGACATGAATTGATATAGGCGCGGATCTCATCGGGCCCGGTGCGGATCACGATCAGCGAATCGCGGACGATCTCGTAGACCACATGATCGCCAACATTGGGGATATGTTCGAGCCGGCAGGCGAGCTGCCAGGTCTTGCGCCAGACCTGCGCGATCTCCTGCTCGTGCCAGTCGCGCGCGAAGTAGCGCTCGATCGAAACGTCGGCGCTGCTTTGGTCGTTGGCAGGCGATTCCTCGCGCATCACTGCGGGCGCGGGATTCGTATCGGTCGCAAACACTTCCTGCACCGAGGGCCCCGGCCGCCGCGCGATGATATCCATGATCGTCTCCCCTTTGCGCGCAGTGTGCCGCGCTGCTAGGCCCCATGCAATGACTGACTTGAAACACACGCACCTGCTGACCTTGCAGCTGACCGTCGACTATGCCGGGATCAAAGTGATCGGGCCAACCCCGGCGGGATTGCGGCGGATCGCGCCGGTAACCGGCGGGACTTTCAATGGCCCGCGACTGAGCGGCACAGTGCTGGGCGGAGCCGACTGGGTGCTGAACCGCGCCGATGCGGTGATGGCGATCGATGTCCGGCTGACGCTGGAAACCGGTGACGGCGCGCTGATTTACCTCGCCTATCAAGGCCGCTTTCTGGCCGAGCCTGAGGTGATGAGCCGCTTTGCCAAGGGCGCGCTGCTGGAGCCGCACGAATATTCGCTGGCGATGACTGCCAAGCTGGAAAGCGGCGATCCGCGCTATGCCTGGCTCAACAACGCCGTGGTGGTCGGCACCGGCGCGCAAACCGCGACCGGGCCGATCTACAGCTTGTTTGAGGTCGGTTAGGGCCGGCCCACGCTCGAATAAGCAAAGCCCTGTGCGCGGACTTCGGCGGGGTTGTAGACATTGCGCAGGTCGACCAGCACCGGTGCCTTGGCGATCTGCTTGATCCGCGTGAAATCGAGCGCGCGGAAGGCATCCCATTCGGTCACGATGACAATCGCGTCGGTGCCTGCGATCGCTTCGTAAGTGCTCTGGCACATCGTCACGTCGGGCATCATCGGCGCCGCCAGTTCCATCCCCTCGGGATCGTAAGCCGCAACCTCGATCCCGGCATCGGCCAAGGCCAGCGCAATCGCGATTGCTGGCGAATCGCGCATGTCATCGGTGTTGGGTTTGAACGTGAGCCCGAGCATCGCGACCTTTTTGCCGCGCGCCGCGTCAGCGCCGCCCAGTGCCTCGATCACTTTGCGGCCCATTGCGCGCTTGCGGCTGTCGTTGACCGCGACCACCGCCTCGACGATCCGGGTCGGGGCTTCATAGTCTTCGGCGGTCTTGAGCAAGGCGAGCGTGTCCTTGGGGAAGCATGAGCCGCCATAGCCCGGCCCGGCGTGGAGGAATTTGGAGCCGATCCGGCCGTCCATGCCGATCCCACGCGACACGTCCTGCACGTCCGCACCGACTTTTTCGCACAGGTCCGCCATCTCGTTGATGAAGGTGATCTTGACCGCGAGGAACGCATTGGCGGCGTATTTGATCAGCTCGCTGGTGCGGCGCGAGGTGAACAGGATTGGTGACTTGTTGAGGAACAGCGGGCGGTAGACTTCCTTCATAACGCCGCGCGCCCACTCGTCTTCGGTGCCGATCACGATCCGGTCGGGATGCTTGAAATCGCTGATCGCCGCGCCTTCGCGCAGGAATTCGGGGTTGGAGGCGACGGCGAATTTCATGCTGAGACCGGCTTCGCTCAGGATCCGCTCGACCTCGTCGCCGGTGCCGACGGGGACGGTGCTCTTGGTCACGATCACGGCGTCGTTCAGCAGGTGCTGGCCGATTTCCTCGGCCACGGCATAGACGAACGACAAGTCGGCATGGCCATCGCCGCGGCGGCTGGGGGTGCCCACCGCGATGAAGATCGCGCTGGCCCCGGCGATCCCCGCGGCCAGATCGGTGGTGAAGGATAACCGCCCGGACTTGGCGTTACTGGTGACCAGTTCGGCCAGCCCGGGCTCAAAGATCGGCATGATCCCGGCCTGCAGGCTTTCAATCTTGGCCGGGTCCTTGTCGATGCACACGACTTCATGGCCGAAATCGGCAAAGCAGGCACCCGAAACCAGTCCGACATAGCCTGAACCCACCATCGCGATTTTCATGCAATACTCCTTTGCGCGGCGCGCGGCGCGCCGTCTTGATCTGATACTTCAATCACCCAGCGCGCGGTGCCTTCCAGCCCCAGCGCGGTGAGCCGCCCGGTGCGGTACGCCCCGGTATCGATGCCGATGCGGTTATGCCCGATCTGGGGCTGGTCGAAAATGGTATGTCCGTGGACCACTACCGGGCCAAAGCTGCCGGCGTGTGACAGAAATGGTTCGCGAATCCAGCGCAGGTCAGCCGGGCGCTGATCGCCCAGCGCTACTTCGGGGCGTACCCCGGCGTGGACAAACAGATAGTCGCCGATTGTGATCATGTCCTCAAAACCGCGGATGAAGGCGAGGTCCTCCTCGGGCAGCGCGGCGCGGATCAGCGCCAGCGTCTCGGTCAACTCGGCTTGATGATAAGCCGCGTGGTCGATCGAGTAAGACAGCACCGTCTCACGCCCGCCAAAGCGGAGGAAATTGCGCAGCACTTCCTCGCTGTCCAGCGCATCGAGCAGCATTTCTTCATGATTGCCGAGCAGGATCCGCACCTTGCGCTGGGCCGACCACTTGCGCGCGGCGTCGATCACTCCGGCGCTGTCGGGCCCGCGATCAATCAGGTCGCCCAACAATATCACGCTGGTCTGCGCCGGACTGCGCGCCGCGTCGTCGGCTTCGATTGCGGCGCGCAAAATGTCGAACAGATCAAGCCGCCCATGAATGTCGCCAACGGCATAGACGCGCTCGCCCGCCGGAATGGCAGGAGCAGGGCCGCTGGATTTAGGGCCAAACAGGATGCGCAGGGCGTTGAACATAGGGAGGTTTTCTCGGGCGAGCCGCCTATAGCCCGGTCCGCCTTAACGAACAATGGCGGCGGGGGTATGGGCCGGGCGTTGCCAATAAACCACACCCGATCACGCGATTGTCAGCGCCGTGTCAATTTGATCTTGTGCGGTGCAGCAAAGTTGTGCAGTTACCCCCCTGCGCTTGCCGATTGTGTTCCGGACACGAGAATCGACGGCAGGCCGGCAGGTGGGACGAAGCAACCGCAATCGTGCAAGGAAGATTGATATGCTCACGTCCATTCGCGGCCTCTTGGCTGCAACGCTTATCGCTGGCAGCACTTTTGCAGCCGTCCCAGCTTTCGCTGACGAAACCGATCCACCGTCCGATGTTACCATCACCGGCACCGCTGCCGTGGTTTCGCAGTACCGTTTTCGCGGGCTGTCGCAGTCCAACAACCAGCCGGTAATCCAGGGTTCGATGACGGTCAGCCATTCGTCGGGGTTCTACATTTCGGTCTGGGGTTCAAGCGCTTCGTCCAATGCCTATGCTGACAGCCCGATTGACATCGGCGGCACCGAAATCGACGTCTACGGCGGCTACGCCAAGGAACTCGGCGCGTCCGGGGTCAAGGTCGATGTCGGCGTTTATGGCTACATCTATCCCGGCTCAGCCAATATCAATGGCGGCACCAGCGGCAACTATTACGAAGTCTATGGCTCGCTGGCCAAGACGATGGGCCCGGTGTCGGCCAAGGTCGGGGTTTATTACGCTCCGGCGCAAAAGGTCTTCAACCTCAGCGTGTTTTCGCCGACCCGCAACAACACCTACGTCTATGGTGACCTGAGCTCGGGCATTCCCGGTACGCCGGTTTCGATCCACGCGCATCTGGGCCACACTGGCGGCGGGTTCGACTATGTGAAGCCTTACGTCGATTACAGCATCGGCGCCGGGGTGACCTGGAAGAACTTGACGCTTGATGCTTCGCTGGTCGGCACCAATGTCAGTCAAACCGACATCAACACCAATTTCTGCGGTTCGTCAGCGCCGTGCATCAACTATTTCTACCGCCCGGCCAAGGCAGTTGGCGTGGTATCGTTGACCGCAGCCTTCTGAACGCAGCTTCAACTGCCTAAGCATCAGGCCCGCTCCGGTTCGTCCGGGGCGGGCCTTTCGCTATGGGGCGCGGGGTGCTAGCCAGTCGGCATGACCAAATTTCTCCATTCGATGATCCGCGTAACCGATCCAGAGGCGACGATCGCCTTCTTCGCGCTGATCGGGGTGCACGAGCTGCGGCGCTTTTCCAGCGAGGCCGGGCGCTTCACCCTGATCTTTCTGGCCGCCCCGGGCGGAGAGGGCGTCGCCGAGGTCGAGCTGACCCACAATTGGGACCCGCAGGACTATGACGGTGGGCGTAATTTCGGGCACTTGGCCTACCGGGTCGACAATATCTATGAGACTTGCGCGGCGCTCAGCGCGGCCGGGCACGTGATCCACCGACCGCCGCGCGATGGCCATATGGCCTTTGTCAAAAGCCCCGACGGGATCTCGGTCGAGCTGCTGCAACACGGCAATCTGGATTCGTGCGAACCGTGGGCAAGCATGCCCAACATCGGCACCTGGTAGCTGCAGCCAAGTGACCGCGCTGCTCGTTACCTTGTTCGTGATCACTTACGCCGCGATTGCTTTTGAAGAGCCGCTGCGGATCAACAAGTCGGCCGCTGCTTTGGTCGGGGCCGGGCTGTTGTGGACGATCTGGGCACTGGGCGGCGGCGGTAGCGGCGGCCACGATGCGGGCCACCAACTGTCCGAAACGCTGGTCGGTACGGCAGAAATCACCTTCTTCCTGATGGGCGCGATGACCGTGGTCGAGGTGATCGACACGCACGGCGGGTTCGAAGTGGTGACCAAGCGCATCCGGGCCAAAAGCCTGGTCGCGCTGATCTGGATCGTTTGCGCGATCACCTTTTTCCTCAGCGCAATTCTGGATAACCTGACCACGACCATCGTGATGGTGGCTTTGCTGCGGCAGCTGGTGGCCGCCCGCGAAGACCGCCTCTATCTGGCCGGACTGGTGGTGATCGCGGCCAACGCTGGCGGGGCCTGGTCGCCGATGGGGGATGTCACCACAACGATGCTGTGGATCGGCGGACAGGTTACTGGCCCGGCGATTGTCGCCAAGCTGATCTTGCCTTCGCTGGTCAATCTGGCCGCGCCGCTGGCCGTGGTCAGCTGGCTGCTGCGCGGCCGCAAAGTGGTCGCCCCGGCAAAGCTGCCAGGCAGCGCCAGCCATTCCACGCCGTTTGAACGCAACCTGATCTTCGCGCTGGGGATCGGCGTGTTGCTGGCCGTCCCGGCGTTCAAGGCGATCACCCATTTGCCGCCGTGGCTGGGGATCCTGTTCGGGCTGGGGCTGCTGTGGGCGGTGACCGACTTCATCCACCGCGACCGCGAAGTCGCGCTGCGCCGTGAAATGGTGATTGCCCATGCTTTGACCCGGATCGACCTGGGCGCGATCATCTTTTTCGCGGGCATCCTGCTCGCGGTCGGCGTGCTGGAACACGCCGGAATTCTTGGCGCGCTGGCCGCTTGGCTGGGCGAAACGGTTGGCCGTCTGGATCTCATCGTGCTGGCGTTCGGGCTGCTCTCGGCAGTGGTCGACAATGTCCCGATGGTTGCCGCCGCGATGGGAATGTATCCCTTGGAGCAATATCCGACCGACAGCTTCCTGTGGGAATTCATGGCCTATTGCGCTGGCACCGGCGGCTCGATCCTGATTATCGGTTCGGCCGCCGGGGTTGCGGCAATGAGTATCGAGAAGATCGAATTCTTCTGGTACTTGAAAAAGTTCAGCTTGCTGGCGCTGATTGGCTATTTCGCCGGGGCGCTGGTCTATCTGGCCGAGGCGGCGATCTGGGCCGGATGATATCATGCCCAATCTGCTTTAGCTGCACCACGCCTGTTTTCTTGTCGCCAATATTGCAATTATTAGACGCCGGACAATAAATCTGCGCGGCAGATCAATTGAACGCGTTGCGCCACCTATGCTTTGTAGATAGTCTGATTGCTCGTTACACGGGTGGGGGCCGATTCTACACAATGATCGCAGTAGCATCCGGGGCATGGAGCGGACTCGACTGGCTCTTGCTGGTTGAACGCGAACTGCTGGCCTTTGCGGCGTTCTGGTTTTGCGTCGGGCTGATCGATGAATTCGCGATCGATCTGACCTGGCTGGCGCTGCGCGCGCGCGGCAAGGCTCGCTCCAGCCGCCTGCCGCTGGGCTATGGGGCCGAGCCGCTATCGGGTGCCTCGGCGGTGCTGATCCCGACCTTTGGCGAAAGCGCCGTGATCGGCGCGACAGTTGCGCATATGCTGGCCTCCTGGCCGCAGCGCGATCTGACCATCTACATCGGCTGCTACCGCAACGACGCGGCGACGCTGGCCGCTGCGATTGACGCGATCGGCGGCGATCAGCGGGTCCGCATGGTGCTGCTGGGCAGCGACGGGCCGACCACCAAGGCCGATTGCCTCAATCGCCTGTACCGCGCGCTGTGCACCGATGAAGAACGCCGCGCGCGCTGCTTTTCCAGCGTCGTGCTGCACGATGCCGAAGACATGGTGCACCCTTGCGCGCTGCAAGCGATCGACGCGGCGCTGATGATGCGCGATTTCGTCCAGTTGCCGGTCCGGCCAGAACCGCAGCCCGATTCGCGCTGGATCGCCGGGCATTACGCCGATGAATTTGCTGAGAACCACGGCAAAGGCATGGTCGTCCGCTCGGCCCTTGGCGCGGCCTTGCCCGCCGCCGGGGTTGGCTGCGGCTTCTCACGCGCGGCGCTGGGCCTGCTGGCCGAACGTCGCGCGGGCGAGCCCAATCCCGGCCCGTTTGCGCCTGAATGCCTGACCGAGGATTACGAGCTTGGCCTTACCCTGTCGTCGCAAGGCCGGGGCAGCGCGTTCCTGCGGCTGCGCGATGATGCCGGCGGGCTGGTGGCAACGCGTTCCTATTTTCCCAACCGGCTTGAAACCGCGGTGCGGCAAAAGACCCGCTGGGTTCACGGCATTGCCTTTCAGGGCTGGGACCGGATGGGCTGGTCGCTCAACCCGCTCGACGTGTGGATGGCGCTGCGTGATCGGCGCGGGCCGCTGACCGCACTGGTGCTGGCCGCAGCATACTTGTTGCTGGTGCTCGACGGCGTGCTGCTGGTGTTGCAGTGGCGCGGGCAGGTCGATGTGCTGGCGCTGTCGGTGCCACTTAAAGCGATGCTGCTGGCCAGCTTCATTGGCTTCCTGTGGCGCGCTGGCATGCGCGCAGCCTTTACCACGCGCGAATACGGCTGGCGCGAAGGGCTGATTTCGGTGCTGCGCATTCCCGTTGCCAATGTCATTGCGATCATGGCCGGACGCCGCGCGATATCGGCCTATTTCCGCTCGCTCACCACTGGCCGCGTGGTTTGGGACAAGACCGCGCATGATCGTCACCCCGCCGCCGCAGCCCTCCGCACGGTGCAGGCGTGAAGCCTCACAGCCCGCTACGCCGCCGTGGGCAGCCGCTGCTGGCGCTGGTCCTGCTGATGACCAGTTGGATCGGCGCGCGTGCCGCGATGTGGGAAGATCCGGTGGTCCGGTCGGTCGCGGCGCAAGTGGCCACCCCCAGCGTGCCAAAGGCCCTTCACCAGCCAGACCAGCATGCGGCGCATGGTCCTTCGGCGCCAGCGGCACTGCGCCCGCCGGGCCGCGCCGCGCCGCGCTTTGATGCACCGCTGCCGCAGACGACCGTGCCCCAGTTGCCCGTCCCTCAGTTGCCGCTCCCGCAACTCAGCGCGCCGCCGGCCGCTGGGCCCAGTAATATCCCAGCCGCAGCGACCGCACCGCTGAGCCCGCGCATCGCCGCCGGACACCAGCAGTTGTGGCTGAGCGCCATGGCGCTGACCGCGGAAGAACCTGGCACTGCGGCCGAAGTCGCGCCCGCGCAGACACCGCAGCTCCAGCCGCTTGCGGTAAGGGCCTTGCCGCGCTGGTCAGCTGATGGCTGGCTGCTGCTGCGATCGGGCAGCAATGGTTACAATACGCCCGGTTCTGGCCTGCCCGGTGTTTATATTCCGCTCGGCTTTTATGGCGGGAGTCAGGGCGGCGCAGTGCTGCGTTACCGGCTCGCCACCGCCAGTCCATACCGGCCGACGCTGTACCTGCGCGGCTCCAGCGGGCTCGAATATCCGCGCGGGGAAGAGCTGGCGGTAGGCTTGTCGCTGCGGCCACTGCCGCGCGTCCCGGCGGCGCTGATGTTCGAAGGGCGGGTGACGCGGACCACCTCGGGCACGATCGTCCGGCCCGCCGCGGCCGTGGTCAGCGAGTTTCCACCGGCGCACTTGCCGCTGGGCGGACGGGCCGAGCTATATGTCCAGGCCGGTTATGTCGGCGGGCCAGGCGGCACGGCATTTATTGATGGACAAGCGCGGATTGAACGCCCGCTGGTCCAAGCCGGAACCTTCCAGTTGCGCGCTGGTGGCGGGGCCTGGGGCGGGGCGCAGCGCGGGGCCAGCCGGGTAGATATTGGCCCCACTGCGACGCTGTCAGTGCCGATTGGCCCTGCTGGAGCGCGGGTCTCAGCCGACTATCGGTTCCGTGTGATCGGCAATGCTGCGCCCGGTTCCGGACCGGTCTTGACGCTTTCTGCCGGTTTCTAGCCGCAACAGCCTTTTTTTGGCCGTTCCAGTGGTCTAGTCACTGGCAGCAGACATGGACGTTTATCTTCCCATCGCCAACTTGTCAGTCAACGGACTGGTCATAGTCGCGCTCGGCGCGCTGACCGGGATCCTGTCTGGCATGTTCGGGGTCGGCGGCGGGTTCCTGACCACGCCGCTGATGATTTTCTACGGCATTCCCCCCACAGTCGCGGCGGCTTCGGCTGCCAGCCAGGTCACCGGCGCCAGCGTTTCGGGCGTGTTCGCGCATTCGCGGCGCAATGGGGTCGACTATCAGATGGGCGCGGTGATGGTCGCAGGCGGGATCATCGGGATCGGGATTGGCGCGCTGTTGTTCAATCTGCTCCAGGCGCTGGGCCAGATCGATGTGGTCATCAACATCCTCTACGTGCTGCTGCTGGGCTCGATCGGTACGCTGATGGCGCGTGAAAGCTGGCAGACCTTGCAGGCGCAAAAGGCCGGGCGGCCCTTGCCCGCGCGCAAACGGCGGCATCATCCGATGGTCGCCAGCCTGCCGCTGCGCTGGCGGTTTTACCGCTCTGGCCTGTACATCTCGCCGCTCGCCCCACTGATCCTGGGCATCTTTACCGGGATACTGACGATGCTGATGGGGATCGGCGGCGGCTTCGTGCTGGTTCCGGCGATGCTGTACATCCTGGGGATGAGCGCGAATGTCGTGGTCGGCACTTCGTTGTTCCAGATCCTGTTCGTGACCATGGCGACCACCATGATGCATTCGCTGACCACCAAGGCGGTCGATATCGTCCTGGCGGCGCTGCTGCTGATCGGTTCGGTGTCAGGCGCGCAAATCGGGGCGCAGCTGGCCGAACGGCTGCCGGCTGAGCGGTTGCGGCTGGTGCTGGCGGCAATCGTGCTGGTGATCGCACTGCGCATGGCGCTCGGGCTGGGCTGGCGGCCGGATGAGATCTATTCGGTGATCCCGTCGTGAAGCGGCTGCTGCTGGTGCTGCTGCTGGTGCTGCTGGGGGCCGCGCGCGATCCGATTCTGGTGCCCGAAGTGTCGCAACACGAAGTGCAAGTGCGGCAAGGCTTTCGCGGCGCCGAATTGCTGCTGTTTGGCGCGATCCTGACGCCCGAAGGCGCGCGGGCCGGGCAGGATTATGACATCGTGGTGGTACTCAAGGGGCCGACCCGCTCGATCGTGCTGCGCGAAAAGCGCCGGATTGCCGGGATCTGGGTCAACGCCGACAGTGCCGAATTTCGTTCTGCGCCGACCTTTTTCGCGGTTGCCTCGTCAAAGCCGATCGGCAAGATTGTCGACGACAAGACCGCCGCGATTTATGAGCTCGGGCTGCCGTGGCTGCAGCTCTCGCCGATCGGGGCTTATAACCCCAAGGAGCAGGCGCGGATGTCAGCCGGGCTGGTCGATCTGATGACCCGCGATGGGCTGTACAAGCAGGATTCCCACGCGGTTACGGTCAGCGAGCAAGTGCTTTATCAGGCGCGGATCGCACTGCCATCCAGTGTTCAGACGGGCATCTATACCGCTGAAACCTTCGCGATCTATCACGGCCGCGTGGTGGCTTCGGCGATCAGCAAAGTCGAGGTGAAGAAGCAGGGCTTCGAACGCGTGGTCGCCGGCTTTGCCGAAAATAACGGCTTTTTCTACGGGCTGCTCGCAGTGACGCTGTCGGTCGGCATGGGCTTCCTCGCCGGGCGACTGTTCGCGCTGGTTTAGCTGGGTGTTTAACGTTCCCAAATGGTCAATTTAGGCCAATCTTAACCCATCCGCCTTACAACTTGGGGGTCAGCAGAATTGGCTGGCCGCAAGGGGATAGGCCGCAGTGATGAATGACATGAGCGGGCAGGAATTTGGCGGCGCACGCCCAGCCGATGCGGCCGAAATTCCAGCCGAATTTGACAATGCCCGCGAACCAATCGGGATCGTGCTTGAAATCGCCGGCTCAGGTTCGGCGATCGCACTCGATCTGCAGCGCTTGCAGGAATGCACCGAAGACAACGATCCATCGATTGCGCTGGCCGGGCAAGTCGGCAGCCAGGTCAAGATCCGCGTCGGCAAAGGTTGGCTGCTCGCCTCGGTCCGCACTCAAAAGCAGGATTCCAAGACCCCCGGCGGGATCATGGCCGCCATCGATTTCATGGGTGAAGGCGATGAAGAGCGCCTGACTGGCCGGATCCACTCGTTCCGCCGCGGCGTGACGCGCTACCCGATCCCGGGCGCGCTGATCTATCCCGCGACCAGCAACGACCTCAAGCAGATCTACGCCAGCGACGGCCGCTCCAGCGTGCAGGTCGGCACCGTGTTCCCGACCAAGGACATTCGCGCCGGGCTTTATGTCGATGCCATGCTGGGCAAGCATTTCGCGCTGCTCGGCTCGACCGGCACCGGCAAATCGACCAGCGCCGCGCTGATCCTGCACCGGATCTGCGAGCATGCCCCCGAAGGGCATATCGTGATGATCGATCCGCACGGCGAATATTCGGCGGCATTCAAGACCACCGGCATGATCTTCGACGTATCGAATTTGCAGATGCCCTATTGGCTGATGAATTTTGAAGAGCACTGCGAGGTGTTCCTGACCTCTTCGGGCAACGACCGGCAGGAAGACATGGATATTCTGTCCAAATGCCTGCTCGCCGCGCGCTCGAAGAACCGCCTCGCCGAATCGATGGGCAAGATCACCGTCGACAGCCCGATCCCTTATCTGCTGTCCGATCTGACCAATCTGATCACCACCGAAATGGGCCGGCTCGACAAGTCGACTTCGACCGCGCCGTACATGCGGGTCAAGACCAAGATTGACGAGTTGAAGGCCGATCCGCGCTATCAGTTCCTGTTCTCTGGGATGCTGGTCGGCGATACGATGGCCGAATTCATCGCCAAGATTTTCCGCATGCCCAGCAAGGGCAAGCCGATCTCGATCATCGACGTGTCGGGCGTACCGTCCGATGTCACCTCGACCGTGGTCGCGGTGCTGAGCCGGCTGGTGTTCGACTTTGCGATCTGGTCGCGCGATGAAAAGACCCGGCCAGTGCTGTTGGTCTGCGAAGAAGCGCATCGCTACGTGCCGAATGAGAAGAATTCGGACGGTTCTTCGGTTGGCCGGATCCTCAGCCGGATCGCCAAGGAAGGCCGCAAATACGGCGTCTCGCTGGGGCTGATTACGCAGCGTCCGTCCGATCTGGCCGAAGGCGTCCTCTCCCAGTGCGGCACGATCATCTCGATGCGGCTCAACAACGACCGCGATCAGGCCTTCGTGAAAGCCGCGATGCCCGAAGGCGCGCGCGGGTTCCTCGATTCGATCCCGGCGCTGCGCAACCGCGAATGCATCATCTGCGGCGAAGGTGTTTCTATCCCGATCCGCGTGGCATTCGATGAACTGGAAGAAATGAAACGCCCGGCCAGTGCCGATCCTTCGTTCACGCAGCTGTGGAATTCATCCGGCGGTGAGGAAGAAATGGTTCAGCGCACCGTCCAACGCTGGCGTGCGCAGGGGCGGTAGGGCTCAGCCCGCCGCCACCCGCGCCAGCATCGGTGCGCGCCAGCCGCTGTAGAAATAGGCCAGCAAGGTCAGCGTCAGCGACGCCACCGAACTGATCGTCAGCGAATACCACAAGGCATCGGGCCCGATCCGCGGGTAAAGCAGCGCGTAGACGCCCAGCCGGACCAGATACATCGCGACGAACAGAATCGCGATCTGCACCATTACCACTCCATAACTGCGCAGCACGCCGAACAGCACGATCGTCACTCCGAACGGCAAATAGGTCCAGATCGCCATGTTTTGGATATGCAAGCTGACCGGGATCGCCGGGCTGTCTGACCCCAGAAACAGCGCCAGCAGCGGCCGCCCGAACACCAGCATCAGTGTGATCAGCACCAGCGTGATCGCCACATTTGCCCCCGCGCCTGACCAGCTGATCGCATCGACCCGGGCTTCGCGCCGCGCGCCGATGTGCTGCGCCACCATCGCGCTGACTGCGGCGCTGATCGCCAGCCCCGGCATCTGGATATAGTTCCACAGCTGCAGCAGCGCGCCGTAACCTGCCGCGTAATTCAGGCCTTCCTGGTTGATCAGCCCGATCATGATCACCCCCGCACCTGAAATGACCAGCATCTGAAAGCCCATCGGCAGGCCCTTGGTGATCAGGTAGGACAGCTCTTCACGGGCTGGCCACAGATACGCCAGCTCGCGGCCTTTCAGTCGGATCGGCAAGTCACGCCAATAGATCCAGCCCATCAGTCCAGCGAGGCTGGTGAGTGTTGCAATTGCCGTGGCGACCGCCGCACCGATAATACCGAGCCGGGGGAAGGGGCCGATCCCGGCGATAAACAGCGGGTTGAGCCCGATGTCGAGCACCACCGACAGGACCTGAAAATACAGCGGCGTGCGCGAATCGCCGCAGCCGCGCATCGCGCTTGATACCAGCACGGTCAGCGTCATCCCTGGCAGGACCAGGAAGATCACCCGCAGGTAATCGAGCGCAAAGTGGCGCGAGGTGCCGGGCAGGTTGAGCAGATCGAGCAGGGCCGGCGCGCCGATCCAGCCGAGCAGCGCAATCGCCGCTGAAAGTATCAGGCAGAGACCGAGCCCGGCGCCAAAGCTCTTGCGCATGGCAGCGATGTTGCGCTCGCCAAAATGCCGACCAACGTGAACCGTGGTGGCCATGCTGATCCCGAAGATTGCGGCGAAGACCAGGAACATGACGATGTTCGAGCTGGAAGTCGCGGCCAGCGCATCTTCGCCCAGCAGCCGCCCGATCCAGACCGTGTTGACCGAGCCGTTGAGGCTTTGCAGCACGTTGCCGAGCAGCACCGGCAGTGAAAATAGTGCGAGCGTTTTGAATAATGGCCCTTGCGTAAGGTCGCCGCGTTGGGGTGGGCCCATCGGAATGTCATCGCTCATGTGCCGCGCGTATCCCCGTAGAGGTGAATGTGCAGCCGGTCGCTGAAGCCCAGTCCGTGGTCAAGCGCCAAGGGGGCGAGCCAGGCGGTGCGCGCGTGAATGGCCGCGCTGGTGGTGCCTTCGGGCATCAGCTGAATGCGCGCGGAGGGGATGGCGTAGCGGGCTTGCAGTTCGAGCACTTCAGGCAGGTCTTCAGGCTCCGAAATCACAAACTTAAAGTACGCTTTAGGTTCGTCTGACCACGCTTGCAGCCGTTCGGAAAGAAGAGCAATTTCAACAGGATTGCCCGAATGTTTCAGCTTCGGGCTGACGTTGTATTGCCCGGTCAGCGCGTCCAATGCGGGGTGCGGTGCGACCGTGCCGTTGGTCTCGATTTCGATCGCA
>JANNYT010000068.1:0-26351 GCA_031410255.1 Novosphingobium sp. | reverse complement strand
CCAGTGCGGCCAGGCTCGCGCTGGATAATCAGGCCGGAGTCAACCTGGATGACGAAGCGGTCAATCTGGTGCGGTACCAGCAGGCCTTTCAAGCCAGCAGCAAGGCGATCCAGATTGCCTCGGACTTGTTCGATACGCTGCTGGCGATCCGGTAGCCCACGCGGAGACATGCCATGACCACCGTCAGCACCAGCGCTTTTTACGATCGCTCAAACCAGGACCTTTCGGCCCTGCGCGCGCGCGCCGATGCGCTGCAAGGCGCGATCAGCAGTGGGCAGAAGCTGAGCACTTCGTCTGACGATCCAGTCGCCGCCGCGCGGCTGCGGGCCCTCGGCCGGTCCGAAACTTTTGCCGGGATCGACACCGCCGTATCAGCGCGCGCCAGTTCTGATCTGACCTTGACCGACCAAGCGCTGTCGGACTTTTCGGGCACGGTAATCCGGGTCAAGGAGCTGGCGGTGCAAGCCGCCAACGGAGTGCTCAGCCCGGTCCAGCGCGCCGGGATCGCGACCGAGCTGGATCAGCTGCGCGGCGAACTGGTGCGCCTGGCGAACACTCGTGACAGCGCCGGGCACGCGCTGTTCGGCGGTGATACGCCCGGCGACGCCTACACCCTCGATGCCAGTGGCACCTCGATCTACAGCGGCACCGCCGTGGCCAGCGACTTGCCGCTGGGCGACGGGCAAAGCGTTACGCGCGGGCTGACCGGACCCGAATTCTTGAAGTTCAGCATCAGTGGTGTGCCCAGCGATCTGTTCGCGGTGGTCAAGTCATTGAGCGACGCGCTGAAAGGCGGGGTGGCCGATCCGGCCAGTGCAGCAAATGCTTCGCTGAACACACTCGATACCGCGCTGGAGACGATCACCACCCAGCAGACCGTGATCGGCGCGCGGCTCAATTGGATTGATCTCAACACCGAGCGCCGCACCGCGATGAGCCAGTTGCGCAGCGAGGAGCAGGCTGATCTGGGCGGCACCGACCTGTCATTGGCGGTGTCGCAATTGCAGCAAACCATGACTGTGCTGGAGGCCAGCCAGGCCAGCTTCGCCAAACTGTCACAGTTATCGTTGTTCGACCTGCTGCGTTGAGCGCGGCGGTCTTTTGATTTGAGTACCTTGGGGGAAGTTCATGTACGCGGTTATCGGTATCATCATCCTGCTGGTCATGGTGTTCGGGGGTTTCGCCATTACCGGCGGCGCGCTCGGGCCGGTGATGGAGGCGATCCCGCACGAGATGCTGATCATCGGCGGTGCCGCGATCGGCGCGGTGGTGACCGGCAATTCGCTGCATGGGATCAAGGCCATCGGCAGTTCGTTCGGCAAGATCTTCAAAGGGCCCAAGCACACCAAGCAGGATCACATCGACGCGATCATCCTGACCACCAAGTTGATGAAGCTGCTGCGCGCCGAAGGCCCGGTGGCGCTCGAAAGCCACGTGACCGAGCCGGCGCAATCGGCGATCTTCTCTGAATTCCCGCGATTATTGGCCAATAAGCCTCTAATTGCACTCATTTCTGACACGCTGACTTTGATCGTAGTCTCCTCGGGCACGCTAGAAGTCCACGCGGTTGAAGAGGTGATGGACAGCGCAATGAAGCAGCACTTCCACGAAATGAACGAACCGCAGCACGCGCTGTCGACGCTGGCCGATGCCCTGCCCGCACTGGGGATCGTCGCGGCGGTGCTGGGCGTGGTCAAGACCATGGGCTCGATCGACAAGCCGCCGTCAATCCTGGGCGGAATGATCGGCTCGGCTCTGGTCGGCACCTTCATGGGGGTGCTGCTGGCTTACGGCATGGTCTCGCCGCTGGCGGGCCGGCTCAAGCAGGTGCTCGACGCTGACGAGCAGATCTTCCACGCGGTCAAGCAGGTGATCATCGCCAGCTTGCACGGCTGGCCGCAGCCGCTGGTGGTCGAAGGCGCGCGGTCTGGACTGGGGCACGAATTCCGTCCGGGCTTGAGCGAGCTGCTCGACGCGCTGCGCGGGCGTTAGGCCGGTGGCCGCCAAGAAGGACCCGCGCGGCAAAAACGAGCCGCCGCGGCCAATCATCGTCAAGAAGGTGACCGTCATCGCCGCCGGGCACCACGGCGGCGCGTGGAAGGTCGCCTATGCCGATTTCGTCACCGCGATGATGGCGTTCTTCCTGCTGTTGTGGCTGCTGGGCGCGACCAACGAAAAGCAGCGCAAGGGCATCGCCGACTATTTCAGCCCCACGCTGGTCAAGCTCAAGCAGCAGAGCGCAGGCTCCAACGGGATGCTTGGCGGATCGTCGATCACCGATGTCGACAGCTACCCCAACCGCGCTGGGCAAACCGGGACCAAATCGATGACCATCCCGCGTGACAGCAGCGGCGGGCCCAAGGAAGGTGCCGAACGGATCAAGCAGGTCGCCAAGCTGCAAGAGAAACTGGCCGCCAAGCTGCAACACGATCCGCGCCTCGCCCGGCTCGCCAAGCAAGTGCGGATGGTCGACACTGCCGAAGGGATCCGGATCGATCTGGTCGACGATGCCGACTTCTCGATGTTCCAGCTGGGCACCACGGTGCTGACCCCGGAGGCGGCGCAATTGCTGCACGCAATCGGGCAGCTGCTGGCCAGCGAAATGGGTGGGGTCTCGATCCGCGGCCACACAGATGCGCTGCCGTGGAACGGCGGAATGGGCGCGAACAACTGGTCGCTGTCGGCCGGCCGCGCCGAGGCGACCCGGCAAGCGCTGCGGGGCGACGGGATCGGCGAGGCCCGCTTTCGCAAGATCGAAGGTGTGGCCGACCGAGAGCCCTTGGTGCGCGACAAGCCCGCTGATCCGCGCAATCGCCGCATCTCAATCCTGTTGATGCGCTAGGCCGCTGGTGCCACAAGGCTGGCCATGCATCTGGCATTTTTACTCTTCCCCGGCGTCACGCAGCTCGATCTGACCGGCCCGGTCCAATTCCTCTCACGCCTGCCCGGGGCCAAGGTCGATCTGGTCTGGGACAGCCTTGATCCGGTGCCAACCGACGCGGGATTCTCGATTCTGCCGACCGCGACCTTTGCCGATGTGCCCCGCGCCGATTTGCTGTGCGTGCCCGGCGGGATGGGCGTGGCCAGCGTGATCAACCATGCTCCGGCGCTCGATTGGGTGCGGCGCGTGGGCGGCGAGGCGGAATGGGTGACCAGCGTCTGCACCGGCGCACTGATCCTGGGCGCGGCCGGGCTGCTAAAGGGGTACAAGGCGACGACTCACTGGGCCTGGCATGATCTGCTGGCGCTGTTCGGCGCCGAGCCGGTCTCGGCCCGCCATGTAATTGACCGCAACCGCGCGACCGGCGGAGGCGTGACCGCTGGGATCGACTTCGCGCTGGCGCTGATGGCCGAGATTGCCGGCGAGGATCACGCCCGCGCGGTGCAGCTCGCGCTCGAATATGATCCCATGCCACCGTTCGATAGCGGCAGCCCGGCCAAGGCCGGACCCGCGCTGGTCGAGGTGTACCAGCAGCGCGCTACTCGGCTCGCCCCGCACCGCAAGGACGAACTGATCGCGGCTGCCGCCTGGCTGGGATTCACTGCGGCATGAGCAGCGAGCAGCATCACGCGGAGTGCCTATGCGGCGCGGTGCAGATCAAGGTCACTGGCCCGCTCGGCCCGCCCGACGCCTGCCATTGCAGCCAATGCCGCCGCCAATCGGGCCATTACTGGGCCTCAACCAACGTGGCGCGCGAACACGCCGCGATCACCGGCGCGGACAATCTGACCTGGTATCACTCGAGCGAAAACGTGCGGCGCGGGGTTTTGCAGGACCTGCGGCAGTTTCCTGTTGTGGGATGTGCCCGGCCTTGACCGGATCGCGCTGGCGATGGGTGCGTTCACCGCGCCGACCGGAACCAACCTTGCTGGGCATATCTATGTTGCTGACAAGGGCGATTATTATGACATCGCCGATGGTCTGCCGCTGGAAAATACCTAGCCGCACAGCCGCGCCGCGCGCCGCGCTGCGAAGCCCTTTTCAGCGGGGCCAAGTTCTGACATTTAGGTCAGCATGGTACCACGCACGATCCCGCTGCTGCGCACACTTGGCCTGACCCTGGCTGCGCTGGGGCTGATTGCCCAGCCGCTGGGTGCCGCCGCCCCGATGCCGCCACCGCCGCCGGTCAAAGTCGAAGCGGCCCCGGCGCCGGCCCCGGCCAAAGTCGAGACGGTCCCGCGCCTGTTTCTGTCTGCCGATGGCGAGACGCTCTATCTGGTCGGAGAGATCAAGAATGGGACCTTCCTGCGGTTCGATGAATTGCTGGGCAAGGCGCCCAAGGTCAAGACGATCGCGCTGGCTTCGGTCGGCGGGCTGGTGCTCGAAGCGCGGCTCGTTTCGGCGCTGGTGCGCAAGCGCAAACTTAACACCTATGTCGAATTCTACTGCGCTTCGGCCTGCACCCAGATCTTCGCCGCCGGGCGTGAGCGGGTGCTGGGCAAGGACGCCAGACTGGGGTTCCACCAGGGCGTGTCAGTCAGTCAGGATGGCAAGACCAGCTCCACCGAAGCGGTTACCGACCGCAAGCTGACCGCCACCTCGGTGTTCGGCGTCTCGGCCAACGATACGCTGCGCTATGCTTACCAACTGGCCGGGTTTGAGCAGGGCTTCATCGACAAGGTGATGAAGGTCGACCACAGCGACATGTGGCTGCCGACCACGCCCGAACTGCGCGAGGCGCGGGTGATTACCCGCCAGGCCGATCATCCCGAAGTGCCGCTGCCAGCCGGCACCTATAGCCTGGCCGATATTGCCGCCCAGCAAGCGGTCAATCCGCTGTGGCAGGCTGCCGCGACATTCCTGCCGGGTGACTATGCCAAGGCGCTGGCGGATATCTGGCTGCGCGCCAACAGCGGCAACACGCTGGCCCAGTCGCAGGCGTTCGGACGCCAGACGATTATTTCGGCCGGCACACCGCTGCTCGCCCGTTCAAGCGATGCGATCCTTGACCGGATGCTGTCACTCTATGCCGATCTTGGCCGCAGCCAACGCGCGCGCGGCTATCCCAGTTGCACTCAATCTTCCAATGACGATGATGCGCACGCGCCCGATCCGATCAATCAGCAATTCGATGCCGGGGAAGACGCGCTGATGGTGCAAGTGCTGAGCGCGCCCAAATTGCTGGCGCCGATGCCGCCTGAACAAGCCGACAAGATTTTCGCCAAGGACGTCGCCCCGGTGATCGCGCAGCACTTTACGCTGCGCCAGCTCAAAAGTGCTGACGGCACTTGCCGGTTCGGCTACGCGGTGTTCGAATTGATTGACACGCTGCCCGCCAAAAAACGGATCAGGTCCTTCCGCGCCGTGTTGTCTTTGCCCGACTAGCGCGGGTCGCAGGCTTGTTCGCAAATTTGGCCGCGGTCTTGACCGGCGCGGCGTGCAGCGGCGCAGCCGCGAAATCGCGTTCGTTGCCGTCCTGCCAGATCAACGTTTCGAGGTAGAACACCCCGATCCCCAGCCGGTCCTTGTCATCCTCGTCCCAGCCCTGTTCAACCAGATAGGCCTTGAAGTGTAAGGCCGCGATGCCCTTGACGCTGCGTGACCCGATCAGCTGCACCCGGTGCTGCGCAAAATAGCTGTCGATCGGCTTGGTCTGCTGGCCGATCATCGCGATCGTCTGGCTCAGCCCGTCGGTAAACAGCGCCGACATGGCATAGTCAGCCGCCGCATCGGACCGGGGCTTGGACCAATGGAACGCGTTGTCACATTTGATCCGGGCTTCCTCAATCAATCGCTCGATCACCGCCAGGTTGCGCGATCCCGGCGTGAAATCACCGTCGGCCAGAATTTCATTCTCCATCAGCAGCATTGCCATTTCACGGTCTTCGCCGGGCATCTGCTCGAACACGCAGTGGACGGAGTTTCCGGGCTGCGGCGGCAGCGCGGTTGCTGACGGCGGGGCCACCGCTGCCGGGAGCGCGGCAGGATCGGCCAGTGCGGCGGGAGCAAGGCCAATGCCCGCCGCCATCAAACCGCCCGCCAAAAGCATTACCGCGCTGCGCATTGCTGGATCTTTGCCCCGTCTGCTGGCCACTCGTCAGCGCGCATAGTGCCAAACGGCAGCCATGCTGTCGAGTAGGCTGGCTCATGGGCCAACTGGGCGAAAAAAGGGCCCGGCGGTCAGGTGGACCGCCGGGCCATGCCTGGAAGGGACAGGCATTCAGGAGTTGGGGTACTGCTTCAGGTTTAGCGCAGCAGCGACAGCACGTTCTGCTGGCTCTGGTTGGCCTGCGCGATCATCGCGGTCGAAGCCTGGCTGAGGATCTGGGCTTTGGCCAT
Source organism: Novosphingobium sp. (assembly GCA_031410255.1). Lineage (GTDB taxonomy): Bacteria > Pseudomonadota > Alphaproteobacteria > Sphingomonadales > Sphingomonadaceae > Novosphingobium. The sequence continues at coordinate 20,071 of JANNYT010000068.1, read as the reverse complement.
CGCGGTCGTTTCCGCCGAGTAGTCGGCATCTTCGATCCGGCTGCGCGCGTCGGCCAGATTGGTGGAATTGCTGGTCAGGTTAGCGACCACCGATTCGAGCCGATTCTGCCCGGCACCCAGCCCGGCACGGGCGCTGGAGATCGCGTTAAGCTCGGTATCAAGCGTGCCGAGTACGGTATTCGCTGCGGCAGCGGTCGCGACACTGTAGGAGCCGGCCGCGCCGCCGCTGGCGGCCAGCGTGGTGAGGTTGGCCATGGTCAACGCGACGGTGTCGCTGGCATTGGCACCGGCCTGTACTGTCACCGATGCGGTGCTGCCATCAAACAGCGCGACGCCGTTGAACTTGCTGTTGGTGATGACCTGACCGATCTGGCCAGTCAGCTGATCGACTTCGGTCTGCATATAAGCGCGGTCAGTGGTGTCCTGATAAGTGCCCGAAGCCGATTGCACCGCCAATTCGCGGACCCGCTGCAGCATGTTGGTTACTTCGTTGAGCGAACCTTCAGCGGTCTGCGCCAGCGCGATGCCGTCGTTCGAGTTGCGGATCGCCTGGTTCATGCCCTTGACCTGCGCGGTCATGCTGGTGGCGATTGCGAGGCCGGCGGCGTCGTCCTTGGCGCTGTTGAGGCGCTTGCCGGTCGACAGGCGCTCCATCGCGGTGCCGAGCATCTTGGCGGCCGAGTTTGAGGCATTGGCGGCGCGGATTGCGCTGATGTTGGTGTTGATGACTGTCATGAAAAGCTCCCGTGAGTAAGTCCTGCAAGCCAGCCGGGGCGGACCATCCGTCGCAGCTGCCACAGCAAAGAGCGGCGGATGGCGGCGAAAGTTAAGGGTGGGCCAGTGGCGGCGGGCTGGCACAGCTCTGGCGGCCGGTTCCTTACTATAGGGGGCGGCCTAGGGGTTTGCCCCGGTCCTTAAATTACCGAAGGCTTCGCCGTTGTGCGCGCAGAAGACCCCTCGAAGCATGGTTAACGGGGGGTTTGGTATGATCGGATTGGCAACGAGCGAAGCGGCGCTGCGGCAGCACGCCCCGCTGGTCCAACGCGCGGCGGCGATCGCGGGGCCGGGCCTTGGCGGCGGTGCGGCGGTGCTGCGCTGCGCCGGTGATCCGGTCCCACCCGGACCCGGTGCCTGCATCACGCTGGTGCGCGGTAGCACCAACACGCTGGAGCGCGGCGCGGCCCGCGGCCACCTGACGCTGACCTACCGCGATGCGGCAGGCGATGCGCCACTGGCCGCATTGGTGGCGGCGCTGGCCACCCCCGGCATGCCGATCGCCGCCGACCCCGAAACGCTGTCAATCCTGGCCCTGGCCGAGCGGCTGGCGGTGAGCGAGATCCCGGTCCTGATCGGCGGCCCGACCGGCACCGGCAAGGAAGTGCTGAGCCGCTTCATCCACCTACGCAGCCCGCGCGCGGCCAAGCCCTTCGTCGCGGTCAACTGCGCGGCGATGCCCGAAACCATGCTGGAGGCGCTGCTGTTCGGACACAAAAAAGGTGCCTTCACCGGGGCGAGCGAAGCCAACGAAGGCTTTTTCCGGGCGGCGGATGGCGGCACCCTGCTGCTCGACGAGATCGCCGAGATGCCGCTGGCGCTGCAGGCCAAATTGCTGCGCGCGCTGCAAGAGGGCGAAGTGGTTCCGATCGGCTCGACTCAAGCGATCAAGGTCGATGTGCGGGTGATCGCCTGCGCCAACCGCGACTTGCCCACCGAAGTGGCCGAGGGCCGGTTCCGCGCCGACCTGTTCTACCGGCTCAACGTGTTCCCCTTGACCTTGCGCCCCTTGCGCGAACGGCCGCAGGATATTGCCCCTCTGGCTTTCGCCATGGTGCTGCGCCACACCGCGCCGGGGCAAGCGCTGCCGTGGCTGTCGCAGGCGGCGCTGGCGGTGCTGAAGCTGCATGGCTGGCCGGGCAATGTCCGCGAGCTGGAAAACGTGATGCGCCGCGCGCTGCTGCTGGCCGATGGGCTGGACGAGATTACCCCGGCGCAGATCGTGTTCGACAGCCCCGCGCGGTTGGTGACCGAGCCGAGCCAGAGCGGGCCGAGCGATCAGGCCGTGTCGCACCGCCTGTCCAACATCGTCCAGATTTCCGAAGCCCGCGCGATCATGGCGACGCTCGATGCCTGCGGCGGCAACCGCATCGCCGCCGCGCGCCAGCTCGGGATTTCCGAGCGCACCTTGCGCTACCGGCTCGCCGCGTTCCGTGATGCCGGGCTAGCCGTGGCCGGAGCCCGGCGATGAACGGGATCGGCGGCATTGGTGCTGGCGGCGGGATCCAGCAAATTCTGGCGATGCGTCAGCAGATCCTCGACCGGTCCAACTTGCTCCAGCAGGTCCATGGTTCGGCGCAGGCCGGGGCGGTGCCCGCGCCCGATACCCCGACCGGCGGCTTCACCGACGCGCTGAAATCCGCGCTAGATGGGGTCTCGGCCAGCCAGACCAAAGCCGAAGACCTCTCCGCCGCCTACGAACGCGGCGATGTGACCGACGTGGCCAAGGTAATGCTGGCCCGCCAGGAAGCTGGCGTCGCATTTGAGGCGACCTTGCAGGTCCGCAACCGCCTGCTGTCCGCCTACCAAGACATCATGCGGATGGGAGTGTGATAAATGAGTGACCTGACCATTTCCAATGCAGGCGCGCAGCTAGTGCCGCTCGGCGGGGGCCCGCTGGCGCAGCTGCGCGCGCTGACCGGCCAGCCGCTGGTCCGCCGCGCCTTGCCGTGGTTGCTGGGCAGCGCCGCGCTGGGCGCGGTCGCGCTGACCTGGTCGGTGCTGTCCCCCGCGCCGCAGCGCATCCTCTATTCGCAGCTGGACGACAGCGCCCGCGCCGGGGTCGCCGCCAGCCTCGACAAGGCCGGGATCGCATACACCATCGACAACCAGACTGGCACGATGACGGTCGGCGAAGACGATCTGTACAAGGCCCGGATGCTGGTCGCCGCCGATGGCGGCCTCGCCAGCCCCGATGCCACCACCTCGCTCGACAGTCTGCCGCTGGGCGCCAGCCGCACGCTGGAAGGCGAACGGCTGCGCGCCGCGCGCGAACACGAATTGATGCTGACCATCGCCGAGATTGACGGGGTCGATTCGGTCCGCGTCCACTTGGCCGAAGCCAGCAAATCGGTGTTCGTGCGCGATGACAGCCCGCCCACCGCTTCGGTGATGGTGCGCATGGCCAAGGGGCGCCAGCTGGGTGACAGCCAGGTTTCGGCGATCGTCAATCTGGTCGCGGGATCAGTGCCCGGCATGTCGGCCGATGCGGTGCGGGTGATCGATCAGCGCGGGCGCTTGCTCTCGCAAGGCGGCAGCGTCGATGCCGACCGGCTCGAATTGCAGGGCCGGGTGGAAGAGAAATTGCGCGCCCAGCTCGATACGCTGCTGCTGCCGGTGCTGGGCGCGGGTAACTATTCGAGCGAAATCCAGGTCGAGCTGGATATGGATCAGGTCACCTCGGCGCGTGAAAGCTATGACAAGAACGGCGTGGTCCGCGCCGAAACCCAGCAAACCTCGCAGCAAAGCGGCGGCAGTGTGGGCCAAGCAGGCGGCGTCCCCGGCCAGCTGTCCAACACCCCGCCGCCCGCCACCACCGCCAGCCCCGGCCCACCGCAAGGCGGCCCGGCCAGCGCAGCCCCAGCGGCAGCCGCTCCGGTCAACGGCGAAAGCGCCACGACCAAGACTTACGAGCTGGGCCGCGAGGTTTCGGTGGCCAATTCGGCGCCGGGCAAGATCAAACGCATCTCGGTCGCGGTGGCGCTCAGCGCGGCGGCGATGAAGCAGGCCAAGCAGACCGATGTCGAGCCGATCAAGGCACTGGTTTCGGCTGCGATGGGGGTCGACCTCCAGCGCGGCGATCAGGTGCAAGTGATGATTCGCCCGTTCGAAGTGGCCGAAGACACCAGTCTGGCGTTTTACGAAGCGCCGTGGTTTGCGATGGTGGTGCGCAGCGTGGTCGCGCTGCTGGCGGTCTTGCTGGTCTTGGTGATGGGGGTGCGGCCACTGATCCGCGCGCTCAAGCGCCAGCCGGGTGAGAGCAAATCCGATGGCACCGAATCCGCCAGCACCCCGCGCAGTGCCGCCGCCTCTACCCCGGCCGATGCCGCGCTGCTCGGCCGTCAGGTCGGGCTCGCCCAGCGAATTGTCGAGGAAAAACCTGAAGATGCGCTGACTGCACTGCGCGCCATGCTTGGCGCGCCCAATGCCGAGGCCGCGCAATGACCGCGCCCACTCTGCCCTTGGCCGCCTTGCCCGATGCCGACCGGGCGGCGGTGATGATCATGCTGCTGGAGGAAGACCAGGCCGCCGCGATCCTGCGTCAGCTTGGCCCGGACGAGCTGCGCATGCTGGGCGAAAAGATGTGCGCGCTGGGGCACATCGGGCCCGAGCAGATCACCCAGGCGATCAGCGGCTTTGTCGATAATGCCCAGCAAAGCGGGATCAGCGCGAACGGCCGGACCGATCACGTCCGCCGGGTGCTGCACAAGGCGGTCGGCGCGGTGAAAGGGGAGAGCATGATGGAGCGGATCCTGCCGCCCGGCGGGCAAGCCGGCCCGGCGATCGAGCTGGCCCGCTGGCTCAACCCGGCGGTGCTGATCCCCTTGATCAAAGGCGAGCATCCGCAAGCTATTGCCGTGCTGCTGGTCCAGCTGGAGCCCGACATCGCGGCGCAAGTGCTGCATTCGTTGCCGCCCGAAGACCAGACCCAAGTGGTCCACCGCGTCGCTACGATCGGCCCGGTCTCGGCCGAGGCGCTGGCGCTGCTCGAGCAATTGCTCGAACGCCGGATCGGCGCGAGCCACGGCCCGGCCGCGCTGGCCATGGGCGGGGCCAAGCAGGCCGCCGACATCATCAACCAGGCCGGCAAGGCAGCCGAACTGCGGATCATGCCGGGGCTGACCAAGATCGACAAAGCGCTCGCCCGCCAGATCGAAAGCGAGATGTTCAAGTTCGAGCATCTGTTCGTACTCGATCCGCTGGCGATGGGCGCATTGCTGCGCGAAGTGGACAGCGAGACGCTGATCGACGCGCTGAAAGGCACTGCCGAGGACAGCCGCGAGGTGTTCTTCGCCGCGATGTCGAGCCGCGCCGCCGAAGGCGTGAAGGACGAGATTGCCGCGCGCAGCCGGCTCAAGCTGGCCGAGGCATTGGAAGCGCAAAAGGCCGTGGTCGCGGTCGCGCGGCGGCTCGCCAGCGAAGGCGTGCTGCAATTTGGCGTGGGCAGCGGCGAGGACGACTATGTCTAGTTTGCCCTATGCCGAACTGGCGGGATCGGTCGGCTTCGCCAGCGACCCGCGCTTTGCCGCAGAAGCAGCCGGAGCCTATGCCCAGACCGCACCGGGCGATCCGCTCGCACGCGCCTATGATGAAGGCCGCGCCGCCGGGCTGGCCGAAGCGCAGGACGAGGCTCGCCGCGCTGGCGAGGCCGATGAACATGCCCGCGCCCGGATCGAACTCGCGCTCGCCCGGCTCGACGGCGAGCAGACCGAGGCACTGCGCCAGAAACTGTGCGCGACGGTGGCCGCCTTGTGCGAGGCGAGCCTCGCGCCGCTGGCGCTCGATCCCGCTGCTTTGTCCGCCCGGATCGAACGCGCCGCCGCCATGCTGGCCCGTGCCGACGATGACCGCGTGCTGCGTCTGCATCCCGCAGACTTGGCGCTAATCCGCGCGCGCTTGCCCCAAGGCTTGGCGGCGCGCGAAGACCCCGCATTGGAACGCGGCGCGCTGCGGCTTGAAAGCAGCAGCGGCGGGGTTGAGGACGGCCCCGACCATTGGCGCCGCGCGATCACTGAGACCCTGGCCGCGTGCTGAACCTGTTTAGCCCGGTGCTGGACCAATTGGCCGCGGCCCAGATCGACCTGACGCCCGGGCGTTATGGCCTGCTGACCGCTTGCGACGGGGGCTTGCTCGAAGTGTCCGGCTTGTCTGCTCCGGTCGGCGCGCTGTGCAAAGTCGCGCATGGTCCGCGTGCCGCGCTGACCGCCGAAGTCATCGGCTTTCGCAATGGCCGCACTTTGGCAATGTTGCTGGGCGATACGGTGATGCTGCGCCCCGGCGCGCGGGTCCGCTGCGAAGGCCACCCCGGCATGCTCGCGGTGGGCGAGGCTTATCTTGGCCGCGCGGTCGATGGCCAGGGGCAGCCGATTGACGGCGGCGCGCCAATCCATGCGCCGACCCTGTGGCCAGCCGGCGGGGTGCGCGCCTCCGCGCTCGATCGCAGCGGGGTGCGCGAATGTTTCGACACCGGGGTCCGCGCGCTCAATGCGCTGACCACGTTTGGCGTCGGCCAGCGGATCGGGATCATGGCCGGATCCGGGGTCGGCAAGTCGGTGCTGCTCGATATGATCGCCAGCGGGTCCGAAGCCGAAATCGTGATCGTTGGCCTGATCGGTGAACGCGCCCGCGAGGTGTCAGACTTTGTCGAGCGCCACATGGCGGGCAGCAAGCGCGAGCGCACTGCGGTGATCGCGGTGCCCGCCGATCATGCCCCGAACTTGCGGCTGCGCGGGGCAATGCTCGCCACCAGCCTGGCCGAACATTTCCGCGCGCAGGGTAAGCGCGTGCTGCTGATCATGGACAGCCTGACCCGCGTGGCTCACGCCGCGCGCGAGATTGCATTGCTGCTGGGCGAGCCCGGCGCGGCGCGCGGCTATCCGCCTTCAAGTCTGGCGGCGATCACCAAACTGGTCGAGCGGGCGGGCAATTCGGCGGCCAGTGGCGGCTCGATCACCGGGCTTTATACGGTGCTGGCCGACGGCGATAATCAAGACGATCCGGTGGTCGATACCGCGCGCTCGATCCTCGATGGGCATGTCGTGCTCAGCCGCGAGCTCGCCCAGCGCGGGCAATATCCGGCGATCGATATCGCCGCATCGCTGAGCCGGGTGATGGATGACATCGTCAGCCCCGATCACGCCGCGCTGGCCCGCCAGTTCCGCGCGCTCAGCGCCAGCTATGAGGCCAACCGCGATCTTGTCTTGATGGGCGCCTATCGCGCTGGGGCCGATCCGCAGCTCGATCGCGCGATCGCGATGCACGCCGCGCTGACCCAATTCATCACGCAGCCCGCACGCAGCACCGTGCCGCTTGCACCGAGCATGGCCGCGCTGGCGCAGCTGATGCAGCATGACAGCTGAACAGCGCCGCCTGCACCGCTTGCAGCGGCTCGAAAAAGTCCGCGCGATTGCCAAGCAGACCGCCGCGCAGGACGCCGCGCTGGCCGAAGGCACGCTGGCGCAATTGCAAGCGCTGGCTGCGCGGACCAGCGCGATGGCCGATGACTACCGCGCCAAGGCCGGGCCGAGCGACGGGCATACCCTGCGCCAGTACGGCCTGTTCGTCAGCGGGCTCAGCACCATTTCCGCGCACACCAGCCGCGATGCGGTGCAGGCGCAAGGCGTGGCTGACCGCAAGCAGGACGAGCTCGCGCTCGCCGAACGCCGCCGCGCCGCGGTGGAAGACCGCGCAGCTGCCGGGGCCCGCGCGCTGGCGCAGCGGCTGTCCGCCGCCCCGCATGGCGCACGCCGCGCAGTTGGCACGGACCTTGAATAGTTAACGGCAGACCCGCGCGTGAGGAGCCCTGCCGATGATCCAATCCCCTGCCCTGCTGCCTGCCGCCATGCTTTCCCTGCCCGGTGAAAGCGCGCCTGCCGCCAATGGTGATGCGGCGCAAGGCGCAGATTTCGGGGCTTTGCTGGCCATTTCGAGCAGCCCGGCGGCGGTTGCAGCTGGCCTTCCCGAGCCCACCGCAAGTCCCGTCGCAACCGCGCTCACCCCAGTGCCAGCCCCGGCAACGGCGGCAACCGGCGGCAAGGACTTGCCGGTCCAGTTGCCGGTAGCTTTGCCGGTCGCCCTGCCGCAGCTGACGCCTAGCCTGACCGCGCCAGTGCCCTCGCCATTTTCCGCTGCCATTCCTGTGTCAGCCCCTCAGCTTGCTCCCAAGCCCGCAGCTGCCGCTCCCGAACCTGCCGAGCAGCCCACGCCAACTGCAGCCAAGCCCAAAGCGCCGCGCGGCGCCCGCCCGCTGGCGGCGATGCGCAAAGGAGTGGCTCCCGCCGCAGTAACGCCTGATCCGGTGCTTGCAGCCGATACCGCCCCTCCGACCATCCAGCAGCTAACGGCATTGCCCAAGCCGGACCCGGTCCTGCCCGGCGCGCTGACCCCGCAACCCGCTACGTCCGCTCTCTATCTTCCCCGCACCGACGCGCTGCCGAGCCCGGCAGTGCCGGCGTCAGTGCCGCTCGGCGTGGCCGCCGCACCAGCGCCTGCTGTTTTGCCCGGCCACGCTGAGCCCCAAACAGCGACGTCTACGCCAGAGCCCCTGCCCACAAATAGGCCCGCGCCGGTTCCTCAATCCCAGGCGGCCTTTATTCATGCCGCTGCGCCAGCCGCATTCATGCGCGCAGCACCCACGCCAATCCAGCCGCAGCCGGGCGAGCCGCAGTCTGTTGTCCAACCCGCCGCGCCGTCTACCCCTCCACCGCCAGCCGCACCGCTGCGGATCGAGATCGCGCTGCCGCAGGCTGCCGCTGCCGCGCCGCGTGCCAGCACTCCGGCGGCGCTGCGCAAACTGGCCATGGCCGAGCCTGCCAGCCCAGCCGCCCCGGCCTTCACTCTCACCCCCCTGGCCGAACCGGCGTCGCTGTCCTTAGCCGCACCCGCTGCCGCACCCGAGCGTCCGCAAGACTTCACCGCGTTGCTCGACCGGCTGGTCGCCGCGCGCGAGGCCGCCGCGCCGCAGCGCGTTTCAGTGACCTTGCCGCACGCTGAATTTGGCCCGGTCCAACTGCGCTTTCGGCATGAGAACGGCGCGCTGGCGGTCAGCATGACCAGCGCCGATCCCGATTTCGCCCGGGCCGCCAGCCTGGCTGCGCCGCCGGCAATGCCCGCCGCTGACAGCCGCAGCGCCGCCAGCACCGCCGAGCAAACCGGCAATCACAGCGCCGCCAATACACCGGGCAGCAATGCAGGGCAGCCGCGCGGTCAAGCAGGCGGTCAGTCAAGTGAGCGCCGGGGCGATCAAACGCCGCAAGCCAATTCAACGCCGCGCGGTGGCCGGGACGGCAAGTCTGCCCCCGCCCGCCACGGCATCTTTGCATAAACCAGCAGTTCGGGGATCCAACCAATGAGTGACAAGGCCGAGGGCGAAACCGCCCCCAAGAAAAAGAAAAAGGGCAAAGGCCTGCTGGTCAAGAGCCTGATCGGCCTGGTGCTGGTCGGCGCGGGCGGCGGCGGGACTTATGCCTTTGTTGAATCGGGCATGCTGAGCCACGGCGAGGAAGGCACGAAGAAGAAGGAAAAGGACGAGCCCAAGCTGGTCAAGAAGGGTGAGGAAGACCCTTACGCGCCCAAGACCGAGGGCAAGGAAGGCGAAGGCGGCGGCGAAGAGGTCGAAGGCGAAGGCGGCAGCGCTTACAAGACCAGCTATTATAACTTCACCGAGGACTTCACCTCAAATCTCAGGAATTCTGCCTCGTTGGTGCAGATCAGCCTGGCTTGCTCGACTCGCCGCGATGGCCGCGTGCTGCTGTGGCTCAAGAAGCATGAGCTGGCGATCCGCAGCCAGATCCTGGTGGTGCTGGCCGACACGCCCGAGGAAGACGCCTTTACCCCGCAAGGCAAAGTCCGCCTGCAGCAGCGCCTGACCGCCGCGATCAACAAGGTGCTGACCGATACCGAAGGGTTCGGCGGGGTCGATCAGGTCTATTTCAAAGGCTACCTCGTCCAGTGAAGACCGACCATTCCTTTGTGGCCGAGCGGCCCGCTGCGCAGCACTGTGCCGAGCTGGTGCAGCGCGGCCCGCAGCCGGTCGATCCGCTGCCGGCGCTGGCCCGGCTGGGCGAGCGCTGCGCCACGGCCATCGCGCCATTGCTGGCGCAGCTGCTGGGCGGTGAGGCCCCCACGGTGACCGCGCTGGCCCCCGCTGAACTGAGCGAGGCCGAACTGATCGAACGGATCGGTGCCTTGGCGGTCAACAGCCTGCTGACCACCGGCGTGCCCGGGGTGACCTTGCTCGCCGCAGTCGATGGCGCTGCCCTGCTGCGGCTGGTTGACCGCGCCTTTGGCGGCAAGGGCGAGACCGATGGGCCGCTGCCGCGCGAATTTCCGCTGTCGGCGCAATTGCTGATCCAGCGGCTGGAGGGTGTCATCACGCAAAGCTTTGGCGAAGCGCTGGGCCACGGCGAGGTCCACGCACTGCGCCGCGCCGCCAATCTGGCCGAGCTGGCGCCGTTTCCCGCCGGGGCCAAGCTGATCACCGTGCAGCTGGAAGTTATGGAAGGGGCCAAGGCACCGTGGCACCTGACCTTTGCGCTGCCGCTGGTCTCGCTCGGCAAATTGCTCGGCGCGGGCGATGGCGGCGGCGCGGCCACGCCCACCAGCCCGCGCGCCGCCAACCCCGCCGCCGCCCCGTTTGGCAATGTGCCGATCGCGGTAACGGCGACCTTGGTCGACATGCAGATCTCGCTCGCGGTGATCGCCGCGCTCGAACCGGGCACGGTGCTGCCGGTGGCGGTGGCGCGCGCGGTGCCGCTCGCGATTGGCGCACAGACCATCGCGCGCGGCACCATCGGCGCGCAGGACGACCGCGTCGCGGTGCGCCTCACTCAACTTGCCTGCTGAATTACCACTTAGGGACCACCGAACATGACCATTCACACCCGCGGCTTTGACCTGCTCAAGGAAGTCGATGTCCGCCTTTCGGTCGAACTGGGCCGCACCGATATGAAGCTCAAGGACGTGCTCGCGCTGGGCGAAGACAGCGTCGTGATGCTCGACCGGCTGACCGACGAACTGCTCGAGGTTCACGTCAACGGCAAGCTGATCGCCCACGGCGAGATCATCGCCCAAGGCGGCCGGTTCGGCCTGCGCATCGTCGCAATGGCCGGGGCCCCAAGCGAAGGAACTGCCGCATGATCTGGTATCTGCTCAAACTGCTGGTGCTGCTGCCGCTGATCGCTGGCCTCGCCTGGGGGACGCTGCGGCTGGCCCATAAAATGCAAGGCAAGCTGGGCACCGCTCCGGGCGCGACCCGCTCGGTCCGCGTGATCGAGACGACGATGCTGTCGCCCACACTCAAGCTGGCGGTGATCGAGTTTCACGGCCGCGAAATTCTGGTCTCAACCTCGCGCACCGGGCTGACCCGGCTGGCCGAAGCTCCGGCGCGGGGGGCCGGCGAATGAAGCGCCTCGCCGCCCTCGCCGCGCTCGCCGCCAGCCTGCTGCTGACCAGCGCCGCCCACGCCCAGGCCGCGATTCCCGGCGCGCTTGATCGCGCGCTGGCGCAGGCTGCACCCTCCCAAGGCCCCGGCCTGACGCTCTCGCTCCAGCTGCTGCTGGTGATGGGGCTGCTGACGGTACTGCCCGGACTGATCCTGATGATGACCAGCTTCACCCGCATTCTGGTGGTGCTGTCGATCCTGCGGCAGGCGCTGGGCCTGCAGCAGAGCCCGCCCAATCAGGTGCTGATCGGGCTGTCACTGTTTCTCTCGCTGTTCATCATGGCCCCGACGCTGGGCCGGGTGAACGCGCAGGCGATCGCGCCCTACAGCGCCGGAACCATCAACGCCGAGCAAGCCTTTGCCGCTGGCGGGGCCGAATTTCGCACCTTCATGATGCGCCAGACTCGCCAGAAGGACCTGCAGATGTTCGCCCAGATGGCCAAGTTGCCCAAGTTTTCCAGCAGCGCCGAGGTGCCGTTTTCGATCCTGCTGCCGGCCTTCGTGACCAGCGAACTCAAGACCGCGTTCCAGATCGGCTTCATGCTGTACCTGCCGTTTCTGGTGATCGATCTGGTGATCGCCTCGGTGCTGATGAGCCTGGGGATGATGATGATGAGCCCGACGATCGTCTCGCTGCCGTTCAAGCTGCTGTTGTTCGTGCTGGTCGATGGCTGGGCGATGCTGATGGGCAGCCTGGCCGCGAGTTTCGGCTAGCAAGATGGATGACACCGCTTCGCTGCTTTCCCTGGCTGACCGGATGCTGTGGGTCACCGCGCTGGTCGCGGCGCCAGTGCTGCTCGCCAGCCTCGCCATCGGGCTGGTGGTCGGGATCGTTCAAGCCGCGACTTCGGTCAACGAACAGACGCTGACCTTTGTGCCCAAGCTGGTTGCCATCGCGCTGGTGCTGGTGCTGTTTGGCGCATCAATGCTGGGGCTGATCAGCGATTTCATGCAGGAGATTTTCGCCCAGATCGCGGGCATTTCACGGTGAACACGCTCAATTTCGGGTTCGGCCCGATCGAGGCTGAGCTGTGGCGGCTGCTGTTCGTGATGACCCGGATCGGGGCCGCCTTGCTGGCCGCGCCGTTCTTCAGCGCCGCTGCCGTGCCGATGCAGCTGCGCGTGGCGATCACCGGGGCGGTGGCGGTGCTGGTCGTCACCTGGCTGCCGATCACCGTCCCGCCCGCGTTGCTGTCGCTGGCGGGGCTGCTGATCCTGCTCAACGAAGTGCTGATCGGGCTCGCGCTCGGCTTCGTCCTGCAATTGAGTTTCGCCGCCCCGGTGCTGGCGGCCGAGCAGATCGGCGGGGCGATGGGGATGAGCATCGCCGCCTCGGTCGATCCGGTCAGCGGGGCGCATTCGCCGGTGCTCGGGCAGTATTTCACAGTGTTGCTGACGGTCACCTTTCTAGGGCTGGGCGCGCATCTGACCTGGCTGCGGCTGGTGGTTGAAAGCTATCACGCGCTGCCGCCGGGCGGCGCGTGGTTCGGCGCGGCGCAGGTGCAGGTGCTGCTGGGCTTTGCCGAGCAGATGTTCATCGCCGCCGTGGCGATTGCCTTGCCGGTTACCTTGGTGCTGCTGCTGGTTCAGCTGGTCGCGGGCGTACTCAGCCGGTCGGCCCCGTCGCTCAACCTGTTCTCGCTGGGACTGCCCGCCGGGGTGCTGGCCGGGATCGCCACCTTGATCGCGGTCGCGCCGCTGATGGCTGATCAATTTGTCGAACTGAGCGAAGACGCCATCACTCAGGCCGCGAGCCTCCTGGTCCGATGAGCGGCGAGAAGACGCAGGCCCCGACCGACAAACGCAAACGCGGGGCTGCGCGCAATGGCGACGTGCTGCGCTCACGCGATATGGCGACCGCGATTGCGATGCTGGTCGGCGCGGTCTGGCTCAAATTTGCGGGGCCGGTGCTGTTTGACCGGCTGAGTGCGGGGGCCCGCGCCGGGCTCAGCTGGGACCGCAGCGCAATCGAGCAATTCGATCCGGGCAGCACAATCGTGCGGCTGGCCATGGGCGTGCTGCCGCCGCTGCTGTTGCTCGCCGCGAGCGTACTGGGCGCGGTGCTGCTGATCCAGCTCGGCCCCAGCCATGGCCGCTGGGTCGGGGCAAATGCTGCGCCCAAGTTCTCGCGGCTCGACCCGCTGAAAGGGTTGACCCGGATGTTCGGCCCGCAAGGCTGGATCGAGGCCGCCAAGGGCCTGGTCAAGGTCCTGCTGCTGGGCGTGATCGCGTGGACCTGGGGGCGCAGTCATCTGGCTGATTTGCTGGGCCTGGGGCGCGGCGCATCGCTGGGGTCAGGCTTGCTGCTCGGCTGGCACGCGCTGACCAGCCTGCTGCTGCTGCTCGCGCTGGGGCTGCTGGTGATCGCGCTGGCCGACTGGCCGATCCAGTGGATCCGCCGCACCGCGCGACTCAAGATGAGCCAGCAGGAAGTCCGCGATGAGCACAAGGAAAGCGAGGGCTCGCCCGAACGCAAGGCGGCGCAGCGCCAGCGCGCGCGGCAATATGCCACCGGCGCGGTCGCCAAGGCGATGCGAGAAGCGCAATTCGTGCTGACCAACCCGAGCCATTTTGCGGTCGCGATGGCCTATGATCCGGCCAAGGCCGGCGCGCCGATCGTGCTAGCCAAGGGCCGCGGTGACAAGGCGTTGGCGATGAAGCAACTGGCCGCCGAGCTGGCCGTGCCCCTGCTCGAATATCCGGCGCTGGCCCGCTCGGTTTATTTCACCACTCGCGAAAATCAGGTGATCCGCGAAGAGCTGTATGCCGCCGTGGCCGCCGTGCTGGCCTTCGTGTTCTCACTGCGCCGGGGTGAAAGCCCGCCCCGCCCCGCCATCATGGTCCCGCTGGCGCTGCGGTTCGATACCGAAGGACGCAGCGATCCGGCGGCGCAGGCTTAACCGCGCGGTTCCGCCGCCGTTCTGAACCTTATGGTCACCAGCTCTGTCACCAGTACGATCGTATCCTCGCTGGGCGGCGGCAGCGGGATCGATATGGCCGCCTTGGCCCAAGGGCTGGCCACGGCGCAATTCGCCACGCGCATCGACCGGAATTCGGCGCAGGCCGACACGGTCGACAAGCAGATCTCCGCCGCATCGACGCTCAAGGCGCAGCTGCTGCAACTGTCGAGCGCGGTGGGTGATCGGGTCCGCACCGGCGATCTCGCCGCGCTGCCGCAGATCGCCAATGGCGCGGTCGCCGCCGTCTCGCGTGGCAGTGTCAGCGGCTCGGGCAGTTATACCCTCGAAGTCAGCGCGCTCGCCGCCGCGCAAGTGCTCAGCGGCCCAGCCTATGCCTCAGCCGCCGCGCCGACCGGTGCGGGCACGCTGACATTGCGGTTTGGTACGATTGCCGCTGGCCTGCTGACCGAAGATCCGGCCCACCCCCCGGTCGCCATCACGGTACCCAGCGGAGCCAAGCTGAGCGATGTCGCCGCCGCGATCAATGCCGCCAATGCCGGGGTCAGCGCTTATATTCTGAACGGCAGCGACGGTGCGCACCTGATGCTCAAAGGGCCGCAAGGCGCGGCCAACGCCTTTCAGCTCGAAGCGAACGAAACCCCCGGCGAGGAAGGCCTGGCCGCGCTGGCCTGGACCCCGGCAGCTGCGCCTGAACGTTTGCTCGGCTCTGCCGCCAGCGCCGCGTTCAAGCTCGACGGGCTGCCGATGACCAGCGCCTCCAACACCATCACCGATCTGGTCCCCGGGCTCAGCCTGACGCTGACTGGCACCAATATGGCCGCGCCGACCACCTTGCGGTTCAGCGATCCTTCGAGTCAGGTCACCAGTTTCATGAACGACCTGACCTCGGCGCTGAATGAACTGGTCAGCGAACTCAACAAGGACGTCGATCCGCTCAGCGGCGATCTGGCGCGCGATGATGGCGCGCGCGCGCTCCGCCGCAGCTTGGCGCAGTTTGCTGGAACCACTGTGATGCCGGGCGCCGCCGCCGGACTGCCGCGCACGCTGGCGGATCTGGGGCTGGCGACCAACCGCGATGGCACCTTCCGGCTCGATACCACCCGGCTTGGCGCGACGCTCAAAGCCTCTCCGGCTGGGGTCAGCGCGATGCTGACCAACGGGATTTACGGCATTTACGCCAGCCTCGACAAATTGGGCCGCAGCGTCACCGCGGCCAGCAATCCCGGTTCGCTGTCGGGTTCGCTCGCCCGGTTGAGCGCGCGAAAGACCACGCTGGCGGCCGAGAAGCTCAAGCTGGCGGACGCGCAGGAGAAACTGCGCACGCAGATGATCACCCGGTTTGCGGGCACGGATTCGCGGGTCGGGGCTTCGCGCGCGACGCTCTCGTTCCTGCAGAACCAGATCGCTGCGTGGAACAATTCGAACAATTAGGATCCTGCTTGATGCTCGCTCAGCGCTCTCCCCACGAAGCCTATCGCCGCGTTGAATTCGATGCCCGGGTGATCGGCGCCAATTCGGACCAGCTAGTGCTGGTCTGCTATGAGCAACTGGGCGCGGCCTTGGCCCGAGCGCTGCATGCGGCTGCCGCTGGCGACAACCGCGAGAAGAGCGCCGCCCTGACCCGCGCGCTGACCGCGATTTCCGCGCTGCAGATGGGGATCGACCCCGCCGCCGGGATCGCCCCGGTGCTGGGGCAGTTTTACGGCGCGGCGCGAGCGGCAGTGCTCGATTGCGCGGTCGAGTTCCGGCCCGAGGTGCTGACCCGGCTGCGCGCCGACTTCGCCGAGATCGCTCATTCGCTGGCAGCTACAGGATAAACCTCCAAAACGGAACGAATCTGGCCGGGCTTGGCAGGCGCTTAAACCCGGTTAAGCCCCCGCTATCGCTTGAATATCGAGCCAACCCCGCATGCCGAACAGACCACTCCGCCATATCACCTAGGCATTATCAACTAGGGGGAAAGTGCAATGGAACAGGGGCATTCAATCGTGCTGGTGGACGGCGATTTTCGGCGACGCGCGGCCATCTCGCACAGTCTGGCCGGGACCGACATTCACGTCGAGCCATTCGAAAGTGTCGATGAAATGCGCCCCCGCTGGCCGCGCGGGGCCTTGGTGCTGATCGCTGACGAGGGCGATGCGGTGCAGGCCCTGATCGCCGCGATGGCTGAGACCGGCCGGTGGCTGCCCTTGGTGGCTTACGGCCAGAACCCGGTGCTGCCGCGCGTGGTGCGGGCGGTACTGGCTGGCGCGCTCGACTATCTCGACTGGCCGGTGGGCGAGGCCGAAGTGCGCGCCGCGATCCTGCTGGCCGAGCAAAGCGGCGCGGCATTGGGCAATGCCCGCCTGCGCGAAGCCATGGCCCGCAGCCGGATGCAAAAGCTGACCCGGCGTGAGCGCGAAGTGCTGACCGGGGTGGCCGATGGGCTGTCCAACCGGCTGATCGGAGAGCGGCTGGAGATCAGCCCGCGCACCGTCGAAATTCACCGCGCCAACATGCTTAACAAGATGGGCGCCAGCCACACCAGCGAGGCGATCCGGATCGCGATTGAAGCTGCGATGGTGGGCTAGTCCTCACCGCCAAATTGCCAGATCGATTGGGGCTAAGGGTTCACGCAGAGACCGTAGGGAAGAATGGGAGACGCAGAGGAGCAGCGCCAGCGGCGAAGCCGCATGCTGATTGCGAACTGCGTTTGCCGCAGCCTTTGAAATGGTCAGTAGCCTTTGGCTCGGTACGACATCTCTGCGTCTCCCTTTCATTTCCGCGTCTCTGCGTGAACCCTTTTACTTCTTTTCAGATGTCACGAGCACTGCAACCCAACGAAAAAGGGGCCCCGAGCAAAACGCGGGGCCCCTTCTTGAGCATCCCTCCCAGGATGTATCAGAACTTCATGCCGGCCGTGATGCCATAACGGCGCGGTTCGAGCGTGAAGATGTTGGTGTAGTTGCCCGACGATTGATCGGTCACGTACAGACCGGTGATCGAATCGTTGTCGGTCAGGTTCTGGATCCAGCCGCGCAGGAACCACTTCTTGCTTGGTCCATCGAGCTGGATCTGAGCGTTGACCTGGCTGAAGCTAGGCACTTCGTTGACCGTACCGTTGAAGATGTTGCCGGTCGACTTGCCGGTGTAGACATAGTCCACCCGCGGGGTCAGCGTCATCTCGCCCAGCGGCGCAGCGTACTGGACGCCGGCCGAGAACTTGTAGTCCGGTGCGCCAGGCAGCTTGTTGCCCTTGATGTTCACCGGGATACCCGAACTGTAGACCGTAACCCCGCCGAAGCTTGGTCCGACCGAGCCAGCCAGCGCCGAGAGCACACCGCAGACGCTGAACGCGCCGGTCGATGCAATCCCGCCGTTCGATGGGAAGGCTGTGGTTGGCTGGAGGCCAGCACCGGCCTTCAGCCCAGGGATCGCGCCCGCGTTGATCAGGGTGTTGACCTGATTGACGAAGCCGTTGACCCCGGCAGCGCTACCGGCGTTCGAACCCACGGCGCAGTTTGCTCCGTTGGTGATGTCCTTGATGATCACCGCATCAGCGCGGCCACCGCCAAAGTCGCGCGGGTTGGCGAGGAACTTGTCCTGCGAAACCTCGGTGTGGAGGTAGCTCGCTCCCATGTTGATCGACAGTTGCGGCGTGGGCCGGAAGACCATTTCAGCTTCCGCGCCATAGATCTTGGCATTGACGTTATCGTTGACCGAGGTCCGGGCAACGATCCGCGACAGCTGCAGACCCTTGTAGTCATAGTAGAACGCGGTGAGGTTGAAGGTCATCTTGCCGAACTGGTTCTTCGAACCGATTTCGAAGGCATTGACGAATTCCGGGGTAAAGCCTTCCGGAACCGAGAACACCGGCGAGAGCGGCGGGTTGATTCCGCCCGACTTGTAACCGCGCGAGTAGGAGAAGTAGAGCAGGTTGTCCGGTGTGATCTGATAGTCGAGCACCGCGCGCCCGGTGAATTCACCGAACCGAACCGTGCGGACCTGGAAGCCTTCGCAACCGGCAACCGAACCCACTGCACCGGCAACATTCGAACCCGAGACAGCGCAAGTGGTGGCAGGATCGGCATCGAAGCCGGCCCCGAACGGAGTTGCGTATGCGTTCGACGAACCATAGGGCACCAGGAAGCTGGCGAGTGTGGTGCGCGCTATAATCCGCTTTTCATCGTGGTTATAACGCAGGCCAACGGTCAGCTTCAGCTGGTCGTTGAACTTCAGGTACGCTTCACCAAACAGCCCGTAGGTGTTGATGTTCAGGTTAGGCGAATTGTTCCGGTAAGTCGGCGTGCCGAGATAGCTTGGCGGGCGGCCGGTTGACAGCGAGGTGAACGAACCCAGCAGACCAGCGAAGTAATCGATCCCAAAGGCCGATACGTAATAGCTGCTCTCGGTCAGGTGGAACTTGCCGTAGATGCCGCCGATCAGGAAGTTGAACTTGCCATCCCACTTCGATGACAGGATGGCTTCTGCGGTCCAGCTTGACTGCTTCTGGTTCGAACGATCGAAATCCTGCGGGCTTTGCGAGCAGATCCGGTGCGGGGTCGCGCCAAATGCGCCGGTTCCGGTCTCCTCACCATAGGAGGTGCAGAGCAGGCCGTTGGGACCATTGGGGATGATCCCCGCGGCAAGCGGCGCAAAGTAAGACACCGGCAAGCCGGCTCCGCTTAGCGGATTGCCGACCGACGCAGGCGTGGCGAAGAACTGCAAGGTGTTTAGCGCGGTCGCAAAGAGTGCGCGGTTCTGCACCGACAGGTTGTAATCCTGCTGCGAATCCACCTGCACGTTCTGGTAGTTACCCTCAACCTTCAGGTCGAGGCCGCCGCCCAGATCCTGATCGATCGAACCCTGAACGATCCATTCCTTCGAGAAATAGGTCGGGGTGAAATCGGTGTTGACCGTGCGGTAGTCAGCCGGGTTGACCACCCCGGTGTAGGGATCAGGACCATAGATGCTGCCCAGCGCGAGCGAGGTCGGCAGACCTTGCGTCGCGAAGAATTCGCGGCTGGTCAACACACCCACGAAGGTGGTGTTGGAGTTGGTGGTTTGAAACGGACGGCTCCCGTTGAGGCAGCCCAGCACGCCGGTCGGGTCGCGCTGGCACAACTGCTTCTGGATCCGCATGCGGCTGTCTTTTTCATGGAAATACTGCGCCATGAAATCGATCGTCGTGCCGCTGCTCGGCTCAATCCGCAGCGAGGCGCGCGCGCCCCACAGATCGCGGTCATCGATCTTGGTGTTGTTGTAGATGTTCTTGGTGTAGCCATCGCGGTTCAGATAGAACCCGGCCACCCGCAGCGCGGCGACATCGCCGATCGGCAGGTTGATCATACCCTTGCCCTTGACCGTATTGTAGTTGCCGTACTCAGCTTCGAAGCTGGCTTCGGTGTCGGTCAGTTTGGGCCGGGCGGTGCGGAAGTTGATCACGCCCGATGTGGCGTTGCGGCCGAACAGGGTGCCCTGCGGCCCGCGCAGCACTTCGACTTGCGCCAGATCGTAGAACTCGCTTTCGAACAGGCGCGTGCCGAACAGCGGCGCGTCGTTCATATGGATCGCGGTCGCGCTGTCGCAGGTCACGCCCACGCACAGATCGCCGATCCCGCGGATGGTGAAGCTCGATCCGGTGAAGTTGCCCTTGGTAAAGGTCACGTTCGGCAGCGTCAGCTGCAAATCGGAGGTGTTCTTGATCTGCTGCTTGTCGAGCGCTTCGGTGTTGAAGGCGCTGACCGCGATCGGAACATTCTGCAGCCGCTGATTGGTGCGCTGCGCGGTAACGATGATTTCAGTGCTATCGGTGGCATCATCTGCCGGTGCGGCTTCCTGCGCGAACGCCGGAAATGCAATTGCTCCGGCGCATACGCCCGCAAGCAGGGTTAGTTTACCCCTCATCAGCCCATTCTCCTGGTTAAGTCCACCCTTATCCTGGGAGGATTCACCG
>JANNYT010000067.1:0-31834 GCA_031410255.1 Novosphingobium sp. | reverse complement strand
ACCGTGCCGGCGATGACGATTGACCGTCAGTGCTCTTCGGGGCTGATGACCATCGCCACCGCGGCCAAGCAGATCATTGTCGACAATATGGACATCTGCATCGGCGGCGGGTTGGAAAGCATTTCCAAGGTGGTCGGCAGCGGCAAGATGTTTGTCGAACCCGACCGCGCGCTGCTTGAAATGCATCCAGCCATCTACATGCCGATGATCGGCACCGCCGAAGTTGTTGCCAAGCGTTATGGCATCAGCCGCGAAGCGCAGGACGCCTATTCGTTCCAATCGCAGCAGCGCACCGCCGCTGCGCAGCAGGCCGGCAAGTTTGACGACGAAATTGTCGCTTGCGCTGCGACCATGGCGATAGTCGACAAGGAGACCAAGGAAGTCTCCTACAAGGAAGTCACTGCTGACCGCGACGACTGCAACCGTCCAGACACCACGCTTGAAGGCCTTGCCAGCCTCAAGCCGGTGATGGGTGAAGGCAATACCGTCACCGCCGGAAATGCCAGCCAGCTCTCGGATGGCTCGTCGGCCTGCGTGGTGATGGAAGCCAAGGTTGCTGAAAAGCGTGGGCTGACCCCGCTGGGCCGCTATGTCGGCATGGCTGTGGCCGGCACCGAGCCCGACGAAATGGGCATCGGTCCCGTCTTCGCGATCCCCAAGCTGCTTGAGCGCTTCAGCCTCAATCTGGACGACATCGGGCTGTGGGAACTGAATGAAGCTTTTGCGGTCCAGGTGCTTTACTGCCGTGACAAGCTGGGCATTCCTGATGAGCTGCTCAACGTCAACGGAGGGTCGATCTCGATCGGCCACCCCTTCGGCATGACCGGCGCACGCTGCACGGGCCATGCGCTGATCGAAGGCAAGCGCCGCGGCGCACGGTACGTGGTCGTAACCATGTGCATCGGCGGCGGACAGGGTGCAGCGGGCTTGTTCGAAGTCCTGTAATGCGCCTGGCGGCCCCGCGGATTCTGCCGGTCGAGCTGGACCGGCTGGATGACGACCAGCGCGCGGCCCTGGAACCTTTTCTGGTCCAGGGCCGGGTGCTCAACATTTTTCGCACCATGGCGCGGTTGCCGCGCGCGCTGACCGCGTTCCTCAGCTGGGGCGGCTATGTGCTGTCGCGCCGCAACAGCCTGCCCCCGCGTGACCGTGAGCTGGCGATCTTGCGCACCGGTTTTCAGTGCGGCGCGGGCTATGAATGGACTCAGCACGTGCCAATCGGCCGCGATGGCGGGCTGACCGAGGCGGAGATCGAGCGGATCAAAGCCGGGCCCGATGCGCCCGACTGGTCGCCGATCGACCGCGCGATCCTGCGTGCGACCGACGAATTGGTGGCAGACCACTTTATCACTACTGCCACGTGGGAAGCGCTGGCCGAGCTGGGCGATACCGGGCGCACCGATCTGGTCTTTACCGTGGGGCAGTACACGCAGGTTTCGATGATCCTCAATTCGCTGGGTGTGCAGCTCGATCCCGGGCAGCAGCTTGACCCCGCGCTAGACCGGCGCTGAGGGCAGACTATGCGGCTCACCGGCAAAGTTGCAGTGGTGGTCGGGGCCGGGCAGCAACCGGGCGAGACCATCGGTAACGGCCGGGCGATTTCTCTGACATTTGCGCGTGAAGGCGCCGAAGTGCTGTGCGTCGACCGCGATCCTGCGCGCGCGCAGGCGGTGGCGGACGAGATAGCAGCAGCGGGCGGCAAAGCCTTCGCGCTGCCCGCCGATGTGGTCACCGACGCTGAAGCGATCGTCACCGCGGCGCTGGCCCGCTGGGGCCGGATCGACATTCTGGTCCACAACGTCGGGACCGGCGATCCGGGCGACGGCCCCGCGCAAGTGTGCTCCGATGAAGCGTTTGAGCGGGTCTTTGCGATCAACTTCACCGGCGCGCGGCGGCTGATCCGGGCCGCGCTGGGGCCGATGCGCAACGCCGGGTGCGGGGTGATCGTTAACCTCTCCTCGCTGGCCTCAATCGCCGGGGCCAACATGATCGCCTACGAAATTTCCAAGGCCGCACTCAACCGGCTGACCACCGCCACAGCGCTGGGCTGCGCCGCCAAAGGCGTGCGCTGCAACGCGGTGCTGCCCGGGCTGATGGATACGCCGATGGGGGTCGTCGGCACCGCCGCGCGCGATGGCCGCGATCTGGCGCAGCAGCGCGCCGCGCGCGATGCAATGGTGCCGCTCAAGGGTGGGATGGGCAGTGGCTGGGATACCGCCAACGCCGTGCTGTTCCTCGCCAGTGATGAGGCCCGGTTCATTACCGGCGCACTGCTGCCGGTGGACGGTGGAGCCAGCGTGCGGATCGGCGGATAACGGCAAACCAGCGCCCCAGCTGACCCCGGCTTGCCGCGCCGCGCCGCAGGGTGCATGTTGCATCTTTGGCGCTGGGGGGAGACAGGCTGATGACCGAACATCTTGGGATCATTGAAATCCTTGGCGTTGCCGGCAGTGTCAGCCTGCTGGCGGGATGGCGGCTGTACCTGTGTGTGCTGGCGACAGGTCTCGCCATGCGCTACGGCGTCTTGCCGCTGCCCGAGCATCTCGCCTCGCTGCAAGTGCTGGCCAGCCCGTGGGTGATGGGCGCGGCTGCTGCGGCGGCGTTCCTTGAATTCTTCGCCGATAAAGTCGCCTGGCTCGATAGTCTGTGGGATACGGTGCATACCTTGATCCGCCCGGTCGGCGGGGCGCTGCTGGCCTTGGCGGTGGTCGATCCGTCCGATCCCGCGACGCAGGCGATTGCATTTATTCTGGGCGGCGGGGCCTCGCTGCTGGCGCACAGCGGCAAGGCTGGAGCGCGTGCGGTGGTCAACGCCAGCCCCGAACCGTTCAGTAATATCATCGTTTCAACCGCCGAAGATGTGACCACCACCGGGCTGCTTTATCTGGTCTATGTCCACCCGGCAGTGGCGGGCGGGATCGCGCTGGTCTTGCTGGCGCTGGCGGTGTGGCTGCTGGCCATGGCGCGCAAGGTGATCAAGCGGCTGTGGTCGAGGTCGCAGCCTTTGGCCACACCGCGCGGCGATCCACCGCCAGGTGATGAGTTGCCACCCGCAGCGTAGTCAGGCGACGGCTTTGAGCCCGGCCTTGCTGAACTTCGCGATCCATTCCTCGACCAGCGGCGCAATCTGACCGCGCCACTTGCTGCCGTTGAAGATGCCGTAATGGCCCACTTCCGGCGCGAGGAAATAGCGCTTGCGGTTGGCCGCGAGCCCAGTCGCTAAAGTCAGCGCGGCCTTGGTCTGTCCGATCCCCGAAATATCGTCACGCTCGCCCTCGATCGCCAGCAGCGCGGTGTCCTTGATCTGCGTCAGATCGACCAGCTTGCCGCGGTGCCTGAAGGTGCCGTTGGGCAAGGCATGGGTCTGGAACACATGCTCGATGGTCTGCAGGTAATAGGCCGCGTTGAGGTCGCTGACCGCGCGGTATTCGTCGTAGAACGCCTTGCTGGCATCGGCGCTTTCGCCGTCACCCGCGACCAGATGTTTGAACATGTGGTAATGGCTCTGCATGTGATTGCCCAGGTTCATGCTCATGAACCCGGCCAGCTGCAGGAAGCCTGGGTAAACCTTGCGCCCGGCGCCCGGATATTGCAGCGGGACGGTGGCGATCACGGTGTGAGTGAACCACGCCAGCGGGCGCTGCATCGCCAGATCGTTGACGCTGGTCGGGGCCTCGCGGGTATCCACTGGCCCGCCCATCATGGTCAGCGTGGCGGGGCGGCACGGGTGCTTGTCTGCCGCCATGATTGCGGTCACCGCCAAGGCTGGGACCGAAGGCTGGCACACCGCCAGCATGTGCGCGCCGGGGCCCATGTGCTCAAGGAACACCTGCAAATAGTCGATATAATCGTCGAGATCGAACTCGCCAGCGCTCAGCGGGACCATCTTGGCGTCGTGCCAGTCGGTCACGTAAACTTCGCAGCGCTCGATCATCCGGGCGACAGTGCCGCGCAGCAACGTCGCAAAATGCCCGCTCATCGGCGCGACGATCAACAGCTTGGGCGCGTCTGCGGGCAGGCCAGCATGGGTGAACCGCAGCAGGTTGCCCCACGGGCGGTGCAGCACGATCGCCTCAGTTACCGGATAGGTCTGGCCGTCCAGCTCGACCGTCTCGATATCAAACGCCGGCTTGCCGTATGGCGCGCTGGCATGTGCGAACACTTCCAGCGCTGAAGCCATGACCGGTCCCATCCCGGTATATCCGATTGGCATCGCAGGATTATTGAGCATTTGCGCACTGACCGAAGCCCAGGTGCTGGCTGCGTTCAGCCACGAGCGCTGCAATTCATAAGCAGTGTAAAGCACGTGCACGAACTCCCGGGTTGACCCCGCATCGTGGCGGCATTCGGGTAATTGTGCAATGCACAAACTATCGCCGCACTGCACAACGGGTGCGGGAATGCCACTTAAGCCCTTACGGCGCGGCAAGGTTGTGCTAGGGCGCGCTCCATGAGTTCCGACCCCTCCGGCGCCGCGCCTGAAGCCCCCGTTCTGACGTTCAGCGAAGCCGAGCCAAAGCCGGCGCGGACCCTGGGCCCGTTGGCGATGATCTGGCGCGAGACTTTGCGCTATCCCCGCCAGGTCCTGTTCGCCTTGCTGGCCTTGATCATAACTTCGGCGGCCACGACCTATATCCCTTATAACCTCAAGAATATGGTCGATCACGCCTTTGGCACGCAGGCCACAGTGGAATCGATCGCCGGGGTGTTCTGGCGGTTGCTGGGGGTGGTGCTGGTTCTGGGGCTGGGGACTGCGGTGCGGTTCTATTTCGTCTCATGGCTGGGCGAACGCGTGGTCGGCGATTTGCGCTGCAAGGTGCAAACCAATCTGCTGCGGATGCCGCCGGCCTTTTTCGAGGATAACAGCCCCAAGGAAATCTCCTCGCGGATGACCTCGGACACTGCGATCATCGAACAGGTGGTCGGGACCACGGTGTCGGTTGCCTTGCGCAATTTTGCCACCGGCATCGGCCTGATCATCTACTTGTTCTTCCTCGCGCCCAAGCTGATCGGCGGGATCCTGATTGGGATTCCGGCGATCCTGCTGCCGATCACTTTGCTGGGGCGGCGGCTGCGCAACATCTCGCGTTCCAGCCAGGACCGCGTGGCCGATATCGGCGTGCGCATCGCCGAGGTGATGGGCGCGATGCGGGTGGTTCAGGCGTTCAACCAGGAAGAGCACGAACGGCGCGAATTTGCGGCGATTGTCGAGCAGACCTTCGCCACTGCCAAACGCCGCATTACCGTACGTGCTATGATGACCTCGGTGGTTATCTCGATGATCTTTACCGGGATCGTGTTGCTGCTGTGGGAAGGCGCGCTGCAAGTGCAGAACGGCACTATGTCGGCTGGCACCATCGCTGCGCTGGTCACCGCCGGCGTGCTGGCGGCTGGCTCGTTCGGCGCGCTGACTGAAGTTTACGGTGATCTGCTGCGCGGCGCGGGGGCGGCCAGCCGGCTCAACGAATTGCTTAACGAAAAGCCGACCATCGCCCCGCCCGCCCGTCCGCTGGCCTTGCCCAGCCCGGCGCGCGGCAAGCTCGGCTTCGAAGGGGTCACGTTCCGCTATCCCACCCGGCTGGAAGTGGCCGCGCTGGCCGATTTTTCGCTGACGATCGAACCGGGTGAGACCGTGGCAATTGTCGGGCCGTCAGGGGCGGGCAAAAGCACGCTGTTCCAGCTAGCCGAGCGGTTTTACGATCCGCAGTCCGGCACGATCAAGCTCGACGGGGTGCCCCTCACTTCGGTCGATCCCGCCGAAATCCGCCGCCGGATGGCGCTGGTCCCGCAAGAAGGCCAGCTGTTTGCCGCCAACGCCCGCGACAATCTGCGTTATGGCAACTGGGCGGCCAGTGACGAGCAGATCTGGGAAGCGGCGCGCGCCGCCAATGCCGAGGCTTTCTTGCGCGAACTGCCCGAGGGGCTCGACACCTTCCTGGGCGAAAGCGGTGCGCGGCTGTCGGGCGGCCAACGCCAGCGCATTGCGATTGCCCGCGCGGTGCTGCGCGAGGCACCGATCCTGCTGCTCGACGAGGCGACCAGCGCGCTCGATGCCGAAAGCGAAAAGCTGGTGCAGGATGCGCTTGACCGGCTGATGGCCAACCGCACCACTTTGGTGATCGCGCACCGGCTCGCGACAGTGCGCCAGGCCGACCGGATCGTGGTGCTTGACCGGGGCCGGATCGTTGAGACCGGCACGCATGATCAATTGACCAAAAACGGCGGACTTTACGCGCGCCTCGCCGCACTGCAATTTGATGACGCAGCCTTCGCGGCGCAAGGAGCCAAATGATGGACCTGCTGCTCACCGCAGTACTGCTCGGCATAGTCGAAGGGCTAACCGAATTTGTGCCGGTATCATCAACCGGCCACCTGATCCTCGCCTCCAAGCTGTTCGGCTATGATCCGCAAACCTGGGCAGTGTTCAACGTCGTGATCCAGCTCGGCGCAATCCTGGCTGTGGTGGTGCTCTATTGGCGGACCTTCTGGGCGGTTGCCATCGGCCTGCTGCGGCGCGAGCCGCTGGCGATCCGCTTTGTGGTCAATTTGCTCGTGGCGTTCATCCCCTCGGTCGTGCTCGGCCTCGCGTTCAAGCACCAGATCGAGGCGATGTTGGCCAGTCCGGCGATCGTGGCCTGGGCCTTGATCGGCGGCGGGCTGGCGATCCTGGTGATCGAGCGGACTGCCAAGCCGGGCACTTATCAAGGGCTGGGGCAATTGCCGCTACGCCAGGCGCTGGGCGTTGGCCTGTTGCAATGCCTCGCCATGATCCCCGGAGTCAGCCGTTCGGGCGCGACGATCATGGGCGCCTTGGCGATGGGGATTGAGCGGCGCACTGCCGCCGAGTTCAGCTTTTTCCTCGCCATCCCGACCATGCTCGGCGCCACCACGCTCGAGCTGTGGGACAATCGGGCCGAGCTGGCGGCGGGCAGCGGAACGGTTGGCTGGGGCTTGATCGTGGTCGGCTTTGTGGTGGCCTTCGTGGTCGCGCTGGCAGTGATCAAGGCCTTTGTCGCCTATATCAGCCGGTCGGGCTTCACCCCGTTTGCACTTTACCGGATCGTGGTCGGCATCGCCGCGCTGGTGTTCCTCGCGCGCTGAAAACGCGGCTGAAAATATCTGGAACCATTGCCGGAATGGCGCGTTTGACCAGCAGCCGAACCATTCAGGAGCGGTGCGTGCTGCTGCATACTTTGGCAGGGCACCCTCAAACGACGGGGAACATTCCTATGAAGTCATTCATTAAAACTGCCATCATCGCCTCGACCCTTGTGGCTGGTCTGTCTGCTTGCGACAGCAAGAAGGAAAACGCTGACGAAGCCATGGCCAATGCTGTGCGCGAGTCGGGTGAAGCAACTGCTGCTTCGATCGACGCGACCGCCGCTTCAGCTGACGCCATGGGTGCCCCGGCCGCCAAGGTCGATGCCATGAAGAACAAGGCCGAAGGCGTGCGTGATGCCGCCGATTCGAAGGCCGACAAGATGGAAGATACCGCCGACAAGAAGGACGCAGCTCCGGAATAATCCGGACTTTGTTCTGGCGGCAAAAGGGCCGGCGATCCGTACAGGGTCGCCGGCCCTTTTCGTTATCAGTTAGACTGGCCGTGCCCCGCTGCTGCGTCCGCCGCGCAAGGCATACTCCTGCGTCCCGCGATGCAGCACATCGTCGATATCGATCACTGCTGTGTTGGCGTAAGTGAAGCCCGGGCTGAGCGAGCGGTAAAGCCGGTCAAAATCGCGGTCGACCGTATCGTGATACAGCTCGGCAAAACTTTCGATCACGAAGTAGGTCGGCTGCAGATCGTCGATCACATAGTCGGTCCGCATCACCCGGTCGACGTTGAGCATGATCCGGTTGGGGCTTTGCGCTTCGAGGCTGAATACGGCCTCAGCCGGGCCTGAGAGGATGCCTGCGCCATAGACCCGCAGGCCTTCAGGCTCTTGAATCAGCCCGAATTCGACCGTGTACCAGTAGAGCGCGCCCAGGCTCTTAAGCCGGTTGTGGCGCATCGCTTTCCACCCGGCGCGGCCGTATTCCTGCATGTAGTCGGCATAGACTGGGTCGGCCAGCATCGGCACGTGGCCGAACACATCGTGGAACACGTCAGGTTCCTGGATATAGTCGAACTGGGCGCGGCTGCGGATGAAGTTGCCCGCTGGAAAGCGCCGGTTGGCCAAGTGCCAGAAGAATACGTGATCGGGAATCAGCATCGGCACCGGCACGACGCTCCAGCCGGTCAGCGCAGTCAATTCCCCGGACATTTCCGTGAAATCGGGCACGCCGCCTTTGCCCAGATCGAGCCGTTCCAGTCCCTTGAGGAACGTGCTGGCGGCGCGGCCGGGCAGGATCTGCATTTGCCGCGCGAACAGTTTGTCCCAGACCGCGTTCTCGTCCGCAGAGTAGCGGTGCTGCGCGGGTTCGATCCAGTCTTCGCCCAAGCCTTGCGGGCGCTGCAGCGGCGCGGTGAACACGCCGTGGCCCATATCGGGCAGCCGCGCAAAATCAGTTTCGGTGAGGCTTTCAGGATCGGTCATGGTTTCAAATGCAACCATATCATTGCGGGACAGCCCCGGCAATGCTGCCCATTGTTAACCCGGACTAGAGCGCGCACAACGCTGTAATACGGGACCTAGAGGATGCAACAGGCCGATGAAACCGCTCAAGAAGTCTAAATTTGAGAAGCTGTACGCGCCGATGGAGCAAGAGCTGGTGGCGATGGCGCGCTGGGCCGCCAAAACCGGCGCGCGGGTGCTCGTGCTGTTCGAAGGGCGCGACACTGCTGGCAAGGGCGGCGCGATCCAGGCGGTCGCCCGCCCGCTAAATCCGCGCCAATGCCGGATCACCGCGCTGGCCAAACCCAGCGAGTATGAAAAGGGCCAGTGGTACTTCCAGCGCTATCTCGATCACTTGCCCGGCGCGGGTGAGATCGTGCTGTTCGACCGCAGCTGGTACAACCGCGCGGGCGTTGAAAAGGTCATGGGCTTTGCCACGCCAAGCCAGGTCGCCGCGTTTCTTAAAGCCGCGCCGGCGCTGGAAAAGCAACTGGTCGATGACGGCATCCTGCTGTTCAAATACTGGCTCTGCACCGATCAAGCGCAGCAGGAGCGACGCTTTCTGGAGCGGCACGAAGACCCGCTCAAGATCTGGAAGCTGTCCCCAATCGATGCTGCGGCGCGCGAGAAGTACGATGACTATACCGCTGCACGCGAAGATATGCTGGCCGCCACTCATACCAAGGCGGCGCCGTGGACCCTGGTCGATTTCAACGACCAGCGGCGCGGGCGGTTGACGCTGGTTCGCGACCTGCTCGACCGGCTGCCCGATACCACAGTCGCGCCCGAAGACTTTCCGCTCCGGCCGCTGGGACACGAACCTTCAGTCGAGCTATACGCGCACCTCAAGCCGATTGCCGCTTACCGGGAACCGGGCAAAGCCGAATCCTAGCCGAAGCGGCTCAGCAACCCTTGACTTTGACGCGCCAGTGACGCATTGGCGCGGCCTTCCGGGGCGGCCTTTGCGCC
Source organism: Novosphingobium sp. (assembly GCA_031410255.1). Classification (GTDB taxonomy): domain Bacteria; phylum Pseudomonadota; class Alphaproteobacteria; order Sphingomonadales; family Sphingomonadaceae; genus Novosphingobium. The sequence continues at coordinate 22,313 of JANNYT010000067.1, read as the reverse complement.
GCCCTGACAGTTTTCACCGGCCTCTGGCCTCGCGAATCGAAAGTTTAGGACAAGCGCCATGGCGAAGCCCGCAACCGTCAAAATCCGGCTGGTATCCACCGCCGAAACCGGTTTCTTCTACGTTACGAAGAAGAATCCGCGCAACACCACCGAGAAGATGACCTTCCGCAAGTATGACCCGGTAGTGCGCAAGCACGTCGAGTTCAAGGAAGCCAAAATCAAGTAAGGCGTCGCGGCGGGCTTGCTCGCAGCTGCTTTTCATCCGGCCCGCTCCCGCAAGGGACGCGGGCCGGTGGTGTATTAAGGCTGCCCAACCCCAGGTTCATTGCGAGTTCAAGGGATCAGCGCTAGCAGCAGGCCCATGAACATCAAGCTTACCCCCCGTTCGCTCAGCGGCGCTGCCATCACGGCTGCGCTTGCCCTTGCCATTCCTGCCGCCGTGATCGTGCCCAGCGCCGTCTCTGCGCAGGCGCAATCCGGCGATCTTGCCGCTGCGGTCACCGCATTGCGCGCGATCACCACCTTGCGCGCTGATTTCATCCAGACCGATGCCAAGGGCCAGCGCGTGCGCGGGGTGCTGACGCTCAAGCGCCCGGGCCGGATTCGCTTCCAGTATGAAAAGGGCGTGCCGATCCTGATCGTTTCGGATGGCAGCGCGCTGACCTTTATCGACTATGGGGTGAAGCAGGTCCAGCGCTGGCCGATCAAGAACAGCCCGCTGGGCGCGCTGCTCGATCCCAACCGAGATGTACTGCAATACGGCAAGCTGATCCCGGTCAAATCGAACACCATCGTCAGCGTTGAAGTGCGTGATCGCAAGCATCCCGAATACGGCGTGATCACCATGGTATTTGTCCGTAAGCCCGGTGCGCCGGGCGGGCTCGAACTGTCGAGCTGGGCGATGCTCGATGCGCAGAACACCCGCACGATCATCGCGCTGTCGAATCAAAGCTACGGCGCGGCGGTGCCTGACAGCACCTTCCGTTATAACGATCCGCGCACGACCACTCGTCGTTAAGGTGGAACGGCTGGTCGCGGGCCGTGCGTCAGATGCGACAATTTGCGACAACCCTGACGCGATTGTTCATGGCGCGGCAAGGGGAAATGGCCTAATTCTCTTTGTGACAGCGCGGTCCGAGGCGGGTTTCCCCCCTGTTGCCCTTGCCTCTAACTGGCCGCAATGTTGAGCGTGACGAACGCAAAAAGGAACCCTCGGTCCAATGCCCCCGGACCGAGGGTTTTTTCTTGTCTGGTTGCCGTCGGGCACCTTCACACCTAAAGCCCATGCCATGGTCTCAATCGCTACATGGAACATCAATTCGGTCCGCTTGCGGATGGAGCAGGTCGGCAGGTTTTTGACCGAGCAGGCACCCGATGTGCTGTGCTTGCAAGAGATCAAGACGGTCGAGGAGACCTTCCCGCATCAGGCGTTTGAAGATCTGGGTTACACCTACCGCGCGGTGCACGGGCAGAAGGGCTACCACGGGGTCGCCACGGTCAGCCGCATTCCGTTGCGCGAATTCTCACGGCATGACTGGCAGGCCAACGGCGAAGCGCGGCATGTCGGGGTGGAATTGCTCGATTCGGGGCTGGTGCTGGAGAACGTCTATATCCCGGCCGGCGGCGATGTCGCTGACCGCGAGGTCAACGCCAAGTTCGCCCAGAAACTCGATTTCTTTGAACGGATGACCCGCTGGGCCGAAGCGCTCGACCGGCCGACGCTGTTGGTGGGCGATTTCAACGTCGCCCCGCTCGATTGCGATGTCTACGATCACAAGGCCCTGCTCAAAGTGGTCAGCCACACCCCGCTGGAAGTGGCCACACTGCAGCGGCTGGCCGACGCGCACGGCTGGGTCGATCTGGGCCGAAAGCATATCCCGGCGCCGCAACGCAACTATTCGTGGTGGTCGTACCGGACATATTGGCAAGGCAAGGATCGCGGCCGGCGGCTCGATCACATGTGGGCCTCGCCCGATCTGGCGGCGCAATCGGCCAGCCACCGGGTGATCGAGGAGACGCGGACCTGGGAGCAGTGCTCGGACCATGTCCCGCTGATCACCGAGTTTGATCTTTGAGTGACGGCCCGGCCAGCCCATCGCGGCGGGTGGCGCTGGCGATAGACGCGCTGCGCCACGGCTGGCCGATCGCAATTGGTGGCCTGAAGCTGCTGCCAGCTGAGACCGGTTACGGCAGTGGAGTTACCGCACCGCGCATGCTCATTTCGTGCGCGCGCGCCGCCACGCTCAAGCTGGCAAACCAGCGCGCCGCCGCCGCACCTGAAGCGCCCGTGCTGCTGCGCGGCGCCGAACCATTCGATCTGGCGGCGGCGCGGGCCTTGGCCGATCCGGCGCAGGATTTGCGCCATCCCATGAAAGGCCCGTTTTTGGCCGAACCGATTGATGATCCGGCGGCCGCCAGCGCCGCGCTGGAACTGGCGCGGCTCGCGGGGATCCTGCCCGCATTTCTGGTCGAACCCACGCCGCCGAGCGAGGCGCAGGAGGTGCAGGCCGCTGATCTGGCTGCGTGGCAAGACACCGCGCGCCTCACGCTCGCGTCACGCGCGCGGTTGCCGGTGGCGGCGGCCGACCGGGCCGAGATCATCGCTTTCCGCTCAGCCGACGATCTGCGCGAACACGTTGCCTTGGTGATTGGTCAGCAAAGCGCCGACCGCGCGCCGCTAGTTCGGCTCCATTCGGAATGCTTGACCGGCGACGTGCTTGGCAGCCTCAAATGCGATTGCGGTCCGCAACTTGATGCGGCGCTGGCTGCCATGGCGGATGAGGCCGAGCAGAACTCCGGCTGGGGCGTGCTGCTGTACTTGCGCCAGGAAGGCCGCGGGATTGGGTTGATCAACAAGCTGCGGGCTTATCAGCTGCAGGATCAGGGCTTCGACACGGTCGACGCCAACACCCGGCTCGGCCTGCCGAATGAAGCACGCGATTTTCCGGTGGCGGCGCGGATGCTGGAACTGCTGGGGGTGCGCGCGATCCGGTTGCTGACCAACAACCCCGCCAAAGTGGCCGCGCTGGCAGCAGCGGGCGTGGTGGTGGCCGAGCGCGTGCCGCATCAGCTCCCGGCCAACCCGCACAACGCGCGCTACTTGGATACCAAACGCGACCGGTCGGGGCATCTCTTATAGGTGCGCTTTTCGCATCCGCGAAAAGCTTGCAGCACCGGCCCGCTCCCCCGGCCCGACCACCCACTGGTTACTGTCACCGGGGGGGCGGGCCGGGGGAGCGGGCCGGTGCTGCAAGCAAAGCCCGGACGGGCTTTGCGCACGGCGGCAGCCGGATAGCTAACGCCGCTCTTTCACCGTCAGCCCAGCCGCCAGCCGGTTCTGCCCGATCTGGATCGGATCGTCCGACCAGTCGGCCACAAACACGCTGGGCCACGCCACGCCCGGGGCGAACCGCGCGTCGTTGCCCTCGATCACCAGCCCGGCCGAGCTGTGGGCTTTGCCCTCGGCGGCGAGCGCGATGAAGGCTGAGTGGTTTTCCTTGTTGGTGCCCTGCACAAACCAGTTGCCCGCAATCCGCCCGGTGGCACCGCCGGGCAGGTCGATCATGTAATTGGTCGCGCGTCCGGCCGAATCGTCAAAGCTGGAATTAAGCACCGCGACCTTGGCCGCGCGGACTTTGACATAGTGCCCGCCGCGCCCGGCTTCGAACCGGCTGCGGGTGATCGTCGCCGCGCCATAATCACCGATATAAACCGAGTGCGCGCAGCCGCCCGGGCCTTCGCAAGTGCCGAGCCGGGTGAAGGTCGATTTGTCGATGCTGATGGTGCCGTCAGGATCGCTGCCGGTCAGGATACCCTGCTGACTATCGCGGAACCATGATTGGCTGACCGCCAGATTGCCATGCTCCAACCGGATCCCCGCGCCGTTCCAGTCAGGCACACGCATGTTGGCGAAGACGAGCCCTTCGACGCTGGCCGAAGTCCCGCGCAATACCAAGGCGGCTTTGCCTTCGCAGGTCACCCCATCGAACACCGCTTGCCCCGCAACTGCGGCGACATAGCGGATCTGCCCGGCACTCTGCACCGCGCAGTCGCCGTGCTGGCCGCTGGCGATGGTGATCGTTCCGGTCCCGCCGCCGATCGCGTTGATCGCATCCTGAAGCCGGCTAAACTGCCGCCCGCTCTCGGTTACGGTGTAGGCATTGCCGGTTTGCGCGAGGCTGGAGGCAGCGGGAAGCGCTAGCGCGGTCAGCGCCAGCGTGGCGAGCGGAAGTTTGGCGAGGGTTCTCATGTCCTGCGTCTTACCACCGCGCGGTTAACGATGGGCAAAACCCTCGGCGGCGTCCCGCAGAAGGACAGCCGCACTGGCACTGGTTTCAGCCGGGCCAGCGCCATTTCCAGCCGCCACGCGTTTTGGCATGGTACAGCGGCAACGGCAGCACGGCGGCGATCACGATCCACGCGATCTGCGCGGCGTGGTTTTGGCGCAGCAGGGCGGAGCCGCCCAGGATCACGCCAACATGTGTGAGCATCAGCCCCCAGCCTTGCCATGCAATCGGCCAGCCTGCGCCGTAGCCCCTTTGGCGAGGTTCAAACCAGGCACCAACAGATTTCGGATCGATCATTGGGGGGTCCTTTCAGCCGGTTACATAACCGGCGGCAGCGACGCTCCAGAACAACGCGTGCGCGCCGCCATGCGCGAGCATTGCGCTCTCGATCCCGAACTGCCGGTAAAGCCAGCCGAAGGCGACGGCGGGGACGAAATTGCCGAGCACCACGGCGGTCAGCAACCACAGCGGTGGGTGCGGCAGCAGCGCGAACAATACTCCGAAATGCCCCAGCGCAAACAGCAGCGCGGCCAGCGAATTGGCGGCCCAGAACGCTGCGCTGCGGCTTAGGCCCAGCCCCAAGGCCAGCGCCATGAACGCCGTCAGCAGGCCCCAGCGCGCAATGATCTCCTCACCCACGCCGCCATAACCCAGCCGCGAGATCAGCGGAATATCCAGCTGCGGCATGCTTAGCACAACGTCGGCGGTGCCAAGCGCATAGACAGTCAGAATCAGCGCGACGAGCACTGCCACCATCGCCGCCGCTGGCAAGCCGCGCCGTAGCGGCGCCGACCAGTCAGACTTAGCGAGCAGGCTGCGGAGCACCGGCGCGTCGAGCCCGGTGCGCGGCAAAGTCCACCAGCCGAGCAGCGCGCACAGCATGGTGATGATGGCCGGCTGGATCAGCAGCACGGCGCGCGGCACATGAATTTGCGGCGGCAGGATCGTTTCAAGCGGGGCGAAGCCCAGCGTGGCCACGGCGGCCAAGCCCAGCGCCACCATCAAGACCAGCAGGCGCTTGTCGCGGATGGCGGCGGTAGTCAGATCGATATCAGGCATTGTTATCACCTTTCCTGGGGCGGCCGCGTTTGGCCGGTTCGCTGGCGGCGACTTTGACCCCGCGCCGGGCCAACGCTTCACGCAGCAGCACTTCGACTTGGGTGTTGACCGAGCGAAAGTCGCCCGCCGCCGTCCGCTCCAGCGCCATGTAAAGCACTGGATCAAGCCGGAGCGGGAACGACTTTTTGCCCGGGGGAGCCACGGTCTGGTCGCCGGCTTACTGGTACAGCGACCCGGCGTTGACCACCGGCTGGGTATCACGCTCGCCGCACAGCACGACCATCAGGTTGCTGACCATCGCCGCCTTGCGCTCGTCATCAAGGTGGACGACGTTCTTTTCGCTCAGCATGCCGAGCGCCATCTCGACCATACCGACCGCGCCTTCAACCAAGGTCTTGCGCGCCGCGACCACCGCTTCGGCCTGCTGGCGGCGCAGCATCGCCCCGGCAATTTCCTGCGCATAGGCCAGATGGGTGAACCCACATTCGTCGACCGAGATCCCGGCCTGCGTCAGCCGCGCGATCAGTTCCTTGCGCAGTTCGATCCCGACCTCGTCATGATTGCCGCGCAGCGTCACCTCGGCGTGGGTGAAATCGTCGTAAGGATAGCGCGAGCCGATGGTCCGCACTGCAGCTTCGATCTGGACCATCACGAAGGCCTTGTAATCATCGACATCGTAGAGCGCCTGCGCGGTATCGACCACGCGCCAGACCACTTGCGCGGCCATTTCGATCGGGTTGCCGCGCAGATCGTTGACCTTGATCCGGTCCGAAATCAGGTTGTTGGCGCGGACCGAAATCTTGGTCTTGCCCATCCACGGCCAGACCCAGCGCAGCCCGGTGTTGCGGTCTGAGCCGCGATACGATCCGAACAGCGTGATCGCGGCGGCCTGGTTGGGCTGGATCATGTAGAACCCGCTGGCCAAGACCACCAGCGCAACCGCGCTAAGGCCGGTGCCGACCACAAAGCCCAGGATCGCGCTATCTTCCGGATTGCTTCCGGCAAACGCGATGATGCGGTAAATAGTCAGCGCCAGCAGCGCCAGAAAGGCAATCAAGATCAGGTAACCGCTGGTGCTCCAGGCGCTGCGTTCCTGACTGGAAGTCATGACATGATGCGAATCGGACATTGGCTTTCCCCTTAAAACTGATATCATATTAATATCGTCATTATACGCTTCGTCAACTGCAATATGTGCGGGGGTTGTATTCGGGCTGTAACGCTCTAAATTGAGTCTGCGGGACCGGGCCCCTCTGGCGCGGCAAGTTTGCTCAAACTGCAACTTGCCACGTGATGTCGGACCGCATCGGAAATACCGATGTTCTGGGTCCGGGAAGTCTCTCTCCCCCCTTAATGACTTGAACGCAGACGCGGCAGTTCCGATCGGATGTTAAATCGATTGAGGAGCTTAAGTCATGTTCAATTATGTTTTCCGTTTGCTCGAGCGCCATCAACGGCTCGATTCACGGCTGCAACAGGCGCGCTCGCGGCGCTGGGCCGACCCGTTTGAAATCGCGCGGCTAAAAAAGCTCAAGCTGGCGATCAAAGACCGTGTGAGCCGTCTGATGGCACGCGGCAAACGTTCTATAAGTCCTCGTCCCGATTGACCATGACGAGCGACCTCGGCGGCAAATGCAGGTCTGCTCGAACGACACAAACACAAACAATAATGGGAACAACCACGATGAAAAAACTCGGAATAACCGCCGCGCTCGCACTCGGTGCAATCGCAACAGTTGGCATCACTCCGGCACAGGCCAAGCCAGCGCGCGGCACGCACCTCACCTGCCAGCGGCTGACTCCGGCGCAACTCGATCAACAATTCGCAGAGTTTAACGCTTCATGGGCCTCAAAAAACCCTGATGCTGTGGCGGCGTTGTTCGACGATGATGCAGTGCTATTGGCGACCGTCGCAAGCGTGCCGCGCACCGATCCGGCTGGCATCCGTGATTACTTCGTCAAATTCCTCAAAGGCAGTCCGGTCGGGCGGATCGATAGCTCGACCATCAAGTCGGGCTGCAATTGGGCACTGCGGATGGGCACTTGGACGGTCATTATGACCGACCCGGCGACTGGAGCCAAAAGCGATGTGAAGGCGCGCTATACTTTCTTGTATCAGTTCGAGAGCGGCAAGTGGCGGATCGAACACCTGCATTCATCGGTGTTTCCCGCTAACCCATGATCAAAACTGGCGGATAACGCCAAGAAGCGCGTCGCCGTAGGTTTCCAGCTTACGACTCCCAACCCCGCTCACCCCGCCCAGCGCGGCGAGGGTGGCGGGGCGGCACGCAGCCATTTCGCGCAGGGTCGAATCGTGGAACACCACGTAGGGCGGTACCCCGGCCTCACTGGCGATTTCGCGCCGTAGCTCGCGCAGCGCCTCGAACAGCGGGTCGCCCAGCGGATTGACCCCGCCCGATTTGTCGCGCCGCCTGCTACCCGCGCTGCGCGTCCGCTCAGGCTTCGCCGCCAGCGCGATCAGCACCGGCACATCGCCTTTCAGGATATCGCGCGCATCGCCCCCCAGCGCCAGCCCGCCATGCTCAGTCGGCACCAGCGAACCGCGGGCCTGCAACGCTCGGACCAGCGGGCGCAGCAAATGCGCTTCCTCAGCGGGGACTATCCCGAACACACTCAGCTGGTCATGCCCGCGCTGGCTGATCCGCTCGTCGCCAATCCCGGTCAGGACCTTTTCGAGATGGCCGAAGCCAAACGCTTGGCCCGTGCGGTACGCAGCCGACAGCAGCTTCTGCGCTAGAGTGGTCGCATCGACTACGCCCGGCGCCTCAAGGCAATTGTCGCAGTTGCCGCACTTTTCGGGCGGTACTTCGCCAAAGTGCCGCAGCAGCAATGCCCGGCGGCACCCGGCGGTCTCGACCAGATTGGCGAGCGCGGCCAGCCGCGTCCGCTCGCCCGCGCGGCGATGCTCTTCTACCTCAGACAGACGCTGGCGGGCGCGGGCGAAATCGTCGGCCGCCCACAGCATCAAGGCCAGCGAGGCGTCCCCATCGCGCCCTGCGCGGCCGGTCTCCTGATAGTAGGCCTCGATCGATTTGGGCACGCCGGCATGCGCGACGAACCGCACATCGGGCTTGTCGATCCCCATCCCGAAGGCGACCGTGGCGACCATCACGATGTCCTCAGACGCCACAAACGCCGCCTGATTGGCCGCGCGCACCGCTGGATCGAGCCCGGCGTGGTACGGCAGCACCCGGCGCCCGGTAGCGGCGCTCAGCTTTTCGGCCAGGTCCTCCACCTTTTTGCGGGTCGGCGCATAGACGATCCCCGGGCCGGGCTGCTGCGCCATCAAGTCAACCAGCTGGCGCACCAGATTATCGCGGTGGCGGATCGCATAACGGATGTTGGGCCGGTCGAACCCGGCGATGATCAGGCCGTCTTGCGGGATCCCAAGCTGCGTGAGGATATCGGCGCGGGTGTGGGCATCGGCAGTAGCGGTCAAGGCCAGCCGGGGGACCGCCGGAAACATATCCATCAAGGGCCGCAGCAAGCGGTAGTCGGGGCGGAAATCGTGGCCCCACTCGGACACGCAATGGGCTTCGTCGATCGCGAACAGGCTGACCGCCGCCTTGCTCAGCAGCTCGCGGAAATGCCCCTGGCTGGCGCGTTCGGGGGCGACGTAGAGCAGATCGAGCTCGCCTTCGCGGAAAGCGTCGATCGCCGCCTTGCGGTATTCCTCGCCATCGGCGCTGGTCAGGCTGGCGGCGCGGATCCCATTGGCCTGCGCGCTGCGCAACTGATCGTGCATCAAGGCGATCAGGGGCGAGATCACCACGCAGGTACCCGCCTGGACCACCGCGGGCAGCTGATAGGTCAGGCTCTTGCCCGCGCCGGTCGGCATCACCGCCAGGGTCGATTGCCCGGCCATGACCCGCGCGACCACTTGATCCTGCACCCCGCGAAACGCGGAGAAGCCGAAGGTGGCGTGGAGGGTATCGAGGACGGCGGGCTGGATCACCCGCCGGGGCCTAGCGGCACATGCTGGCTAACGGAAGGGCACTTTGCCCGCGCGCGCGACAATCGCTTCTTCCGCGCCGGTAAAGGCACTGTGCGCACCGGGCGACACATCGGGCACCGCGCTGGTGAAGAAGGCCAGCCCGCGCCCGGTTGCGGGGTCGAGCCACAATCCGCTCTTGAGCCCGTAAGCATCGCCAGCGTGGCCAAGTCGCCGACGCGCGTCACCGAACAGGTCATCGCGGCAGCCCGCTACGCCCGCATTCAACGTCTGCACCGCAAGACTGTATGTGCAAAAGAACCCGTCGGCCTCGCCGTTTTCGCCGAGGCCATTGCGGCCATCAAAGCGCCATTGCGGACGGGTCAATTCGGCGAAGGCCATGCGCGAGAGGAACCCCTTACCGCCCCGCGCGAGCATCTGACCGATCTTGGCCAGATCGCGCATTGAAATCCTGAGGCCTCCTTGGGGGCTGAACATCGCGCCGTTGCTGCCCAGCACGTAGCCGCTCAGATCGCACCCGCCGTCTGCTGCCGGGACCACCAAACAAGCCGGGGCGATGCCGTGCAGATCGTCCTTCGCGACCTCACCGGTGGCGCGGTAGAGCACCACCGCGCGGCTGGTGGACAGCGCCGAGCAGCCCGACCAGTTGAAGCAAGCGCTCAGCCGCAAGTGCCGCAGCACCAGCCGCAGCATCAGCCGGTCAAACCGCTCGCCGCTGGCGCGCTCCATTATGCTCGCGACCACCGGGAAGTTGAGGTTGGTGTAATGAAACCAGCCCGAGCCGGGTGCGTGTTCCGGGTCCCATACATGCGGATCGGCCAGCCGCTGCTGGAGCGTAGTGCCCAGCGGAATGATGTAGAGGTCATCGCCGTCGAGCAAGCTCGACTGGTGCGACAGCAACAGTCGCAGCGTGATCTTGCGGTCAGGATAGGCTGGATTGCGCAGCGGGTAGCCGAGATAGTCCGACACATCGCGGTCAAGCTCGAGCTTGCCCTGATCCACCAGCCGCATCACCCCCAGCGCGGTGACCAGCTTGGAAATCGACGCGATCCGCACCGGATCGTCAGCGCTGACCAGCCGGTGAGTCGCCCGGTCGGCCTCGCCTTCAGCCAGCACCGGGCGGATGTGGCTGCGGTCGAATGCCACCGCTACGCTCGCCGGGGGCAGCGCCAGCACCGGCGGCGCAATCAAGCCGGCCGCCAGTACAAGGGCGAGGGAATTGCGCATCGCCGGGCTAGACGAACACGTCGCTGAGGTGGTCGGTGCGCCCGCCCTCCTTGACCTCGACCAGCTCGATGTAGAGCGCGCTGAGCAGGGCCGAGAGGAACAGCGCGACCGCCCAGCTGACCACGGCTGAACCGATCATCGCCAGCGGGTTGAGGTTGTTCAGCACATCCAGCTTGGCAAAAACGCTGCCGCCGACAAAGGCCGCCAGGATGACTGCAAAGGCGATGTACATCACGACCAGCACCAGAAACAGCAGCCCGAAAATCGCCAGCCGGTGCCCGCGTGTCAGATCGCGGCTGCGGCCAAAGCTTTCGAGAATGCCCTTGTCCTCGCCGATCAGCACCGGGATGGCCACGCTCCACATCGTGATCAGGATCAGCCCGGGGACGATGATCAGCAGCCAGCCCAAGGCCACGCCCAGCCACCACAGCACGGTCAAGACCAGCACCGGGATCATCTTGGCCAGCCCGAATTCGAAACATTCGCGCAGCGTCGTTTGCTGATTTTGGGCCGAGCGCAGAAAGCCGTGGACTGACCCCGCCCAGCCGAGCGAACCGGCCAGCAGGTTGATCACCAGCGAGACCCAGTACCAGGCCGAGCTGAACACTTGCAGACCCGCGCCAAATCCGGTGCCGCCGCCGGGCAACAGCTCGCCCAGCTGGCCTTGGGCCATAAATTCCGCGCCCGAACTGACGATCTGGATGATCAGCATGAACAGGCCGACGCTCGCCAGATTATCACGCATCATGCCCGAGCTGCGCGCCAAGACCCGGCCAATACTGAACTGTTCCATGCCCTTGCTCCCCCGTAGCTGACCGGGATAACGCGGGCGGGGAGAATTACCAGCGCTAGTCTTGCTTGCCAGTCCGCGCTGCCGGGTTCACTCTGCGCCGACCATGCCAGCTGCCCCCACCCCATCGCCCGCCGGTCCGGCCGGCCGCCACATCGCCCTGTTGATCGATGCGGATAACGTCAGCCACACCAAGATCGCCGGGATCCTGTCCGAGCTCTCGAAATACGGTACGCCCAATATCCGCCGCGCTTATGGTGACTGGGCCAGCAAGCAGCTTGCGGGCTGGACCGCCAAACTGCACCAGTTTGCGATCCGGCCGATCCAGCAGTTCAGCTATTCGAGCGGCAAGAACGCGACCGACATTTCGCTGGTGATCGATGCGATGGAGCTGCTTTACACCCAGCGGCTGGACGGCTTTGCAGTCGCCTCGAGCGATGCCGATTTCACCCCGCTGGTGATGCACCTGCGCGCCGCGGGGCACGAGGTTTACGGGTTTGGCGAGCGCAAGACGCCCGAACCGTTCGTCAACGCCTGCACCACGTTTCTCTATCTCGATACGTTGGGGTCCATTGCCAGCGAAGATCCGGGGCCGCCGCCCAAGGCTCCTGCCGTCAAAGCCGCAGCCAAGGCTCCGGCGAAACCGGCAGTCAAAGCCGAGCCGGCGGTAAAGGTGCTCCGGGTGCTGGCGCAGGATGCCAAGCTGGTGGCGACGCTGCGGCTGGCGGTTGAGGCGGTGATGCGCGATGATGGCTGGGCGCTGCTCGCCACTGCTGGCAGCGCGGCCAAGCGGCAAGCCCCGATTGATCCGCGCAATTACGGGGTGAAGAATTTCCCCGCCCTGTTTGAAGCAACCGGGCTGTTCGACATCGTCAAAGGTGCTGATGGGCAAGCCTTGGTAGCTGATAAGCGCAATCTGGACCGAGCGCGCACGCCGGTCTGACGTTCAATCCAGATTGGGCCGGAGCCAACGCGTCGCTTCGTCCAGCGGCATGCCGCGCCGCGCGGCGTAGTCTTCCAGCTGATCGCGGCCGATCCGGGCGACGCCGAAATACTGGCTGTCGGGATGCGCGAAATAAAACCCTGAAACCGCAGCGGTGGGCAGCATCGCCTGGCTTTCGGTCAGGACAATCCCGGCGTTTTCACCAGCGTTGAGCAGGTCGAACAGGATCGGTTTGAGGCTGTGATCGGGGCAGGCGGGATAGCCCGGGGCAGGGCGGATGCCGCGATACTGCTCCTTGATAAGCGCTTCATTGGTCAGCTGCTCGCCCGGCGCATAGCCCCATAGCGTGGTGCGAACGTGCTGGTGGAGCCGCTCGGCAAAGGCTTCGGCAAAGCGGTCGGCCAAGGCTTTGAGCAAGATATCGTTGTAATCATCGTGATCGGCGCGGAACCGTTCGAGGTGCGGTTCGATCCCGTGGATCGCCACCGCGAACCCGCCGATCCAGTCGCCATCGGGGTCGATGAAATCGCCGAGGCAAAAGTTGGCGCGGTCGCGGCTTTTGCGGATTTGCTGGCGCAGAAACGGCAGGCGCAACGGCGGCTGCGGCCCTTCAAGGTGGAGCAGCACGTCGTCTTCATCGCGGGCGCAGGGCCAGAACCCGCAGACCCCGCGTGCGGTCAGCCACTTCTCGGCGATGATCTGCTGGAGCATCGCCTGCGCATCGGCAAACAGCCCGCGCGCGCTCTCGCCGACCACGTCGTCAGTCAGGATTGCGGGGTAGGTGCCAGCCAGTTCCCACGCGCGGAAGAACGGGGTCCAGTCGATCACCTCGGCCAGATCGGCCAGATCCCAAGCGGGGAAGCTGTGTACGCCGGGCGCCTCTGGCGGCATGACTTTGTCTGACAGATCCGGCTTGAAGCTGTTGTCGCGGGCATCGGCCAGGCTCAGCAGGATCGATTGTTCCTTGCCCGCGCGCAGATCGCGGACGTGCTGATATTCGGCAGCGGTTGCGGCGATGAACGGCTCGGCTTGCGTATCGGAGAGCAGCTGGCTCGCCACCCCGACCGCGCGGCTGGCGTCGAGCACGTGGATCACCGGACCGTCGTAAGCCGGATCGATCCGCAACGCGGTGTGGACCTTGCTGGTGGTCGCGCCGCCGATCAGCAGCGGCAAGGTGAAGCCCGCACGCTGCATTTCCTCGGCCACGGTGACCATCTCGTCGAGGCTGGGGGTGATCAGCCCGGACAAACCGATGATGTCGGCGTCCTGCTCGCGCGCGGTCTCAAGGATCCGGGTCCACGGTACCATTACACCCAGATCGATCACTTCGTAGCCGTTACATTGCAGCACCACGCCGACGATGTTCTTGCCGATATCGTGGACGTCGCCCTTGACCGTGGCCATCACGATCTTGCCCTTGGCCTTGGCCCCAGGGAGCTTCTCGGCTTCGATATAAGGGATCAGGTGCGCGACCGCTTTTTTCATCACGCGCGCCGATTTGACCACTTGCGGGAGGAACATCTTGCCTGCGCCGAACAGGTCGCCAACGGTGTTCATGCCGTCCATCAACGGGCCTTCGATCACCTCGATCGGGCGGCCGCCACGGGCGGAAATTTCCAACCGGGCCTCTTCGGTATCATCGACCACATACAGGTCGATGCCCTTGACCAGCGCATGTTCGATCCGCCGCGCCACATCCCAGCCGCGCCATTCCTCGGCCTGCTTTTCCGCCTCGGGCGAAGTGCCGCGAAACTTCTCGGCCAGCGTGACCAGCCTGTCGGTGGAGTCGGGTCTGCGGTTGAGCACCACGTCTTCGCACAGTTCGCGCAGCTCGGGGTCGATCGTGTCATAAACGTCGAGCTGCCCGGCGTTGACGATCGCCATGTCCATTCCGGCGGGAATCGCGTGGTAGAGGAACACCGAATGCATCGCGCGGCGCACCGGTTCGTTGCCGCGGAACGAAAAGCTGAGGTTCGAGAGTCCGCCCGAGATATGAACGTGCGGGCAGCGCGCCTTGATCTCGCGCGTCGCCTCGATGAAATCGACTCCGTAATTGTTATGCTCCTCGATCCCGGTCGCCACTGCGAACACGTTAGGATCGAAGATGATGTCTTCGGGCGGGAAGCCGATCCCCGTCAGCAGCGCATAGGCCCGCGCGCAGATTTCGATCTTGCGTTGCTTGGTATCGGCCTGCCCGGCCTCGTCGAACGCCATCACCACCACTGCCGCGCCATAAGCCATGCATTTGCGCGCATGCTCAAGGAATGCGGCTTCGCCTTCCTTCATCGAAATCGAATTGACGATCGGCTTGCCCGGCACGCATTTCAGCCCGGCCTCGATCACCTCCCACTTCGAACTGTCGATCATCACCGGCACCCGCGCAATGTCAGGCTCGGCGGCGATCAGTTTGAGGAAGGTGGTCATGGCGTGGACCGCATCGAGCAACCCTTCGTCCATGTTGACGTCGATGATCTGCGCGCCGTTCTCAACCTGCTGGCGCGCGACTTCGACCGCCGCCGCATAGTCGTCCGCCATGATCAGCTTCTTGAACGCGGCCGAGCCGGTCACATTGGTCCGCTCGCCGATGTTGACGAAGCTGGAGCCGGAGGGGGGCGTGGTCATAGGATCAGGCCGCCATGATGAAGGGTTCGAGGCCCGCCAGCCGCGTGCGCGGTTCAGGTGTGGGGAGCACGCGCGGGGCCAGGCCCTTGGCCGCCGCAGCAATCGCGGCGATATGGGCCGGGGTCGATCCGCAGCAGCCGCCCAGCACGTTGACTTGCCCCGCCTCAGCCCACTCGCGCACGAAGGCGGCAGTCTCGTCCGGGCGCTCGTCATAAGCGCCCAGTTCGTTGGGCAACCCGGCGTTGGGATAGACCATGATCAGCGCGTCGGCGACCTGGCTCAGTGCGCGGACGTGCGGGCGCAGCTGGGTCGCGCCAAAGCTGCAATTGAGCCCGATGGTCAGCGGCTTGGCGTGGCGCACCGCGTACCAGAACGCCTCGACCGTATGGCCCGACAGGTTGCGGCCCGACAGATCGGTCAGGGTCATCGACAGCATCAGCGGCACTTCATGGCCCAGCTCGGTCTCGAGCAGCTTGACCGCCATGATCGCGGCCTTGGCGTTAAGCGTATCGAATACCGTCTCGACCAGAATGAAGTCTGCCCCGCCTTCGACCAGCGCAGCGGCCTGTTCCTTGTAGACATCGACCAGCGTGTCCCAATCAATCTCGCGGTAGCCAGGGTCATTGACATCGGGGGAGAGCGAGAGGGTCTTGTTGGTCGGGCCGATTGCGCCTGCAACAAACCGCGGGCGGCCGTCCTTGGCCTGAAATTCGTCTGCGACCTTGCGTGCTAGCCGCGCGCTAGCCACATTGATTTCGCGGACCAGATGCTCGGCGGCATAGTCGGCCTGGCTGATCCGGTTGGCCGAAAAGGTATTGGTTTCGGCAATATCGGCTCCGGCCGCAAAATAGGCGCGGTGGATTGCCTCGGGCACTGCCGGGCGGGTCAGTGCGAGGATATCGTTGTTGCCCTTCTGATCCGCGGTCAACCCCAGATCCCCAGCATAGTCGGCTTCCTTCAACCCACAGTTCTGGATTTCGGTTCCGAACGCACCGTCGGTGATCAGGATGCGCTGCGCAGCCTGCGCCAGGAAAGTTTCACGCGGGCTCATGATTTGCCATCCTTGCGGGCATCCTTGGGACGCAGGCCCAGCAGGTGGCAGATTGCATAGGCCTGCTCGGCGCGGTTGAGGGTGTAGAAGTGGAAATCGCGCACGCCGCCGGCATAAAGCTGGCGGCACAGGTCGACTGCGGCAGTCGCGGCGACCAGCGCGCGCGGGCCGGGGCGGTCGTCGAGTCCTTCGAACATCCGCTCCATTGCGGGCGGGATCGCGGTGTTGCCGCTCATCCGGCGGATCGCGGCAAAGCTTGTCACCGGCATGATCCCGGGGATGATCGGCACCGAAATCCCGGCGGCAAGCGCGGCATCGAGGAAGTGGAAATAAGCCTCGGGCGAGAAGAAAAACTGCGTGATCGCCTGACTGGCCCCGGCATCGAGCTTGCGCTTGAGATTATCGAGATCGGCCTTGGCATCGGCGGCATCCGGGTGAACCTCGGGGTAGGCCGCGACCGACAGCTCAAACGGGTGCTGGCGGGCCAGTCCTTCGACCAGCGCAGCGGCGCTGGCATAGCCTTCGGGATGCGGAGAAAACCGCCCGCCCGCTTCGGCTGGAGCATCGCCGCGCAGCGCGACCACGTGCCGCACCCCGGCGTCCCAGTACTGCTGCGCCACTTCGGCAATCTCGGCCTTGCTGGCACCAACGCAAGTCAGGTGCGCGGCGGGGACCAGCGCGGTCTCACGCACGATCCGCGCAACGGTGGCATGGGTGCGCTCACGGGTTGAGCCGCCGGCGCCGTACGTGACTGAGACAAAGCGCGGCGCCAGCGGGGCCAGCTCCGAGATCGCCTCCCACAGCTGCGTTTCCATCTTCTCGGTCTTGGGCGGGAAGAATTCGAACGAGACGGCAATATCGCCTAGCGGCTCGGCGGCTTGATGGATCGGCGGGGTCATTGGGCGAGGGCCTTTACAGCGCGGGCGGCGGGCGCAGGAGATAGGCCGCGCTGGCCGGTCCAGATCTTCACGGTCAGCGGCTTGCCCGGCAGCGCCAGCGGCGGCGCGGCGCTGAACCCGGCATCGGCCAGCAAGGCCAGCATCTGCTCGTCGGAGAAGCCAAGGCGGGCATGGGCGTGCTGGCTGCGCAACTCTTCACGGTCATGCGCGGCGAAATCAGCCACCGCGATCATGCCGCCGGGCCGGGTTACCCGCGCGGCTTCGGCCAACACCAGTTCCGGCGCTTGCGCATAGTGCAACACCTGATGGAACAGCACCGTATCGAACGCGGCGTCGCCAAATGGCAGCGCGGTGAAATCGCCCTGCACCAGCGACAGCCGGTCAGCGGGCAGGTCCTGCAGCCGTGCGCGGGCCAGCCGCAGCATCTCGGGGCTTTTGTCGAGCCCGGTTACTTGCGTGGCGCGCGGGGCGAGCAACTGCGCAATGCGCCCGGTGCCGGTCCCGACATCGAGCAGCGCGCCCAGATTTTCACCGTCCAAGGCCTGCAGCAGCGCCGCCTCAACCGGGGCATCGGGCGAATGGAGCCCGCGCAATTGGTCCCATTCAGCGGCATAGCGCGCAAAGTAAGTGGCGGCGCTGGCTTCGCGTGCGGCGCGGATGGCGGCCAGATGGCGGCGATCTTCGCTGCAGCGCGCGGCGAACTGCGCATCACCTTCTTCGGCCACTGCGAGCAAGTTGGCGGCGGCGGCCCCCAGCGGCGGCGCGCGGCCCGCACCGATCGCGCTGCGCAGGAACACCCAGCTGCCTTCCTTGCGCCGTTCGGCCAAGGCGGCATCGCACAGGATCCGGACATGGCGCGAAACGCGCGGCTGGCTTTGCCCCAGCACTTGCGCCAGTTCACCCACCGCCAGCTCCATCGCCGCGAGCAGGCGCATGATGCGCAGCCGGGTCGGGTCAGCCAGTGCGCGCAAGGTGGGATCGATCCGCATTTGCATATCATATAAAGAAATCTTTATATCCAATCAACCGATGTTAGTGGAAATGTCGCTTTTGGCTGAATTTCGCGGTTGGCAGGCGAATCACAGCGGGCTAGCATCGGGCCATTAGCGGCGCTCCTGCCGCCGGGGCGCGCCATCTGGAAAGGGTCTACCGATGAAGAAATTCGCTGCTGTGGCTTTCGTCACCACTGCTGCGCTTGCACTTGCCGCCTGCGGCAGTGCCGAAAGTGCCAAGGAAGAAGCGCAGAAAGACAATGTCGAGATGCCCGCCGAAGAAGCGATTGGCGATGTCGGGGCAACGCCGGTGGCCGATGCCTCGGCCGGGGCCGACGCGGCCAGCGCCAGCGCCAGCGCGACGCCAGCCGCCGCGCAATAGGTTGAAATGGGCGGTCTGAACGGCGGGCGCGGCCAGATCGGTCGCGCCCGCCTTTTACTTTTCTGCGGGGCCGCTATCATGCTGCGATGCGCTTGATCCCCATCGCTCTGTTGTTGCTACTGGCCGCCTGCTCACGCGGCGATGAAGGCCGCACGGCGGGCGGGGTGACGCAGGCCGAAGCCGATGCGCTCGACGATGCGGCGGAAATGCTCGACAGCCAGCGCTTGCCGGCTGATGCCCTGCCTGCTCCGCAAGCGCCGCTGCCTGCTGCGCCGAATGCTCCAGGAAAGCCCAGCGCCAAACCCGCCGGTTGATTTTCGCAGCGGTCCCCGTAAGGCGTCTTTAAGCGCGCGGTTAAGTGGCTCGCAGTCAGGATAGGGAATCGGCCAGGATGGGTATGCTCGAAGGCAAAGTCGTCGCGGTCACCGGGGCCGGGCGCGGTGTGGGGCGAGAGATTGCGCTGCTGTGCGCCGCCCATGGCGCGGCGGTGGTGGTCAACGATCCCGGGGTTGGCGGCGGCGGTGAGGGCGGCGATGCTGGCCCGGCGCAGCAAACCGCCGATGACATTTTCGCAGCTGGCGGCCGGGCCCATGCCAACCTCGCCAGCGTGACAGATCCACTGGGCGCCGTCAGCATCATCGAAGATGCGGTCCAGCGGTTTGGCCGGATCGATGCGGTGGTCAACAATGCCGGAATCCTGCGCGATACGATCTGGCACAAGATGAGCCATGAGGATTGGCGCGCGGTGATCGACGTGCATCTGAACGGTTGCTTCAACGTCTCCAAAGCGGCGACGCCCTATTTCCGTGAGCAACAATCGGGCAGCTTCATCCACTTCACCTCGACCTCGGGCCTGATTGGTAACATCGGGCAGGCCAATTACAGCGCCGCAAAGCTCGGCATTGTCGGTCTGTCGCAATCGATCGCGCTCGATATGGCGCGCGCCGGGGTCCGCTCGAACTGCATCGCTCCGTTCGCGTGGAGCCGGATGACCGCGTCGATCCCGGCTGAAACGCCCGAGGCCAAAGAACGGGTCGAACGCTTGAAGACAATGAGCGCGGACAAGATCGCGCCCCTGGTGGTCTATCTGGCATCCGACGCTGCCCAGGCAGTGTCGAACCAGATCTTCGCGGTGCGCAAGAACGAGATCGTGCTGTTCTCCAAACCGCGCCCGGTCCGCTCGATGACCAAGTTGGAAGGATGGACGCCAGAGACGATCGCCAGCGAGCTGATCCCCGCCTTCAGCCCCGATCTGGCCCGCGCCGACGAAGTTTCGGCGCATGTCTTCCCCTACGATCCGATTTGAGGCTGCCCACATGAGCAACAACGGCATGGACCAGGACATCTTCGACCAGTTCATCGATCAGCTTGGACGCTATGTCCGCGAGCGGCTGATCCCGGCCGAGCGCGAAGTGATCGAGACCGACAAGATCCCCGACGCGATCCTGACAGAAATGCGCGACATGGGGCTGTTCGGGCTGACCATTCCAGAGGAATACGGCGGCGCAGGGATGAACATCAGCCAGTATGCCCAAACGATCAACGTGCTGTCCTATGCCATGCCCGCCTTCCGCTCGATCATTTCGATCAACATCGGGATGGTCTGCTCGGCGCTCAAGAACGGCGGCACCGAGGCGCAGAAGGCCGAATGGCTGCCGCGTCTGGCCGCGGGGGAAATTGCCTGCTTCGGGCTGACCGAGCCAGGCTCAGGCTCCGATTCGGCGGCGATGCAGACTTTTGCGCAGCGTGACGGCAACGGCTGGGTGATCAGCGGGACCAAGCGCTACATCACCAACTCACCCTTCGCCAAGCTGGCCTTGATCATGGCGCGGACGACCAAGGAATCGCTGCCGAAGAATGCCCACGTTTCGGCTTTTCTGGTCCCGACTGATACTCCCGGGGTGTCGATCGGCAGTTCTGACAAGAAGATGGGCCAGTCAGGCAGCCACATCGCCGATGTGATCCTCGACGAGGTTCAGCTCCCCGCCGAAGCCTTGCTTGGCACCGAAGAGGGCAAGGGCTTTGGCTTTGCGATGCAGAGCCTCGATAACGGGCGTATTTCGGTGGGCGCAGCGGCCACCGGTTACGCTCGCCGGGCGCTCGATTCGGCGCTTCGCTATGCCAATGAACGCAAGGCCTTTGGCGAGCCGATTGCCAATTTCCAGCTGATCCAGGCGATGCTGGCTGACAGCGAGATTGAGATCTACGCCGCCGAAGCAATGATGAAAGACGTCACCGCGCGCGCTGATGCTGGCGAGAACGTGCTGCGCAAGGCGGCCGCGTTCAAGGTCTTCGCCAGCGAGATGTGCGGGCGCGTGGCGGACCGGGTGGTGCAGATTTACGGCGGTGCGGGGTACCTGGCCGAATACGATGCCGAGCGGTTCTTCCGCGATGTCCGGATTTACCGGATCTATGAGGGGACCACGCAAATCCTCCAGCTGCAGATCGCCAAGCACATGCTGCGCGAATGGGCGGGGGCGCAGTAAATGTACAATTTGCTGGCCGGACTGCGGGTGATCGAGGTGTCGTCGTTCGTCGCTTCGCCCACCGCTGGGCTGTATCTTGCGCAAATGGGCGCCGAGGTAATCCGGGTCGATCATGTCGCGGGCGGGCTCGATTATGACCGCGCGATGCTGACCGACGGGGGTCGCTCGCTCTCGTGGGAGAACCTCAACCGCGCCAAGAAAAGCGTCGCGCTCGATCTGCAGAGCAAGGCAGGCCGCGCGCTGCTGATCGAGCTGGTCCAGCAGACTGGGGTGCTGATTACTAACCTGCCCGCCGAATCGTTCCTCAGCCACGCGGCGATTGCAGAGGCGTGTCCTGAACTGGTCTCGGTGCGGATCATGGGCTGGCACGATGGTCGTCAGGCGATGGACTTCACCGTCAACGCTGCCAGCGGCTATCCCTTGATGACTGGTCCGGCCGACTGGGATCCGGCCAGCGCGCCGCCGATCAACCAGGTGCTGCCGGCCTGGGATTTCATCACCGGGGCCTACTGCGCTTTCGCGCTGCTGGCCGGGCTGCGCCACCGCGATGCGACCGGGCAGGGAACCGAACTGCGCGTGCCCTTGGGCGACGTCGCGATCGGCACCGCCGCCAATGCCGGGGCGATGGCCGAAATGCTGTATCGTGGCGGCGACCGCGAGCGGCTTGGCAATGCGATCTGGGGCGCCTTGGGCCGCGATTTCGTCAGCTGCGATGGTAAGCGCTTCATGGTCGCCGCGTTGACCGCCAAACAGTGGAACGCGCTGATTGCCGCGCTCGGCGTGAGCGACCAGATCGCAGCGCTCGAGGCCTCATCGGGGCTCAGCTTTGCCACCAGCGACGCCAACCGGTTTGACCAGCGTGATGCCATTTTTGCGATCATGCAACATGCCGCCGGACAGCGCGACTACACTGATCTAGCGCAGCAGCTGACTGCAGCGGGGGCGACTTTCGAGCGTTACCGCACTATGTACGAAATGGCGCAGGACCCAGTGCTGGTGGCTGACAATCCGTTGTTCGGACCCTCACCTGCCAACCCCAGCGGGTTCGTCTATCCGGCCGCGCGCTCGTTTGCCAATGTTCCCGGCCAGCCGCGCGGCGATCCGCGCCCGGCACCTTACCTGGGCGAACACAGCGCCGAAGTGCTCGGCGCGGTGCTGGGGCTGGACGCTGTTACGATAGACAAATTGATCGGTACCGGCCTGGTGGCCACTTCAGACAAGGACAAGCCATGACCCTGCGCCGCGCTGCAATTGTCGCCCCGATCCGCACCGCCGTTGGCAAGTTCGGTGGCGCGCTGTCCTCGCTGACCGCGGGAGAGCTGGGCGGGGTGATCCTCAAGGCCTTGATGGAGCGCACCAAGATCGACCCCGCGCGGGTTGACGATGTGGTGTTCAGTCAAGGTTACGGTAATGGCGAAGCACCATGCATCGGCCACTGGTCATGGCTCGCCGCCGGGTTGCCGCTGGAAGTGCCGGGCTATCAGCTTGATCGGCGCTGCGGATCGGGCCTGCAGGCGATCATCAACGCCGCGATGATGGTCCAGACCGGTGCCAGCGATGTGGTGGTGGCTGGCGGCTGCGAAAGCATGTCCAACGTCGAGCA
>JANNYT010000066.1:0-6595 GCA_031410255.1 Novosphingobium sp. | reverse complement strand
GGCGCACGGGTGGCCTGCTCGTGCCGCTATCTGGGCGGGCGCGAGCTTGGCGATTGCCGCAAGGATTTTGAGCCCGGGATGGGGCTGGTGATGCTGTCTGAGGATGCGCCGACCAAAAGCGTCACCGCGCGGTTTCCCTTGCTGGCGCGCGAGACCGCGACTTATCATCCGGGGCTGGGCTGTCAGCTGGAACCGTGGCACGACTAGGGCGTTGCTGGGCATGCACAAGGACGCGGCAAGAGTGAAAACCAGAAGATGAGCGAACCGACAATCTATCCGGTGATCCTGTGCGGCGGCAGCGGCACCCGGCTGTGGCCGCGCAGCCGCGCCGTGCTGCCCAAGCCATTCCTGCCCTTGGTGGGCGAAGGCACGCTGTTTGAGCAGACCGTCGCGCGCTGCGCCGCCGAAGCCGGATTTGCCGCGCCGCTGGTGGTGACGGGCACCGCGCACCTGGCGCATGTTGAAGCACAACTGGCCGGGAATTCAGCCGCGCGGGTGATCGTTGAGCCTTCGGCGCGCAATACCGCCGCCGCGATTGCCTTGGCCGCTTTGCGCTTGCCGCCCGACGCGGTGATGCTGGTCTGCCCGAGCGATCACCACATTGGAAATAGCGCTGCATTTCAAGCCGCCGCCCGCGCTGCAGCCAGCCTTGCCTACGATGGCTGGCTGGTCGCCTTCGGGATCGAAGCCAAAAGCCCCGAAACCGGATTCGGCTACCTTCAACGCGGCGCGGCGATTGGGGACAGCGGGTTTGCAGTCGCGCGGTTTGTCGAAAAGCCCGATCTGGCGCGCGCGCAGCAGTTTCTGGCAGATGGCTCCTATGCCTGGAACGGCGGCATCTTCGCCTTCCGCGCCGGGACTTTCCTCGACGAGTTGGCCGCACACCGCCCGGCCATCGCCGCGCAGGCCCGCCGCGCTGTCGAGCTGGGCCATGAAGACGGTCACCGTTTTCACCCTGATGCAGCGGCCTTTGCGGCGATCGACAGCGAGTCTGTCGACTATGCCGTTATGGAAAACACTGCGCGCGCTGCGCTCGTCCCGGCCGATATGGGCTGGTCGGACATCGGCAGCTGGGATGCGCTGCACACCGCGCGCGGCGGCGACGGCCACGGCAACAGCGTGCGCGGCCCGGCGCAACTGGTCGATTGCCGCAATGTTCTGGTCGAAAGCGACGGCCCGCGGGTGTCTGTGATCGGGCTCGAAGACGTGGTGGTGGTGGTTGATGGCAACGAGGTGCTGGTGACCACCCGGGCCGGGGCGCAACAGGTCGGCAAGCTGGACGGTGCGGTCAAGCAGGGGGCGGCCCACCAGTGAGCGTGCTGCTTGCTACCACCCTGTCGCCGCGCCCGTGGGGCGTGGACGCGTTGCCTGCGCCATTCGTCAGCCCGCCGGGGGAGCGGATCGGCGAGGTCTGGTTTACTCCGCCCAAGGCGCTTGATGCGCTGTTGGTCAAACACCTGTTCACCAGTGAAAAACTGTCAGTGCAGGTCCACCCGTCCGATGCGCAGGCCCCCAAGGGGCATCGCGGCAAGGAAGAATGCTGGCTGATCACCGGAGCCGAACCGGGCGCTGCTCTGGCGATCGGGTTCAACGCGCCGATTTCGCCTGCGGCGCTGCGGCAGGCTGCGCTCGATAGTTCGATTGAGCAGCTGCTGACCTGGTATCCGGTCACCGCGGGTGATTTTTTCTACATCCCGGCGGGCACTGTCCATGCGATCGGACCCGGCCTGTCGCTGATCGAAATCCAGCAGAATAGCGACATCACTTACCGCCTGTTCGATTATGGCCGCCCGCGCGAACTGCATCTTGACGCCGGGATTGTGGTTGCACGCGGGGAGCCGCACGATCCGGCCTTGCGGCGGCACGTGGCGGCCACCGGCGACGTGACCTTGGTTGAAGGGCCGCACTTCCGGCTTGACCGGCTCGACGGTGCAGCACCTGCGGGCACTATCGCGCGCTATCGCGGCGCTGTGCTGGTCTTACCGCTTGATCAGCCGCTGGTGGTAGCGGGTGAAGTGGTCTCACCGGGGCAATGCGCGCTGGCGGCGGATCTGGCAGCAATCGAATTTTCAGGACGCTGCCTGATCGCGCAGCCCTGCGGCTAAGCGGCCTCGGTGGACTCGATCCAGCCGCCACCGATCACGCGTTCACCGGCATAGATCACTGCCGCCTGTCCGGGCGCGACGCCGTATTCGGGACCGGCAAAGCTCAGCGTGCAAGCCGCGCCGCCGCCCAGCGGGCCGTCGAGCGTCACCGGCACTGGCTTGGCCAGTGAGCGGACTTTGGCGGTCAGCGGCCCAGTGGGCAGCGGCCCGATCCGGTTGGTTTCGGTGATCAGCGCGCGGTGCACCGCCAGCAGCCGCCGCGGTCCGGCCAGCACGCGGCGCGAAGCAGCATCGATCCCGGTGACGTAAAGCGGCTCAGCCTGCCCGCCGATCTCCAACCCGCGCCGTTGGCCGACGGTATAGTGGATGATCCCGCGATGTTGGCCCAGCACCGCGCCGGTTGTCGCATGGACGATCTCGCCCGGCTCGGCGCCTTCGGGCCGGACCGCGCGGACCACTTTGGCATAGTCGCCATCGGGAACGAAGCAGATGTCCTGACTGTCGGGCTTGGCCGCGACGCGCAGGCCTTCGGCCTCGGCGATCTGGCGCACCAGCGGCTTGGGCAAGCCGCCCAGCGGAAAGCGCAGGAAATCGAGCTGCGCCGGCGTAGTGCCATAAAGGAAATAGCTCTGATCGCGCGCCGGATCGAAGGCGCGGTGCAGTTCTGCCCCGCCCGGGGTTTCAACCCGCCGCACATAGTGCCCGGTCGCCAGGCAATCAGCCCCCAGCTCGCGCGCCATCGTCAGCAGGTCGGTAAATTTAGGGCCCATGTTGCAGCGGATGCACGGGATCGGGGTGCGCCCGGCGAGGTAATCGTCGGCAAACCGCTCGACCACTTCTTCGCGGAACTGGCTGGCGTGATCGAACACGTAATGCGCGATCCCCAGCCGGTCAGCTACGCTGCGGGCATCGCGGATGTCATCGCCGGCGCAGCACGCGCCCTTGCGGCCAGTCGCGGCGCCATAATCATACAGCTGCAGGGTCACGCCGATCACTTCGGCTCCGCTGCGCGCGGCCAGTGCCGCCACCACCGAGCTATCGACCCCGCCCGACATGGCCACGACGATGCGCTTGCCGGCCATGGGCGCGGGCAGCTGGAACAGCTCGGCCAGGTTCAGGGCGGGCAGGTCCACACCTGCGTCTATGGTCGCTTCGAGGCTGGTCATCGCCCGCGCCCCATACACGTGCGGCGCGGCTGAACCAAGCGCTGTGGCAGCGGAGCATTTCGGTAAGCAGTGTCAACGGATGGTAAAGCCCGGTTTTACCTGATCTTGAGGATGTGGCTTTAGAGACCGCTCTATGGAGTTCGCAAAAGACCTCATGGCCACCCTTCGGGACCGGGTCAGTCCAACGCAAGGCGTTGGTTCTGCTTCGCGAATCGAATGGGCTGCGCTGCATGCCCGACTCGTCGCCGCACATGCGGCGCGGAGCGAATTGGCGCGCGGTGCGTTACGCGATGGTGGTTTCACTGATTGGGCGTTTATGGCTGCAGGAGGATCAAAACCCTTCCGCGCCGTTAACCCTGCTGATTCAACAAGTGGCAAAGGGCCGCAAGGCATTGTGGATGCAGTCGCAGGGCATCCCCAGTCCAGCGGTCGAGGACAATGATGATCGAGAACCAGAAAATTCGACCTGCGATGGTAATCGGCCCGCTCGGCGAGCCGCTGACGATCGAGTCTTTGCCAGACCCCAGCACCACCCGCTGGGTTGTCCGCCGCAAGGCCGAGGTTGTCGCAGCCGTGAACGGCGGGCTGCTGACCATCGACGAGGTTTGCGAGCGTTATAACCTGACGCTGGAAGAGTTTGCCTCGTGGCAGCGCGCGGTCGACCGTTCGGGCATGCAAGGCCTGCGGGTCACCCGCATTCAGCACTACCGCGATCTTTATGAGCGCCAGCTGAAATACTGATTCGGTCCCGCCGGGGATCACAGCAAGGCCGCCGGAGACACCAGTCTGCGGCGGCCTTGCTGCACCTGCGTCCATCGCGCCCGGCCAATCGCTGGTCGCTCGCCGAGACTGCATGGCGGTTTGACGAGCATGCCATTGCCCCAGCCAGCGCCAGCGGGTAAGCAAACGCCGTGCAAAAGGCACTCAGGGCGGGGCCATGCAACAGGCCTTGCGATGGGTGCCTTATCATAGTAATACAGCCGAACGGCGGCGGGTAACGATTGCCCGCCGGTTCGGGTGCGTTTAGCCCAAGCAGTGAAGGCGGTTGCGGCAATGAATTTCGATTCCAGGATTGAAGCAGGAGCATTGTCCGGCGGGAACCCGCTGCTCGACGATGACACCGCCCGCACCTCCAAATGGCGCTGGGCCATTGCGGCGCTGCTGCTGCTGGTGCTGATGGTCGCGATCTATCTGGTGGTCCACCGCGGCGATGTGCCGGCTGACGCAGACAAGAAAGACGAAGCGCCGGTCGTGACGGTGATCACTCCGGGGCGGGCGACCATTCAAGGGACGATCAATGCCACCGGCACGCTGGCCGCACGGCGCGAACTGCCGGTCGGCATCGCGGGCGAGGGCGGACAAGTCATTTCGGTGCTGGTTGAACCGGGCCAATGGGTCCGGGCGGGCCAGACCATGGCGGTCATCGACCGGTCGGTGCAGGTTCAGCAGCAATCGAGCCAGGTTGCGCAGATTCAGGTGGCCCGGGCCAATGCCGATCTGGCCGAAGCCAATTATCAGCGCGCGCTGAAGCTGGTTGGCAAGGGCTTTATTTCGAAGGCCGATGTCGACCGGCTCCGCGCCACGCGCGACGCGGCCTATGCGCAGGTGCGCGTGGCGGGCGCGCAACTGGGCGTGCTGCAGGCGCAAAGCAGCCGCCTCAACGTGGTCGCGCCGGCCGCCGGGCTGGTGCTCGAACGACGGGTTGAACCCGGCCAGGTAGTCAGTGCGGGATCGGGCGTGCTGTTCCGCATCGCCAAGGGCGGCGAGATGGAGCTCAAGGCGCAAATGGGCCAGACCGATCTGGCGCAGATCACGCCGGGAACTTCGGCGCAGGTTACCCCGGTCGGCTCAACCCATGTTTATACTGGCGAAGTGTGGCAACGCGCGCCGATCATCGATCCGATGTCGCGGCAGGGCTTTGCCCGCATTGCGCTGGCCTATGCGCCCGATCTACCGCCAGGCGGCTTTGCCAGCGCAGTGATCAAATCCGGAACACTGGTCGCGCCGATGCTGCCGGAAAGCGCGATCCTGTCGGACGCCAAGGGCAGCTATGTTTACGTCGTGGGCAAGGACAACAAGGTTCAACGCCGCGACATCACGCTGGGCATGGTCACCGATCAGGGCATCGCCGTCATTGGCGGGCTCGCCGGTGATGAGCGGATCGTGCTGCGCGCCGGCGGGTTCCTCTCCCCGGGCGAGGCGATCAAGCCCGTCGCGGCCAAGCCTTAAGCGCGGCGCAGAGGCACCACGATGAACTTCCGCAACATTTCCGCATGGTCGATCCGCAACCCGGTGGTGCCGATTGTCATTTTCCTCGGCCTGATGATCGCCGGGTTGATGAGCTTCGCCAGCATGAAAGTGCAGAACGATCCGGACATCGAATTTCCGGCGGTAATCGTTGCGATTGCGCAGCCCGGTGCAGCGCCGTCTGAAATTGAGACTCAGATCACCCAAAAGGTCGAAGCCGCGGTGCGGACGATCAGCGGAGTCGATACGATCAGCTCGACCGCGTCCGAAGGCAACACCCAGACCGTGGTGTTCTTCCAGATCGGCGTCGACATCACCGAGGCGGTGAACGAGGTCAAGAACGCGGTCGATCAGGCGCGCGGCGAATTGCCCGACGGGATCCTCGAACCGCAGGTGTTCAAGGTCCAGACCTCGTCCGATCCGATTGCCTACATGGCGGTCTCGGCCGACGACATGACGATCGAGCAATTATCGTGGTTCATCGACGATACCGTGGCCAAAAAATTGCTGGGCGTGCCCGGGATGGCTTCGGTCGAACGGCAAGGCGGGGTCAACCGCGAAATTCGCGTGACGCTCGATCCGGCCAAGATGCAATCGCTTGGGGCGACCGCCAGCCAGGTCAACGCGGCACTGCGCACGCTCAACCTCAACGCGGCGGGCGGCAAGGCCGAAATCGCCGGGTCGCGCCAGTCAGTGCGGGTGCTGGGCAATGCCAAAGACGCTTATGCGCTGTCGCAGACCGATATTTCGCTGGGTGGCGGGCGGACCATCAAGCTGACCGACATCGCGACCGTCACCGATGCTTTCGCCGAGGTTACGACCTCGGGCAAGATCAACGGCAAGCCGGTGGTGACTTTCGCCATGTCGCGCGCCCGCGGCGAATCCGATGTTTCGGTCTATGACGGAGCGATCAAGCAGATTGACGAGCTGAAGAAAGATCACCCCGGGGTGCGCTTCACCCAGCTGTTCACTTCGGTCGACTATACCAAGCAGCAGTATGAAAGCTCGATCTCGTCGATGGTCGAAGGCGCCATTCTGGCGGTGATCGTGGTGTTCTTCTTCCTGCGCGATTGGCGC
>JANNYT010000065.1:0-28366 GCA_031410255.1 Novosphingobium sp. | reverse complement strand
GATGTGCTCGTCGGGATCAACCTGCTGCGCGAAGGGCTCGATATTCCCGAATGCGGGCTGGTGGCGATCCTCGATGCCGACAAGGAAGGCTTCCTGCGCAGCGAAACCTCGCTGATCCAGACGATTGGCCGCGCCGCGCGCAATGTCGATGGGCGGGTGATCCTCTACGCCGACCGGATGACCGGCTCCATGGAGCGCGCCATCGCCGAAACCGACCGGCGCCGCGACAAGCAGCACCAGTTCAACCTCGACCACGGCATCACCCCCGAAAGCATCAAGCGCGACATCCACAACATCGTCGCCGACACCGCCAGCCGCGACGGTGTGCTGGTCGAAATCGACGCGGAAGGCGCGAACAACCTCGTCGGCCACAACCTGCGCGCTTACATCGAAGAACTGGAACGCAAGATGCAGGCCGCTGCGGCGGATCTGGAGTTTGAAGAAGCCGGGCGGCTGCGCGACGAAATCCGGCGGTTGGAAGCGGACGAGCTCGGCATCCCCGGCGGCGACAAACGCGCGCCGATTGTCGGGCGGAGCAATGAGGGCAAGCCGGGGACCAGGAAGGGCCGGTTTGGCAGGGAGAGCAAAAAGCGGTTTGGGCGTTAAACCCTCAGACCTTGCCGAACCGCGCCTCGAACCCAGCGGTATCGCCCGCCGCAAGATATTGCGCTTGTTCGACCCAACCATCGCGCACTGGTCGTCCGGCGAAGGGGCCGAGTTGCGGGTCGATCGCGGCCAGATCGGCTTCGGTTAGCGCGGCGATCTGGGCGAAGGTGGTGATGCCGAGCGTGGGTAGCAGTGTTTGCAGTTTGGGGCCGAGGCCTTTGATGCGGGCAAGATCGTCGGCGGTTTGGGGTGTGGCGGCCGGGGCGGGAATCGGCTCCGGCTCTGGAGCAACGTCAAACGCAGCATCGGGCTGCTGAATTTCGCGCTCGGTCCGTTCGGGTGAAGCCGCTTCGTCGAGGCCGGGAATTTCAACCGGTTCGGCCAGCACTTCGGTAACGGGCCGCTGGACCGGTTCGGGCAGCGGCGGTGGCGGTGGTGGTGGTGGTGGTGGTGGCGCAATCTCGGCAACGCGCGCTTCCTCAACCTCATCCTGCGCGGCGATCGCGACAATCTCGCCCAGCCCACCCAGTGCGTTCGATGCCATCGGCGGCATCACCACTTGCGCCGCTGGTGCCGCGTCGATCAGTGCCTGATTGCGCTGCGCCGGGCCGACCCCTTTGTCGAGCACGTCGGGCTGGTATTCGCGGCGGCGATTGGACTTGGCTGAACGCGAAAGCAGCCACCACGTGACCAGCAGCACCAGTAGCGCCGCGGCGGCAAACACCAGCCAGTTCGCTTCGATCAATCCCACTGCCTCGTTCATGCCGCCTGCTCCATTATCACGCCGTCACGCGCCGACATTGCGGCGGAACAGCACCCGGTCCTCCGGGCCAAAGCCCTTGTGCCAGATCACAAAGCCATATGACAACAGGATCGCGGGCACCCCAACGGCCAGTCCGGCCCAGCTGGGCAGCCAGCGCTGGGTTAACCAGCCGACTAGCACCGCCGGGGCCGCCGCCCAGACCAGCGGCCAGCGCCAGTTGTTGATCGGATGCGCCAGGATCTTGCTCAGCAGCCGGGCCTTGAGCAGCGAGGCCACGCCGAGCGACAAGGCCAGCGATCCCGCCGCCGCCGCCGCCGCGAACTTGTCATTAAACCCGTAAATTTCGACCAGCTCGACCCCGGCGAAAGTCAACCCGCCTTGCAGCGTGATCGTGAACAGCGAAATCGCCAGATTGGGCAGCCGGGCGAGGTAAACCAGTGCCGCCTCGCTCACCACCGCAGTGGCCGCGACCACTTCGGCGGCGAGCAAAAAACCCAGCGCGCCGGTGCCGCCGATGAAATCCTTGCCCAGTAAACCCATCACATTGGGCCCCGGAATGCCCAGGGCGAGCGCAATCCCGGCCTGCATCGCCACAATCCAGAACCCGACCTGGCAGACCTGGTGCGCAATCGCGGCGTAATTGCCTTCCTTGATGTTGCGGGTGATTACCGGGCCCAGGATCGGCTCGAAACTGGTCTTGAGTTTCTGCGGCAGCGACGCCACCTGCTGCGCCGCGAAATAGACGCCGACTGCAGTGGGCGAGGTCAGAAAGCCCAGGATCGCCAGATCGAGCCGGCGCGAGCCCCACTCGACCAGATCGGCCCCGGCCAGCGGTGCCGACTGCGCCACCAGCTTGCCCAGCCGCGCTGGATAGGGCCGCCAGCCACGCGGCAGCCCCAGACTTCGCAGCAGCGGGAAAAATGCAAACAGCGCAGCGGCGATCTTTGAAAACAGGTACGACAGCGCCAGCCCGCCAGCCGGACCGAACCCGCTTTCATGCGCCAGCCACAGGAACCCGACCGCGGTCAACGTCTGCACCCACGGCTCTACCAACGAGCGTGCGCGCACTGTGGCGGCAACGTTATAGCCATAAGCCAAGGCCGCCAGCATCACGTCGGTCAGCGCATTGGGGATGATCGCGAACGGCAGCAGCCGGTCATAGCTGCTGTATTGCCCGCTGGGGAACATCGGCGCGGGGATCAGGTACAGCAGCCCCGCGACCACCAGCGACAGCAGCAGCGTCAACAACAGCCCATCGGCCACCGCATGCGCCGGATCGCGGCCTTCCTCGGCCAGCCGCTGCGCCAGGCCGCGCCGCTGGCCCAGCGCACACAGCTGCGCCGCCAGTTCGGCAATCAATACCGCCGAGGCATAGACCCCCAGCGCCTCTACCCCGTAAAGCCGCCCGGCGATGAACAGGAACGGCGCGGTGCCCAGCAGCCGCAGCAGAAAGCCCAGGAAATTGGTCCGACCGCCTTTGGCCAGCGCCTGAATGTCTTGCTGATTGGCCGGGTTCACAGCGCGGTCCGTTCGGCTTTGAGCGGTCGCGCGAGCAGCTCGGCCACAACTTGCCGGGCCGGAGCTGCACCACGCAGCAGGGTGTCGACCGCGCTGACGATCGGCATATCGATCCCGTCCCGCAGCGCCAATTCCGCCAGCACCGGCGCGGTGTGCGCGCCTTCGGCCACGCTGCTCTTTCCGTTGAGCGCTTGCGCTGCGCTCTGGCCTTCACCCAGCGCCTTGCCCAGTGCGAAGTTGCGGCTGGCGGTCGACGAGCAGGTCAGCACCAGATCGCCCAGCCCGCACAGCCCCGCCAGCGTCTCGGCCCGCCCGCCGCGGGCCAAGCCAAACCGCAGCATTTCAGCGTAGCCGCGCGCGATCAAGGCAGCGCGGGCGTTCTGGCCTAAGTCCAGCCCCTCGACCACCCCGCAGGCAATCGCCAGCACGTTCTTGACCGCGCCTCCGATCTCCGCGCCGATCACGTCGTCCGAATAGTAGGGCCGCAGCATCGGGCGCGACAGCAGCGGGGCGAGCCGCTGCCACTGCCGTTCGCCGCCAGCGCAGGCCAAGGTGACCGCAGTGGGCAGCCCGGCGGCAACTTCATGCGCAAAGGTCGGCCCAGATAGCACCGCCAGCGCCGCCTGCGGTGCGGCCATGGCAGCGACATCGGCCATCAGGCGGCCGCTACCGGCCTCAATTCCTTTGGCGCAGAGCACCAGATCGCCGCGATAACCGGGCAGCCCGGCCAGCACGTGGGCGAGATGCTGCGCCGGGGTGACCACCAGCAGCACTGGCAGTGCGGCCAGCTCGCCCAAGTCGTTGGTCGCGCGGATAGTAGGGCTCAGGCTGATGCCGGGCAGGAACAGGCTGTTGCTATGCGCGGTGTTGAGCTCTGCCACCAGCTCGGCTTCATGCGCCCAGACCGCCACGGCAGTGCCATTGCTGGCGAGTGCTTGCGCGAGCGCAGTGCCCCAAGCCCCCGCACCGATGATCCCGATCGCAGCGCTCACGCCTTGACCCCGGCCCCGCGCACCGGCGCGGCATCGGGATCAAGCGGCCAGCGCGGGCGCGCCGCGTAATCGAGCGGATCGCTTTGCCCAAGCCGCTCGATCCCGGCCCAAGCGATCATCGCCGCATTGTCGGTGCACAGCGCCAGCGGCGGCGCAGCGAACTGGAGGCCGTATTCGTCGGCCAAGCCTTGCAGGCCAGCGCGGATCGCCAGATTGGCCGCGACCCCGCCCGCCACCACCAGCGCACTAGGCCGGGCAATCGTGCCCAGCGCCTTGCGGGTGCGATCCAGCACGCAATCGAGCGCAGCCTGCTGGAACGCGGCGGCCAGATCGGCGTCCTGGTGAATGCCAGCCTGCTTGGCGCGCATCACCGCGCTTTTAAGCCCGGCGAACGAGAAATGCGGCTCCGCACTGCCCAGCAAAGGGCGCGGCAGCGGGACCGCCTTGGCATTGCCGGTGGCGGCCAGCCGCTCAACCGCCGGACCGCCGGGATAGCCCAGACCCAGAATCTTGGCGGTCTTGTCAAACGCCTCACCCAGCGCATCGTCGATCGTGGTAGCCAGCCGCCGGTAGTGCCCCACGCCTTCGACCAGCAAAATCTGACAGTGCCCGCCCGAAACCAGCAACAGCAAATAGGGGAAGTTGAGCGAGGCATCAGCCAGCCGGGGCGACAGCGCGTGGCCTTCCAGATGGTTGATCGCGATCAGCGGCTTGTCGCTGGCCATCGCCAATGCCTTGGCGGTGACCAGCCCGACCATCACGCCGCCGATCAAGCCCGGTCCGGCGGTGGCGGCAATCGCATCGACCTGGCTCAACTGCATCCCGGCATCGGCCAAGGTGGCGGCGATCAGCGGGGCGAGGCGTTCGGCGTGGGCGCGCGCGGCAATTTCGGGAACCACGCCGCCATAGGGCCGGTGGTCGTCATCCTGCGAGGCGATGCGCTGCGCCAGGATCGTGCGCTCACTATCCACCAGCGCAGCCGCCGTTTCGTCGCACGACGATTCAATTCCGAGGACAATCCCCATCCGCCCTTCCACTGGACCACATTGCCCACTAGCACAAGCGGCCATGCAAAGGCCGCCCCTCAAGCTTGGCACGCGCCGATCGCCACTGGCAATTGCCCAGGCCGAGGAAGCGCGCGCACGCCTGCAAGCGGCGCATCCGGGGCTGGCAGTGGAACTGGTTCCGGTCACCGCCAGCGGCGATAAAGTGCTCAACCAACCGCTGGCTGACTTTGGCGGCAAGGCGCTGTGGACCAAGGAACTCGACGCCTGGCTGCTGGCCGGTGAGATCGATTTTGCGGTCCATTCGCTGAAAGATGTTGAGACGCTGCGCCCGGCGGAGATCACAATTGCCGCGGTCCTGCCGCGCGAAGATGTGCGCGATGTTTTGCTGGGCGCGGCTTCGCTGGCCGATTTGCCCCCCGGCACGCGGATTGGCACCAGCGCCCCGCGCCGCGCCGCCTTGGCGCTTCATTTGCGCCCCGATTGCCGCGTGGTCGGCATTCGCGGCAATGTGCAGACCCGGCTGGCCAAACTAGCTGCGGGTGAGGCCGACGCGACCTTGCTGGCCAAGGCCGGGCTCAACCGGCTGGGGCGCGGCGATCTGGGCACGCCGCTTGATCCCGCACAGTGGCTACCCGCGCCGGGACAAGGCGCAATTGCGATCGAATGCCGCACCGATGATGCCAAAATGCGCGCCTTGCTGGCCGTGATCGACGATCCGCCAAGCCGCCTGCAGGTGACGGCTGAGCGGGCTTTGCTCGCTGCGCTGGGGGGCACTTGCCACAGCCCGGTCGGGGTGCTGAGCACTTTGACTGGTGACCAGCTGACTATGCAGGCCACGCTGCTAAGCGAAGACGGAGCCCAGCGGGCCGACGTGCAGCTGAGCTTTACGGCCGGCGATCCGGCTGGTCCGCGCGCGCTGGCCCGGCAGTTGCTGGCCGCAGCGGGCCCGGCGATCCGCGCGCTGTTCGATCCGCCAGAGGAGCCCTAGCCATGGTGCCAGTTGTGATCGTGCGCCCCGAACCCGGTAACAGCGTGAGCACGGCTCTGGCCCGGTCGATGCGGATGGAAGCGCACGGGTTCCCTTTGTTCGAGATAACCCCGAGAAGCTGGGAAGCCGTTCCACCCGAGCGCGCTGACGCGCTGCTGGTCGGCAGCGTCAATGTGTTCCGCCACGGCGGGCGCGGGCTGGGCGTGCTAAAGGGTTTGCCGGTCTATGCCGTGGGTGAAACCACCGCCGCAGCGGCCCGTGCCGCCGGGTTCAGCGTCGTGGCTACCGGTGCGGGCACGCTGCAAGGCTTGCTCGACGAACTTGGCAGTGGCCACCGCCGCCTGTTGCGCTTGGCGGGAGAGGAGCGCGTGCCGCTCACTTTGCCGCATGGCGTGACAATGGAAGAACGGGTTCTCTATGCCAGCACCGCATTGCCGCTGCCGCCCGAACTGGTCGCCGTGCTGCGCGAACCGGCGATCATCGCGCTGCATTCGGCCGACGCGGCGCGGCATCTGGCGGCACAGTGCGTAACTTGCGGGATCCGCCGCGCGCCGCTGCGGATCGCCGCGCTATCGCCGCGGATCGGTGCAGCGGCGGGGGATGGCTGGGGCGAGGTAGCTGCGCCCGCCTACACCGATGACAAGGCGTTGCTGGCCTTGGCCAGTCAGATGTGCCAAGACCCGTGGCCTGCGGGTCGCCGCGCAGGCTAATAGAAAAGTTCCATGCCCGAAGATTATTATCCAGCTCCGCCGTCTCCCCAGCTCCGTAAGGGCACTTCGCTGCGCCTGCTATCACTGACCGTGGCGCTGTCGTTTCTCGGCGGTGCGGCCTTGATCGGCTATCTGGTCTGGAACGGCCAGATCAACTTGAGCGCCGATAACACCGCGCCGCAACAAGTGATCGCCGCACCGGCGCAACCCAGCGCCGCGCCGCCAGAGGCCGCCGCTGCCTCTGCTGCCACCGGTCAGCTGGACCTGCAGGTCGGCGCGCTCGAACGACGGATCGCGCAGCTTAATCTGCAGGCTGCCGCGTTTGGCGGAAATTCGGCGCGCGCCGAAGGCTTGCTGGTGGCGCTCGCGGTGCGCCGTGCAATCGAGCGCGGCACTGGGCTCGGCTATCTTGAAGAGCAATTGCGCACCCGGTTCGGGGCAGCGCGGCCCGATGCGGTCAATACCTTGGTGGTCGCCGCCAAGACCCCGGTCACACTCGACGTGCTGGCTGCGCAGCTCGATGATCTGGGCCCCGCTCTGCTTGGCCGTCCGACTGATGAGGGCGGCTGGACCCGGCTGCAGCGGGAACTTGGCAGCCTGTTTGTGATCCGCCGCGAAACCGGTCGGACCGAGCTGCCGGTCCAGCGGCTCGATCACGCGCGGCTGTTGCTGCGCAGCGGCAAGATCAGCGAAGCCATGGCCGAAGTATCGCGCATGCCCGGCAGTGCCGCCGCCAGGGACTGGCTGGTCGCAGCACAGCGCTATGCTGACGCGCAAGCCGCGCTCGACCAGATCGAACAAGCCGCGCTGACCGAGCCAGAGCGCCTCAAAAGCGGTGATGGCGAGACGGTCAATCAGCCCGGCCTGTCGGCCAGCCCGCTCCCGCCAAGTTGATTACTGCGCCTTTAGCAAGGCCGGCAAAGTGCCCGACATCCCGCGCGCTTCGTCCATGAACATCCGTTTCATCCAGCCCGAGCGCTGGATCATGCCCATGCCCAGCCGCCGGACCATGCTGGGTAAGCGCCCAGGGATCCCGAACAGCCGCACTAGCGCGTCGGTGGTCGCCATCACGGTCACACTATCAAGGCTGCGCCAGCGTTCGTAACGCGCCAGCAATTGCGCATCACCCGGCTCCAGCCCCAGCCGCATCCCTTCTGCCAGCACTTCAACCAGGCAGCCGACATCGCGCAGCCCCAGGTTGAAGCCCTGCCCGGCAATTGGGTGCATCCCGTGCGCGGCATCGCCCACCAGCGCGAGCCGCTGGCCCGTAATCCGAGCGGCATGGTGGAAGTTCAGCGGCCACGACATGCGCGGCGCGGACAGCGCAATCTCGCCGAAAATCCCGGTCATCCGGCTCGAAATTTCGTTTAGAAATGCAGCGTCAGACAAAGCGGCAATGCCCTTGGCGTCCTTTTCGTCGACGGTCCAGACCACCGCGCTGCGGTGGCGGCCATCGGGCAGGTCGAGCAGCGGCAGCAGCGCCAGCGGCCCGGCCGGGAAGAAGATTTCCCACGCAATCCCCTGATGCGGCTGAGCATGGGTGATCCCGGTCACGAAGGCGCGGTGGTGATAATCCCAGCGCGCTGAATTGAGACCGGCTTCGGCCCGGGTCGGCGATCCGCGCCCCTCAGCCCCGATCAACAGTCCGCCAGTCAGCACGCGCCCATCGCTCAGCGTCACCGCCACGCCGTGTTCGCTGCGCTCACGCAAAACTGGCTCGACGCCGCTTGACCATGAAATCGCCGGTTCTGCTGCCGCCGCTTCAAACAGCGCGAGGCGAATCTCGCGGTTGGGGAACATCCGGCCCAGCGTGCCCTGGTGCGGCTCGGGCTTGAAATCGATCCGGCCCGGCTTCATCCCGTCAGTCACCGCGATCGCCTCGATCGGGCAGCCGAGCGGGTCGAGCCGTTCACTCAGGCCGATGTTGGTGAACAGGTTCCAGCTGGCAGTTGAAATGGCTGAGGCGCGGCCATCGGCCCCTTCGGCGGTCAGCTCTTCGGGCTTCGCCTTGTCGACCACGTGGCTGGTTATGCCATGCCGCGCCGCCGCCAGCGCGAGTGTCATGCCAACCAGCCCGCCGCCCAGAATGATCAGATCGCGCTTATCGCTCATGGCGTCGCTCATGGTACCGCGCAGGTGTTGCCCGCGCCTCCGTCGATATCGAGGCAGCGTCCGTCAAATGTGCCATCGGGCAAGCGCAGCCGCAGAATGGCTGCCAAAGTGGGCGCGATGTCGACAGTTTCAACCGGTTGCGGCTGCTCAAATCCCAGCACGCCGCGCCGGTAAAACAGCATCGGAACGCGCCGGTCATAGTCCCAGGCGCTGCCATGCGTGGCAATATAGGCTCCCGGCATCGCCTCGGGGATCGGCACCACCGCGCGGTCAAGCAGGATCACCACATCGCCCGAACGGCCCGGATCAAACGAAGCGCGCGCGCGATCTTTCAGCGACCAGTCTTGCGGGTTGCCGCTGGGCAGCGGGGTCTTGGCGAGTTCATCGGCGGTGAACACTGCGGCGACTTGCGGGTTGGCCTTGGCCACAGCGACCAGCGCCGCGATCACCGTGCCGCGCTGTGCCACTGGCACCGCGCGGTTGACGTAAAAGTCTCCAAATGCACCGTCGGCGATGATCAGCGGGCCTTCGACCTTGATTCCTGTCTTGGCCGAGATCGCCTTACCCATTGCGTCAGGCATCAGCGCCGGATCGACCCGCACCGCGCGCGGATAGGCCTGCTCGTCGAGCCGCTCGGGCGTATCGAGCCCACCGTGATCGGCTGACAGCATCACCGCATAGTCGATCCCCAGCTGGTCAAGGTGATCGAGCAGCCGCCCGATGTTCTTGTCGAGCTCGGCCATCTGGATGCACATCTCCAGCCCTTCGGTGCCGGTCGCATGGCCGACATAGTCGGTTGCAGACAAGCTGACCGAAAGGATGTCGGGCGCGCCGCCCTTACCCAGTCTCAGTTCATCGACCAGCCCGTTGGCCAGATCGACCGTTGCCGCGTCCATCCGCGGTGATATCCGGAACAGATCCGGCGCGCGCGCTTCAGTGGCCAAGGCGGGCAGTGCAAAACGGCCCTGCCCGGCTACGCCCTTGGGCTGCAAAGCCACCGCATGATCGGCCGCGCTGCACCAGGCCGGCGCGGCGAAAGCCGGAGCGCCGCTTTTCAGTGTGGCGGTAACCACCACGTTCTGCGCCGTGGCAGCTGGCGCAAGTGCGCGCCCGGCCAATGTGACAAAGCCCGCGCCTTTCCACCAGTAAGCCGCATCAATGTTGTGCCCACCCATCATCATCACTGCGCGGTCTTTGGCCGAAACCGCCACGTTACGGCTGCGCGCATCGGCAGCTTTCATGTACTCGCCCAGCGTCGGGACCTTGAGGTGGTAGGCCGAAACCACCGGGTTCCTCGAACTGGAGGCCGGATCACGGTCATCCTCGGCGCAGTAGATCGGCTTGGCGCCGCGCGGTCCGCCCGGTTCAAACCAGTTGTTGGCAATGATCCCGGTTCGCGCCGGGTGATCGCCGGTCAGCAAGGTCGAGTGGCCGGGGCAAGTCTCGGTCGCGGCGTGCGACTGGAAGCCTGATGGGAACACCGCGCCTTGCGCCAACCGCGCAAGCCCATAGCGAAAGGTCGGGCGATACTGGGCAAACAGGTCAGCCGAATATTGATCGACCGAAATCGCCACGATCAGGCGCGGCGGGCCGGTTGGCGCAGGCGCGCTCGCCAGCGTCTGCGGCTGATCGGCACTCGGTCCTGCGCAAGCGGCCAGCCCGGTTGTAACCAGCAGGGCGAGGGGGACGAATAGATGGCGCATCGGGCTTCCTTGAATTGTGTTCGCAATCGCGGCACAGCCCTGATGGCGCTGCCGCGCAGCAGTTGCAAGCGGCGCGCGCTGCCGCACAGGAGTTTGAACCGAATGCCGTCCTTTGTGCGCAGCTTACTGGGCTTTATGGCGCTGCTGACAGCA
Source organism: Novosphingobium sp. (assembly GCA_031410255.1). GTDB lineage: Bacteria > Pseudomonadota > Alphaproteobacteria > Sphingomonadales > Sphingomonadaceae > Novosphingobium. The sequence goes on along the minus strand of JANNYT010000065.1, from coordinate 17,814 downwards.
CTTATGGGCATGCCGGCCGCCGGCGCACCAACCCATATCCAGGCCGAGCTGGTGGCCGAATCGAGCGCGCAGCCCGGCCAGCAAGTCACCTTGGCGGTGCTGATGAAGCCCGCGCCAGGCTGGCATGGCTACTGGCTAAATCCTGGCGATGCCGGGCTGCCGCTGATGCTTGAGTGGACTTTGCCGCGCGGTGGCGCTGCTGGGCCGCTGCAATATCCGGTGCCGGGCACGCTGCTGGTATCCGGGCTGATGAACCACGTGTTCGAACGTGACTATGCGGTGCTGACCAGCTTTACTGTGCCCAAGGATGCCGCAGCAGGAACGCAGCTACCGCTCAAAGCTGCCGCGCGCTGGCTGGCCTGCACCGCGACGATTTGCGTCCCCGAACAAGGGGAATTGTCACTGGTGTTGACCATTGGCGCGCCCGGTGCACGCGATCCGCGTTTCGATGGCTGGCGCGCAGCCTTGCCCGCACCGCTGGGCAGTCCGGCCAAGTTCGCGATTGCTGGTGACCGGCTGCGACTGGCGGTGCCGCTGCCCGCAGCGGTCAAGCTGGAAAACCCGCACGTATTCATCGCCGCCGACCACGTGGCCGACTACGCCGGGGCGCAGACATTTTCGCGGCAAGGCGATCTGCTCACGATCGAACTGCCGCGCGCCAAGTTTGAGCCTGCATCCCCCACTGCACTGGAGGCCGTTCTGCGGTTCGACAAGGCTGGTAACGGGGTGACGATTGCGGCGAGCCCCGGCCCGGTCGCGCCCGGCGGCCTGCCAATTGCCAATGCACCGCCGCCGCTGGCGCTGGGCTGGCTGCTGGCCTCGGCCCTGCTCGGCGGACTGCTGCTCAACATCATGCCCTGCGTCTTCCCGATCCTCAGCCTCAAGGCGCTCAGTCTGGTCCGCGCCGGAGAGAGCGAGGCGCAAGCCCGCAGCGAAGGACTGGCCTACACCTTCGGCGTGGTGCTCGCTTGCCTCGCGCTCGGCGCGCTGCTCTTGGCGCTGCGGGCGGGCGGCGAGCAAGTCGGCTGGGCCTTCCAGTTGCAAGAGCCGTTGGTTGTGGCCGCGCTGTTGCTGCTGGCGGTGACGATCACCGCCAACCTGGCGGGGCTGTTCGAATTTTCTGTCCCGGGCTTCGTCGACGGCGGCTTGCGCTCCAAGGGAACGGGCGGCGCTTTTGCCACCGGGCTGCTCGCCGCCTTCGCCGCGACGCCGTGCACCGGGCCGTTCATGGCCGCCGCAATGGGCGCCGCGCTGCTGCTGCCGGTGCCGCAGGCATTGGCCTTGTTCGCCACGCTCGGGCTGGGCCTTGCGCTGCCGTTCCTGCTGCTGGCCTATGTGCCGGCGCTGCGCCGCCTGTTGCCTAAGCCCGGCGCATGGATGAACTGGTTCCGCAAGGCGATGGCGGTACCGATGGCGCTGACCGCGCTGGCGCTGGTGTGGCTGGAGAGCCGCCTGGCGGGTTGGACTTTTGCTCTGCTGTCGCTCGGGTTTGCAGTCGGCATAATCGGTGCATTGTTCGCCGTGGGCGGGCGGCAACGGCGCGGCTTGTCTGCCCTGGTTCCAGCGCTGTCGGCCCTCACGCTGGTGGGCGCAGCGCTGCTTTGCCTGCCCACCGCGGTGCAAGCGCCCTCAGCCGAAGCGCCCGGAGTCTTGAACGCCAAGCCATTCAGCGAAGCTGCGCTGGCCCAGGCCCGCGCCAGCGGCAAGCCGGTGTTTGCCTACTTCACCGCCGACTGGTGCCTGACCTGCAAGGTCAACGAAGCCGCCGCAATCGAGCGCGAAGAGACCCGCACCGCCTTCGCCAAAGCCGGGGTGATCGTGCTGCGCGGTGACTGGACCCGGCGCGATGCGGCGATCGGGCGCTTTCTGGCGGCGCAAGGCGCAGCGGGGGTGCCGCTGTACCTGTGGTACCCGGCCGGCGGCAGTGCGCCGCAGCAATTGCCGCAGGTGCTGACGCCTGCGTTGCTGGCTGACTTGGCTAAATAAACCAGAAGCGGTTCTGGCCCCCGTCCCCTTCTTCGATCCGTACTGGACGGCCGGAGACCTTGCCGCTGCGCAGAGCGGCAACCACGCTGGGGTCGCTGGTATTGGCGCAAATCCGCGCCGCTCCTGCCCGCGCAACGACCGTTCCGGTTTCGCCCGCTTTGCCGGGAATAACGGTGAAGCTTTCCGCCACTGCCTCGCCATCGAAGCTGTCCAATACTTCGAACGCCGGCTTGATCTTGTCGAGGCTGCGCCAGCGGTCTTGCGACCAGTCGGCGGGCGCGGTCGAATAGACCCCGGCGGCATATTTGCTCATTGTCCCACCATTCGCCCCGACCAGCGCGAAGCTCCCCGGCGTGGCGCGGCAACGCGCCACGGCTTCGGCAATCGCGTGGCTCGAATAGTTGTTCCCAGCCCCGCCGAAGAACGGCAGACCGCCGGTCAGAGTCCATCCTCGCGGGTCGTTTCGGTCAAGCCCGAAGGCGTCAATCAAGTTAAAAACGGGGATTGCAAAGCACGAGTAAAGATCGACAGCGGCTAGATTTTCCCAGCCAATTCCGGCAATCTCAAGTGAACTTGAGATTGCCGCAACGGCCGCCGGACTTTGCTCCATCTCGGCCCGCGAGAACAGCGGTGGCTCTGCGCAATCGGCGACGCCGTGGACATAGACCCAGCGCTCTTCCGGCACTCCCAACCGCCGTGCTTCGGCCACGCTGGCAAGCACAATCGCCGCGCCTTGGTTGACCTGATCGCGCGCGACCACCAGCCGCCCATAGGGTTCGGCCACGAGGCGGTTGCGCTCGGTCAGCGTCGCCAGTTCTTCTGCCGTCCGCACTGTCGGCGCGGCGCTGTGCGGATTGGTAGCGGCAACACGAGTGAAGGGCGCGAACAATTGCCCGATTTCCATCCGGTAATCCGCAAGATTAAACCCGAGCCGCTCGCGCCGGACGTTCTCGGCGAGCGGGTAGGCAAAGATCGGCGCGGCTACGCCGTGCTTGACCGCGGTCCTGTCGGCGATTCCTTCGAGGCCCGGCCCGCGATCTATTTGTTGACTGTTCTGGTGCCACCTTTCCCGACCGGGTCCCTGGATGGAATCGGCAATGGCGGCGAGTTCGCCCTCCAGCCCCGGCCCGCGATCCTCGATGTCGCCGCGGCGGTGCTCGGACCAGTCGCGGGTTTCGCCGCGCGCCAGCAGCGCGCGCATGGTCGAAAGCGCCTCGGCCCCGGCAATTGCCGCCAGCTTTGAGCGGCCCGCTGCGATCTCCGCCGCCAGCTCGCCGATCAGCCGCTGCGGCCGGTCGCCGCCAACCACCTCGTGGATCGCGTGCAGCGGGTTCGCCCCGACCCGCCGCGCAATCGCACGCGGCACGTTGTCGGCGCAGCCGAACGGCGCACTATAGCGCGTCGCCGACTGCTCGAACTGGCGCACTCCCACCAGCGTATCGAGCGCCTGCGCCAGGCTGCGCTTGGCATGCGCATCGGCGAAAGCGACCCTCAGTGCATCGCCAGCCAGGTCCATCGGCGAGCGTTCAAGGTAGCCTTCCTCGCCAATGCGTTCGGAGACCTGCCCGACGCCGATGATGATCGGGGTATTGGGATCCATCACAGCACCTGCCCGTCATCGACGGTCAAGGTCGCGCCAGTGATATGCCGCGCGGCGTCCGAGGCCAGCAGCAGCAGCGGCGCATCGAGCGCATCAATCGGACACATTCGCTTGCGGTGAAATGCCGCGACCTGCGCCTTGCCGCCCTCGGTTTCAAACCAGTCACCCGCGATCTCGGTTGAAATGTAGCCGGGTTGGATCGTGTTGACGCTGATCCCCTGGCGCAGCCACTCGCGCGCAAACTGATGGCCCAAGTGCGCCACTGCCGCCTTGCTGGCGGCATAGGCCGGATCACCCTGCCCGGTCATTTCAGCTGTGATCGAGCCGATCAGCACGACCCGCCCGCGCTCGCTGGCCTTAAACCCCGCTGCGATCATCCGCCGCGCGCCTTCGCGCGCGGTCAGGTATAGCCCGGTGAAGTTGGTTGCGATCACATCGGCGATGTCGCTTAGCGGAAGATCGATTGAGCGACCGGCCTTGGCGATCCCCGCATTGGCCACCACCGTATCGACCGTGCCGAACTTCGCCTCCGCCGCATCGTAAGCCGCGATCACCGACGCCTCGTCGGTCACATCGAGCGACACCGCCAAGGCTGCCTCGCCCAATTCCTCGGCCAGCGCCGCCAAGCGGTCAGCCCGGCGCGCGCCGATCACCACCCGCGCGCCTTCGCGCACAAATAGCCGCGCAAAATGTTCGCCAAAGCCCGATGAGGCCCCGGTGATCAGCGCGGTGCGCCCGGCTAGTGAAAGTTCCATGGCCAATTCTCCTGTTCCGCCCCGTTTAACCGAGCGATTAAGGAGTGCAAGTCAGATGATCTCAGCCACCCCGTCCAACGCCTCGCGCAATTTGTCGATCGCCTGCGCTTTCAGCTGGTGCACGCGCGGGATGGAGACTTGCAGCGCCTCGGCGATTTCAGCTAGATTCAGTTCCTCGACGAAGTACAACTGTACCACCAGTTGCAAGCGCTCGGGCAAGGCCCCGATCGCGTCTGCCACCGCTTCACGCAGCTGCGCATCAGCCAGCATGGCAAAGCTGTCCGGCCGCGCGTCGGCGAAGGCCAGGTCGCTGTCGGAATAGCTCTCATCGATCGATTCGAAACGCAGTGCCGCGCTGGCTGACTGCATGGCGGCGAGCTCGCGTTCGGTAATCCCCAGCGCGGCGGCCAGTTCAGCACTGTGTGGATCGCGGCCCAGCTGCCCGCGCAGCCGTGTCGTGGTTTCCCGCAGCAAGCGCCGCCGCTCCACTCCGCCCCGGCTTAGCGGCACATGGCGGCGGATCAGATCGACCATCGCCCCGCGCACGCGCATCTTGGCATAGGCGGCAAAGCCATCTTCGCCCGGCCCGGCGTGGCGCTGCGCGGCTTCGGTCAGCGCGACCATCCCGGCTTGCATCAGGTCTTCCAGCTCGATCCCCTGGCGGCCCCCACCGTGGGTATGCCAGGCGAGGCGGCGGACCATCGGGACGAAGCGGCGGATGCGTTCGGCGGCATCGGCTTGGTAGGCACCGGCCGGGGCCAGACTTCTGTGATCATGGATCATGCAAAGGCACTTTCAGGTTCAGGAAGGGCGGAAGCTTGCGGAATTTGGGGCGGCGGCGGCGCGGGTGCGCCAATCACCGCAATCACCTCGATCGGCTGGGCAGCGGGCAGTTCGGCGATCGACAGCACCAGCACCGATGGCGCGCGCAGCCGCAACAAGGCGGCCAGGCAGCGCCGCGCGCGCGGCTGGACAATCAAGGCGAGCGGGGGCGCGGACGGCCCGCGCTCGGCCACCAGGGCGGCGATATGTTCGCCGATCGAGCGGGCCAGATCGGGTTCGATCACTGGCTGACCGTTGGCGGGGTCGGTCAGCCCCTGGACAATCGCGGCCTCCAGCTGCGCATCCAGCGTCAGCACCGGCAAGCGCTCACCCGGGGCGCAGATCCGCCCGACAATCATCGGCCCCAGCTCACCCCGGACCAGGTCGAGCAAACGCTCATGCTCCTGGCTGAGCGGCACGGCGGCGGCGAGCGCCGACAGGATCGGCACCGGGTGACCGATCGGCAGCCCGTCTTCGAGCATGGCGCGGAACAGCCGGGTCAGTGCCGCCAGCGAGAGCGGCTGCGGGTGCAGCGTTTCAATCAGCCCGGCGGCATGGTCTTTGACCGCATCGATGATCGCCTTCATTTCATCGGGGCCGAACAGCGCCTGCGGGCGGTCGCCCAGCAGCTGGTTGAGCTGGGTCGCGATCACGGTGCTGGCGTCGACCGTCAGATAGCCCTCGGCAATCGCCAGATCGCGCTGCGCCGGATCAATCCACAGCGCCGGGCAGCCAAAGCTGGGATCGGTGGTCTTCTCACCATGCAGCCGGGCGCTGGCAGGAACGTCGCCAGCATCAATTGCCAAAATCCGGTCAGCGCGGACTGTGCCGCCGCCCAGCGGCACCCCGCCGAGCAGGATGCGGTAATCGCTGGGAGCCAGCTCAAGACTATCGCGTACGCGGAACTGCGGCACGACGAAGCCGAATAGCTGGCTGAGCTGCTTGCGCACCCCGGTAATCCGCGTGACCAGCGGTGAGCCGCGCTTGTCATCGACCAGATGGATCAGGCCATACCCCAGCTCGACCGTGACCAGCGTGTTGTCGGACACATCGGCGAGCAGGATCCGGCCCGGATCGGGGGCTGGTTCAGCCGGCGGCAATGGAGCGGGCCGCGCGGCGCGTTTGACCAGCGAGCGCCACAGCCAGCCAGCCAACCCAGCGGCGGGCAGAAAGATCGTCTGCGGCATCGCCGGGATCATCCCGATTGCGCCCAGGATCACCGCGACCGGCAGCCAGGTGCCCGGATTGGCGAGCTGTCCGCCGATTTGCCCAGCCAGATCGCGGCTGTCGGAGACGCGGGTGACAATCACGGCGGCGGCGATCGAGAGCAGCAAGGCCGGGACTTGCGCGACCAAGGCATCGCCCACCGCCATGGTGACATACTTCTGTGCGGCATCGCCAGCGGACAGCCCGTGGCTGATCATCCCAAGCGCAAAGCCCGCGATGATGTTGACCCCCAGGATCAGCAGCGCAGCAATCGCATCGCCTTTGACGAACTTGCTCGCGCCGTCCATCGAGCCGTAGAAATCAGCTTCAGTGGCCACTTCGCGGCGGCGCGCTTTGGCCTCTTCAGCGGTCAGCAGCCCGGCGGCCAGATCGGCGTCGATCGCCATCTGTTTGCCGGGCAAGGCATCGAGCGTGAACCGCGCCGAAACTTCAGACACGCGCCCGGCGCCCTTGGTCACCACCACCATGTTGATGATCATCAGGATCATGAACACGAACAGTCCGACTGCAAAATTACCGCCGACCAGAAAGGCACCGAAGGCCTCGATCACATGCCCTGCCGCCGCGCCGCCTTGGTGGCCGTTGACCAGGACCACGCGGGTCGAGGCGACGTTGAGCGATAGCCGCAACAAGGTGGCGAACAGCAGCACCGATGGAAACGACGAGAAATCGAGCGGCTTTTCGGCGTTCATCGCCGCCATTAGGATCGCAATCGACAGCGCGATGTTGAGCACGAAGAACAGGTCGAGCAGGATCGCCGGGGTCGGCACCACCATCAGCCCGATCAGCGTCAGGATCCCGGCGGGCAGCGCAACGGCGCTGATGCTGACCTTGCCGAAGAGGCGGTTCACAGCCCGAATGCCCGCAGCTGGCCATAGGCCTGGCGGACATGGACCGGCATCGCCTGCGCCGAACCGCCGAAGGTGGCGGCAAGCGTATCGGCCATCGAGGGCCGCGGCCGGGGCGCAGCAGGAACAGCCGCGGCGGCTTGTCCGGTGAAGCTTTCACCATCTGGCACCGCCCCCGGCTGAAACGCAGCCCAATCGCCATCGAGTCCGGCGGCAGGCGCTTCGCCCATTGCGTCGGCCAGCTTGCCGCGCAGCAGGCCCATCACCGCGCCCAGCGAACGCGGCGCGCCTTGCGCATCAAAGAAGATCGTGTGATTGGCCGCCGCCGCTTGCGGAAACAGCGCCGCCGCGCTTTGCGCCGGATCGGCGGCCAGATTGGTGAGGAATTTGCCTGCGCCGTCGGCCCCCAGAAAATGCGCGAGGTACAGCTCGGCCGGATCTGGCGTGCGGCCCAGCACCGTGGTCAGCGCCGCGCGGTTGTCATTGGCCAGCTCGCCCGCCATCAGCGCCGATGCTTGCGGATCGAACCGCAGCGCCATGATCTGCTGGCGCATTGCAGGATCACGCACCCGCCCGCCAGATATGGCCGCACTGGCCCAGCCCAGCCCGTGCTGCGCGCCGTGACGCTCCAGTGTCGCCAGCCAGGTTCCGCCGGTAAATTGGTACAGCCCGGCGGCGCTTGAGGTGCCGGCCTGAGCATTGGGGTTGAGGCTCGATTCGAGCCGCGCCTCGCCCAGCAGATAGGAAAAGTCAGTGCCGGTGGCGCGCGCCGCTCCGGCAATCGCCGCCTGGACTTGCGGCGTGGGTGCGGCTGCACCGATTGATCTGGTCTCGCTCAAGCTCAACTCCCGCAACGGGTGGACGTTGCGAAGCATTCAGCAAGGGCCGTGCCAGATTACATGTGACGTCCGGCATAGGCATAGGCCGGGGCGGCCACCGCACCGGCGCGGTACAGCGCGGGCGAGCCGGTCAGCATGTCCAGCCGGGCGGCGACATTGGCCGCGATCAGGTTGCGAACCTGGCGGTTTACCTCGTTCAGCCGCCGCGCCGCGTCGAGCAATCCGGTGCATTCATCGCCCAGTTCGGTGCCATCCGCAAACGGCCCGCAATGGTCGATCGTACCGCACAGCGCGACCTTGTCATTGGCGCAGCCCATGATCGCATCGAGATCAAGCCCGGCAAGCGCCTGCCGCTCAGCCTCGAGCACGGCAACCATCTGCCGCAACTGATCGCGCAAGGCGTCTTGTCTCATTTTACGCTCCTCAGCAGCATTCCGGCGGCAATCATGGCGTCGGTGACCCGCATCGGGATCACCGGATAGCTGCCGCGCTCGATCGCGCGGCGAATTTCGGCGACCCGGCCGCTGTCAACCGGCGGCTGGCCGGGATCAAGCTCGGCGCTGCGCACCACCGCCGAATTGGGCGAGGCATGGGCGCGGGCCGTGTCGTTGGCGACGGGGCCAGGGGTCTTGCGCGCCGCCGCCGGGGCGGGGCTGCGCGGGGTCAGGGGGCTTAACGGTCCAAGTTCGATCGGGGGCATGGGGCCACTCCTTGTTTGTCTATCGAACAACAGGACGGCAGCGCCCCGCGCCGATTAAGCCCCGGCGGCAGGGCTCTGCCGGTTCACGGCAATTCCATGCCGACCACGCCCGGGCGCAGGACCCGCGCGCGCAGTACCGGCGCGCCTTGCCCCGGCCCACGCACCTTTATCCAAGTGCCGACCGCTCCGCTCTCCAGCGCCTCGCCATTCTGGGTGACGGCAAAGCCTTCGCCGCTGACCGTGATAGTCACCGCATCCCCGCGCATGACCACCGGGGCGGCGGCGGCGCTGGCAGTGTTGCTGGTCACCGTGAGCAGCACATACAGCTTCCAGCCCCCGGGCACCGGACAGCTGACCTCGACGGTATCCTGCCGCGTGCCGTACCAGCGCGCGAACAGCGCGGTGCGGCACGGGGTCAGCCGCAAGCGCCGGTCCACCGGCAGCGCCGCGCCGCCCGGGCTGCCTTGCGGCGCACCGGTAAATTCGGCCACCATGCGGTCCACAGCGGCAAGATCAGCATAGCTTTGCGCCAGCAGCGGGGCGGCAATGCCCAGCGCGGCAATCGTGAGAGTCAAGCGGATCATCGGTCATTCTCCTGTGCGGCGGCCACTGCCGGGGCCGTTTGCAACGCTGGCTGCAAGGGCTGCGCCAGAGCGCTCTGGTCGTAAGTCAGGGTCGCGCTCGGCAGGCCAGCGCCCGGCTCAAGCAGCACCCGCGCCGGGCGGCCCGCCTCAGCCGCGAGTGCCATGGCGGCCTGTGCCTGTTCGGGCGCGGCCATGATGGTCAGGCGCAGGCGCTGGTCAGGCGCGGTGCGGGCCAGCCAATCGCGCAACGGCGGAGCGCCCGGACCTTCACGCCACACCGCTACTGGCTCGCCCAAGGCAGGCAAGGCGGGAACCTTCTGGGCCGGAGCAGCAGCGGGCAATTCGCTGGCGGCGGCGGCGGTGATCATGAACAGGATCAGCGACAGATCGGCCAGCACAGTCTGCCAGCCGCTGCCCGCGCGCGCGATCATGCCGCACTGCCCAGTGTGCTAACCAGCCGCTCGCGCAGCAAGCGCGGAGGGCAGGATGCGGCAACTTGCGCGGCGAGCCAGTCGATCATCTGCTGGCGCTCGGCCTCTTCATCCGCTGCCTTGCGCTCGACGATCCGGGCCAGCGGGGCGAGCAGCAGGTTGGCGCCCAGCAATCCGTACAAAGTGGTTACCACCGCCATCGAAATTGCCCCGGTGAACGATCCGCGCGCAATCCCTTCGGCGGGCAGCTGGCTGAGCGAAATCAGCGTTCCGGCCAGGCCGAACACCGGCGCCAATTCGGCGGCCTGCGCCAGAGTTCGCACCGCGCGCTCTGCCTCACCCAGACGCCGGGCCTTATGCGCCTCATGCGCGGCGAGCAATGCCGGGACCGAGCGCTGGCTGATCAGCACGTCGGCCGCCTCGTCAAATTCACTGTCACCAAAATGATGGGGCTGTGCGCGTAGCAGGCCGTCCTGCTGGATGTCCTGCACTTGCCGCGCCAATTCGCCGCGTGCTGCCGCCAGGTCAAATTGCTGGCGGCCCAGCTGGCCCAGTTTGCTCAAGGTCAGTCCGCAATCGCGCAGCCCGGCGCGCAGCACAGTGGCGAGCGCAGTGCCGCCGAACACGATCAGCGCCGATGGTCCATCGATCAGGTTCATCATATTCATGGGTGCCTGCACTCCTTCACAGCGAAGGACGGTAGCGCCGGGGCCAATTCAGCCAGCGGACAACATTTGCCGGGGGCGGCAGGTTTTTGCCGCCTGGCACCGCCCAAACCCTGCATTATTCCGCCATTTTCACAACTGGCACGACGTTTGCTGAACGAGTGGCAGAAAGATCGTCTCGCCCAGTGCTTAGGAGAACGTCATGTCCAATAGCCTATTTGGAATTCACGGCGCAGCGCTTGAACTGCGGTCACAGCGGCTGGGGCTGATCACCTCGAACATCGCCAATGCCGGGACCCCCGGATACAAGGCGCGTGACATTGATTTTGGTGCCGCGCTGCACGCCAGCGAACAGGGCCAGAGCACTGGCCGCGCGGCCAGCGGGGCGATGCGTTACCGCGTGCCGGTAATGCCCAGTCTTGATGGCAACACGGTCGAGATGGCGACCGAGCAGACCGCCTTTGCTGAAAATGCAGTGGGTTACGAGGCGACCCTCAGCTTCATTCGCGGGCGGGTCGAAACCGTCACCCGCGCGCTGAAGGGGGATTAAGCCATGAGCTTTGCCATTTCAGGTCAACCGCTCACGCTGTTCGGCGTCGCCCAGCAGGGCATGTCGGCGCAGCTGGTACGGATGAACGCCGCTTCGTCCAACCTGGCCAATGCCGGGTCGGTTTCGAGCACCGAAGAAGGCGCTTACCGCCCGATCCGCGCGGTCTTTGCCGAAGACTATGACCGCGCCAGCGGGCTCTCCACCGTGCGGGTCAGTGGGGTGCTGCGCAGCACCGCCGCGCCGGTCAAGGAACACAATCCCAACCATCCGCTGGCCGATGCCAATGGCGATATCTGGACCGCTCCGGTCGATGAAAACGCCGAGATGGTCGAGATGATCGACGCCTCGCGCCAGTACCAGAATCTGGTCGAAGCACTGTCTACCGCCAAGCAATTAATGCTCGATACGATGAGGATGAAATAGTCATGACCCCAGTAAACAGCGCAGTTTCGGCCACCGGAGTGCCGATTACCAAGCCCGCTTCGCAAGTGCTTGGCCAGGCTGACTTCATCCGGCTGATGACCACCCAGATGAAGCTGCAGGACCCGCTCGAGCCGGTCGATAACAAAGAGATGATCGCGCAGATGGCGCAGTTTTCCTCACTTTCCGGGATCGAAAACATCAACACCACGCTCAAGGCGATTTCGGCCCAACTGGCCCAGGTCACCGCTGCGCAAGCCAGTGCACAACCCACGCAAACCCCTGTCTAGGAGACGCAGAATGTCGTTTTACACCTCGCTCAACGGCCTCAAGAACGCTCAGACCGAACTGTCGGTCATCGCCAATAATCTGGCCAACGCCGAAACCACCGGGTTCAAGAAAAGCCGGATCAACTTTTCCGATCTGGTCTCGGGCACCGCCTCATCCAACCCCAAGCTGATCAAGGGACTGGGATCGACCGTGCAGGCGATCGACCAGAACTTCTCGCTCGGGCCCGTCCAGCAGACCGGCTCCTCGCTTGACCTCGCGATCAATGGCGACGGGTTCTTCACCACGGTCAACGCCACCTCGGGCAAGACCTTCTATACCCGCAACGGCAACTTCTCGATGGATGGGTCGGGCTTCGTGCTCGATAACGGCGGCAACCGGTTGCAGGTGCTGCCGGTCGACGCGGCGGGTAACGTCACCTCGACCACCCCGATTGATGCGCAGGCCCCGCTGCTCAACGCCGCCGGCTCGGACTTCCTCGGCGTCAATGTCAAAGCCGATGGCTCGATGATCGCGTCTTATGCCGATGGCACCACCCAGTCGATCGGCGTGGTCGGGCTCGCCTCGTTTGTCGCACCTTCTGGGCTACTGCAGGTCGGCGGGCAGAACTGGCAAGCCACCGGCATCTCAGGCCCGGCGACCTACAACCAACCCGGCACCGCCCGGTTCGGCACGATCCTGTCGGGCAGCCTGGAACAATCGAACGTCGATATTGCCGAGGAAATGGTCGGGCTGATTACCGCCCAGCGCTATTTCCAGGCCAATGCCAAAGCGATCGATACTGCGACCCAGCTGTCGCAGACGATCATCAACCTGCGCACTTAGGCCGGGTAAATGGACCGCCTGATCTGGACCGCCGTCACCGGCATGAACGCCTCGATGGCGCGCGAGCGGATGATCGCCAACAACATGGCCAACTCGCAGACCCCCGGGTTTCGCGCCGAGGTGATGGCGGCCACGCCAGTGACGTTGCTCGGCCCCAGCCTGCAAGTGCGCGCGATGACCGACGCCTCGGTCTATGGCGCGCAGATGGATCCGGGCGCGCTGGTCGAAACCGGCCGCCCGCTCGATCTGGCGGTGGCGAACGATGCGCTGATCACCGTGCAGGCCGCCGATGGCAGCGAAGCCTATACCCGGCGCGGCGACCTGTCGGTCTCACCCAGCGGCCTGCTGATCAACGGCGAAGGCTACAGCGTGATGGGCGAAAGTGGCCCGATCAGCGTGCCGCCGGGCAGCGACGTGGCGATTGGCCAGGACGGCGCGGTGCTGGTGGAGAACCCGGCCGATCCCGCCGCTCCGCCCCAGCAGGCCGGTAAAATCAAGCTGGCCAGCTGGCGCGGCAGCCGGATCGAAAAGGGCCTCGACGGGCTGTTCCGGGTCTATGGCGGCGGCGCTTTGCCGCAAGACGCCGCAGCCCAGGTCGTGACCGGCAGCCTTGAACAATCCAACGTCAAACCCGCGCAAGTCCTGGTCGAAATGGTCGAGGCGCAGCGGCTTTATGACATGCGCACCAAATTGATCGCCACCGCCAAAGAGCTCGACGAGGGCGGCGCCAGCCTGATGCGGCTGGGTGCCTGAGCCCACACCTAACCAATCGGAGTAGACCCTCATGCCAACTTCAGCCCTCCATGTCGCCCGCACCGGTCTTGAAGCGCAAGACGCGCGGATGCGGGTGATCGCCAACAACCTCGCCAATATCGGCACCACCGGGTTCAAGCGCGACCGCGCCAATTTCGCCACGCTGGCCTATCAGGATGACCGCGTCGCCGGGCAGCAAAGCTCGAGCGAGACGGCCTATGCCACCGGGCTCAACCTGGGCACCGGGGTGGCGGTGCAATCGACCACCGCGATCACCCAGCAAGGCACGCTCAACACCACCGGCAACGCGCTCGATCTCGCGCTCGATGGTGACGGCTATTTTCAGGTCCAGCTGCCCGGCGGCAAGCTCGCTTATACCCGCGCGGGCAATTTCAGCCGCTCGGCCGAAGGCCAGTTGGTGACCGCGCAGGGCTTTGCAGTCCAGCCGGCGATCGCGATTCCCGATGATGCCGCCTCGATCACGGTGGCCGCCGATGGCACCGTCTCGGTCACCACTTCGGCCAGTTCCACCCCCACTGAAATTGGCCAGTTGACCATTGCCAGCTTTGCCAATCCGTCTGGCCTGCAAGCGCTGGGGGACAACTTTCTGGCCGAAACCGGGGCCAGCGGCGCGCCGCAAGTCGGCGCGGCCGGCGATGGCCCGCGCGGCTCGATCCGCCAAGGCATGCTCGAAAGTTCCAACGTCAACGTGGTCGAAGAACTGGTCGACATGATCGAGTGCCAGCGCGCTTACGAGATCAATTCCAAGATGATCAGCGCGGTCGACGAAATGCTCAAGAACGCCAACCAGACCCTGTGAGGATACGATGAACACACAGCACCAATTCGTCATTGCGAGAAGCCCCAGGCTTCGCGGCAATCCAGTGCGGCGCAGTGCGGCTCTGGATTGCTTCGCTACGCTCGCAATGACGAGCCTGTCGATAGCCAGTCCCGCCTACGCCGGGCCCAAGCCCAAGCCCGGCTTCGAAGCCGCCCTGCCCGCGCCGCCGCTTGCGCCCAAAGTGGCCGACGGCGCGATCTTCAACGCCGGAGCCGGTTATGCCGCGCTGACCGAGGGGCACCGGGCCCGCGCGGTCGGTGATCCGGTGACGATCCTGCTGGCGGAGAGCACCTCCACCGCCAAGTCAGCCGGGTCCAAAACCGCGCGCAGCGGCAGCTTTGGAGTGACCCCGCCCAGCACCGGGCCATTGAGTTTCATCAAGCCGACCGCCCTTAACATGGGCGGCAGCACGTCGTTCAAAGGAGATGGAACCGCCGCGCAAACCAATTCCCTCGCCGGCGAAGTCTCGGTCACCATTGTCGAAGTGCGTTCCAACGGGACCGCGCTGGTTCGCGGAGAAAAGCGCTTGTTGCTGAGCCAGGGCGAAGAATGGATCCAGTTTTCAGGGATCGTGCGGCTGTCCGATATCGACGCGGACAACCGCATCGTCTCGACCCGAGTGGCTGACGCCAAGATCGAATATTCGGGCAACGGCTCAGTCAGCCGCGCCAGCCGCGAAGGCTGGCTGTCCAAGTTTTTCAACATGATCAGTCCGTTTTGAGGAGGATGAGCATGGTCCGCATCATCACCCGTCTGCTGCTGATCGCAGCCTTGCTCGCTCCCCTACCCGCGCACGCCGAACGGCTGCGCGATCTGGGCACCTTTCAAGGCGTCCGCACTAACCAGTTGACCGGCTACGGCATCGTCGTCGGCCTGTCCGGCACCGGCGATGACAGTCTCGAATACCTGACCCAGGCGATGCACGGCGTGTCGGGCCGGGTCGGGGTGCAATTGCCCCCCGGCGTCAACCCCGCGCTTAAGAACGCGGCGGCGGTGATCATCACTGCTGACTTGCCCGCCTTCGCCAAGCCCGGCCAGCGGATCGATGTCACCGTTTCAGCCATCGGCAAGGCCAAGTCGCTGCGCGGCGGGGCTTTGGTGATGAGCCCGCTGTTCGGCGCGGACGGCCAGATCTATGCGATGGCGCAGGGCAACTTGGCGGTCGGGGGCCTTGGCATCTCAGGCGCGGACGGATCGAAGCTGACCGTCAACGTCCCCACCGTGGGCCGGATCGCCGATGGTGCCAGCGTTGAACGCAGCGTCGCCACCGGGTTCGACAGCAGCGAAGTGCTCCACTGGAACCTCTACCAGGGTGATTTCATGACCGCGACGCGGGTCCGCGATGCGATCAACACCCGCTGGCCCGGCACCGCCACGATTGATGACGGGATCACGCTGGCGCTGCGCCTGCCTGCATCCGCCAATGACCGCGCCACGCAAATGGCTGCGATCGAGATGATCGAGGTGACCCCGGCCGAGGCCCCGGCCAAGGTCGTGGTCAACAGCCGCACCGGCACGGTCGTGATCAGTTCGGCGGTCAAGCTGTACCCGGCGGCGATCAGCCACGGCAAATTGACCGTGCGGATCGAGGAAAGCCCGCAAGTGATCCAGCCCGCTCCGCTCAGCCGCGGGCAGACGGCGGTACAGGAAGACAGCAAGCTCAGCGCCGATGAGGAAGGCCGCCACGTGGTGCTGTTCAATGGCGGCGCGAGTCTCGCGAAGCTGGTCGATGCGCTCAACCTGCTGGGGGTCAGCCCGTCCGATCTGGTCGCGATCCTCGAAGCGCTCAAGGCTGCCGGCGCGCTTAAAGCCGAGATCGAGGTGATATGACCCCGCTTTCCTCCCCGATGCTGGCGACCGGATCGCTGACCCAAAGCCACGGCACCGACCGCGACAAGCTGGCCGGCGCGGCCAAGCAGTTTGAGGCGATCTTCGTGCGCCAGATGCTGGCGGCGGCGCGCAAGACCGACTTTGGCGGGACCCTGCTGGGCGGCCAGGCAATCGCGACCTTCAACACCATGCAGGACGAACACTTCGCCGATCTGGCCGCCGATACTGGTGCGTTTGGCCTCGCCAAGATGATCGAAAAGCAGCTGGCCGCGCAGCTGACCCCGCCGGTGCCGAAGACCCAGCCTGCCCTCGGCGGAAAGACCTGACCGATGTCCAGTGACATGCTCAACATTGCTGCCAGCGGGATCCGCGCCGCGCGCGCCGCGCTAGATGTGACCAGCCAGAACATCTCCAACGCCGCGACCGATGGCTATATCCGGCGCTCGATCCGGCTATCCGAAGTGGCGCTGGCCGGCGGCTATGGCCGGATCGGTGACTTGTCGCTGTCGGGCGTGCGGGTCGACGGGCTGGAGCGCAACGCCGACCTGTTCCGCCAGACCGAAGCGCGCCGCACCGGCGGTGATGCGACCCGCGCGGCGAGCGAGCTGAAGACCTGGCAGAATGTCGAGGCCGCGCTCGAGCAATCGCGCTTCTTCCCGTCGCTCACCCAGTTTGAAAGCGCGCTGCAGCAGCTCGCCACCGATCCGGTCGATCCCTCGCTGCGCACCGCCGTGCTCGAAAGCGCGCGGACTTTGACCCGGACCTTCAACATCTCGGCCACCGGGCTTGATACGGTGGCGGCTGGCTTGCAATTCGATGCCGCCGCCGGAACCGCGCAAGTCAATCTGCTCGCGCAGCAACTGGCGCAAGTCAACGTGCAGCTAGTCCGCGCCGCGCCGGGCACCAGCGATCAGGTGTCGCTGCTCGATCAGCGCGACAACCTGCTCAAGAACCTGTCAAATTACGTCGATGTTTCGGCCAAATTCGCCCCCGACCAGTCGGTCGAGGTGCGGATCGGCGGCAGCGCCGGGCCGCAGCTGCTCACGGGTAACACCGCCACGCCGCTTGCCATGACCACTGCTGCTGATGGTACGCTGACCTTCGATCTTGGCGGCACAGCAGTCGCCCCGTCGGCCGGATCGCTCGCCGCCGCCACCAACGGCCTGGTGATGGTCCGCGATACGCGTGCCCAACTCAATACCGTGGCCGACGCGCTGATTAGTACCGCCAACGTCGCGCAGGCCAGCAGTGCCGCGCTCGATGGCACGCCCGGACAGCCGCTGTTTTCGGGCAGCGGCGCCAGCGGCATCGCGCTCGCCTTGAGCAGCGGTGCGGGCCTCGCCACCGCGCCCGCGGGATCCCTGGCCGGCAGCCGCGACCCCGCCGGGCTGGCCGCCTTGCGCGCTGCGCTGACTACCGCCGACATTTCGGGCCAAGCCAACGGGCTGTTGTTCAGCGTCTCTAGCGCCACCCAAGGCCGCCAGCTGACCAGCGACGCGCTGGGGACGATTGCCGGGGCGGCCAAGCTCGCGCTCGATAGCCAGGCCGGGGTCAACCTTGAGGAAGAGGCGGTCAATTTGGTGCGTTACCAGCAGGCCTTCCAGGCCTCGGGCAAGGCGATCCAGATTGCCGCCAACCTGTTCGATACGCTGCTGGCGATCCGGTAGCAGCAGCGGAGACATGCCATGACCACCGTCAGCACCAGCGCCTTTTATGATCGCTCGAACCAGGACCTATCGGCGCTGCGCGCCCGCGCCGATGCGCTGCAAGGCGCGATCAGCAGCGGGCAAAAGTTGGGCACCTCGTCCGACGATCCGGTCGCCGCCGCGCGGCTGCGCACCCTCGCCCGG
>JANNYT010000064.1:0-7806 GCA_031410255.1 Novosphingobium sp. | reverse complement strand
TCGAACGGGTAGCCCATCAGCGTCAGTGCCGACATCGTCTCCAGGTTGCCGCCGGTGAGCATCACGCCCTTTCTAACGACTCCGCCTACAAATCCTCGCGCATGATGGCTGCCTGGTAGGTCCAATTGGGATCGGCCCGGCAGCCGCCCGCGCGGACATAAACGCAGACCTTGAGCGCCGCATTGGCGCGGCAGCTGAGCTCGCGGTAACCCGGCGCGCCGTGCGGCAGCGCGGGGAACAGCAGCACATCGGCGCTCTGGCTGAGCCCGGGCGGCAGCGCCGCGCCTTGCGCCAGTACCTCTTCCGGCGCGACATACAGCGGAATTTCGCGCGGCAGCAGCGCGGGCACCAGATGCGCGCGCCACTGATCGGGCAGCGCGATCCCGCAAGTCTCACTCCGCGCCGCCGCAGCGTTTGCGGCCAGCGGGATTGGCGCGCCGCCGCGCATGGTCCGCGCCCCGCCCGATTGCGCCGCTGCGGCCAGACTGGCCCCCAGCCATAGCGCCCCCAGCCCAGCCAGCAGCAGCGGTGACAAGGTCTGTCCGCGCTTCGCCGCCAGCCACTGCGCCAGAGTGGTCGAGGAAATCGCCGCCAGCACGGTGATCGCCCAGACCGACACCCAGATGAAGCGGTATTCCTTGTGCGCGATCAGACTGTGGAGCAGCAGATTAGCGAGCAGCGCCAGCACCAGCGGACGGTAGCGCGCTGGGCTCAGCAGCGCGCCCGCCAGGATAAATGGCGCGGCCGGGCCCAGATGCAGCAGCAGCAAGCGCAGATATTCAAACGGCCCCGCCGCGCCGAACCGCGCCGCGCGGCCTTGCCCCATGTTATACGTCAAGTTGACCCAGACCCAGCGCAGCGGCACTTGCCCGGCGGCCAGATCGCTCAGCGCGCCAATCGTCAGTGCGGCGAGGGCGCCGAGCAGCAGCTGGCCCCACATCCGCCGGTCGAGCTGCAGCCGCGCGAGCACCAGCACCGCCGCGAACGGCGCATATTGCAGCCGCACGATCACCCCCAGCCCCAGCAGCAGCCCGGCCCAGCGCAAGCCTGCGCGGCTGGGTGCAGCGGCCAACAGCAGCGCGGCGGCGAGCGCGATCAGCGCGGCGGCCAGCACCTCAGACAACAGCAGGGTGGAAAACAGCACGTTCTCATACCACACCGCCGCGACGAACAGCGCGGCCAGCGCATGGGTGCGGCTGGTCAAGGCCCCCAGCCGCCAAGCAGCGGGCAGCGCCAGCAAGGTCAGCGCGAGGAACAACCAGCGCGTCGCCAGCATCCCCGCCAGGGTCCCCGGCGCGAGGCTCGCGCCCAGCCAGAACGGCAGCGCCAGCAACTGCGGCAGCACTTCATTGCGCGCGCCATAGCGATACTCCCACGGCACGATTCCGTGCCCGGTAGCGAGCCGCTTGCCCTGCTCAAGGTACTGCATGATCTCGTCGGCGTGGCTGATATCGAACGGCGCGAAGGCCAGCCAGCGCAGCACCAGCCCGGCCAGCACCACCAACGCGATGCACAGCCAAGTCCGGTATGTGGTAAACGCCCCCGTCATGGCCCATGGCTTAGCGCTGCCGCGCGCGGTTTCACAAGCGGGGAGCAGCGCAGCATGCGGGATTGCCCCAGATTTGTGGGTGTGCCATAGAACAAACCATGATCGCAAAGCTGACCGGCACCTTCGACGATTTCGGGCCCGATTGGGCGGTGATCGACGTGGGCGGGGTGGGCTATCTGGTCCACTGCAGCGCCAAGACGGTGGACGCGCTGGGTGTGCGCGGTGACCGGGTGACGCTCCACACCGAACTGCAGGTTTCGGAAAATGACATGCGCCTGATCGGCTTCGCCAGTGGTGAGGAACGCGCGTGGTTCCGCTTGCTCACCGGCGTGCAGGGCGTGGGCAGCAAGATGGCGCTGGCGGTGCTCTCGGCGCTGTCGGTCGATGAAGTCCAACGCGCCTGCGTGGGCGGAGATGCCGCGATGGTGGCAAGGGCGCAGGGGGTTGGGCCAAAGCTGGCAGCGCGGATCGTCAATGAATTGCAGGACAAGGCCGGCGGCATGGTGGGTGTCGGCGGGTCTGGGTTGGCGGCGGTGCCAGCGGGCTCAGCCAGCGCTGATGCGGTGTCGGCGCTGCAGAACCTGGGGTTCAAACCACAGGTGGCGACCATGGCAGTTGCGCGCGCGATCGAGGAATTGGGCGAGAGTGCCGGGCTGAACGAGCTGGTGCGGGTGGCGTTGAAAAGGGCGGCGGGGTGAGGCAAAGCCCATACCCATCCCTCAAAAACCGTCATCCTGAACTTGTTTCAGGGTCCATCGTGCCGAACGATTGGTGGATGGCGAAATGATAAGTTACTTCTGTGCCTACCTCGTCAGCATTGGAGGAGGGTTCCTAATCACCGGTCCTCTGGTCGTGCTGATGAGGATTACGAGCGGGGTCCAGTCCGGGAAGGAGGGCAATGTCTACAAGCTCTCGACTATGTATAGTTGGTCGCTTTTTTGGCTTGGGAGCACTGAGCGAGGAATAGCAACGACCCTCTTCATTTTTGCTCCAACTCAGCTTTCAGTCTTCATAGCGGGTTGGAGTGCGGCGAAGATTGCTGCGGGCTGGGGCAGAGTAAAAGATGTCAAATATTCGGCCGGCCATATGACGGCCTTAGTTGGTACCGCTTGGTCGTTCTGCATTGCCATCGCCGCAGGCTATTTGGCACATCCAGAAACATTAGCCGTGCTTGCGGCAAAATGACCGATAACCCCGTCCTCTCGGCCCAGCGCCAGCCGCAAGACCCCGACGCGGCGCTGCGGCCCAAAACGCTCGCCGAATTTGTCGGGCAGGCGGCGGCGAAGGATAACCTGTCCGTCTTCATCCAGTCCGCCAAGTCGCGCGGGGAGGCGATGGATCATGTGTTGTTCTATGGCCCGCCGGGGCTGGGCAAGACCACGCTGGCGCAGATTGTCGCGCGCGAACTGGGGGTGGGCTTTCGCGCCACTTCGGGCCCGGTGATCGCCAAGACCGGTGATCTGGCGGCGCTGCTGACCAATCTCGAAGAAGGCGACGTGCTGTTCATCGACGAGATTCACCGGCTTAATCCGGTGGTCGAGGAGGTGCTGTACCCCGCAATGGAAGACCGCGCGCTCGATCTGATCATCGGTGAAGGGCCCTCGGCGCGGTCGGTGCGGATCGATCTGCCGGCTTTTACGCTGATCGGCGCGACCACCCGCCAGGGCCTGCTGACCACCCCGCTGCGCGACCGGTTCGGGATCCCGGTGCGGCTCAATTTCTATTCAGTGGCCGAGCTTGAGCAGGTCATCACCCGCGCCGCCGGGCTGCTCGGCATGGGTATCGCGGCGGACGGCGCGCGTGAGATTGCGCGGCGCGCGCGCGGCACGCCGCGGGTCGCGGGGCGGTTGTTGCGACGGGTGCGTGATTTCGCGCACGTTGCAGGCGACGTGGCGATCTCACGTGAACTGGCCGATGATGCGCTGACCCGGCTCGAGGTCGACGCGCTGGGGCTCGATGCAATGGACCGGCGCTATCTGGCGATGATCGCCGACATCTACAAAGGCGGTCCGGTGGGGGTCGAGACGCTGTCCGCCGGGCTGTCCGAACCGCGCGACACGGTCGAAGAAGTGATCGAGCCGTTCCTGATCCAGCTCGGCCTGATCGCGCGCACCGCGCGCGGACGCTGCCTTAACGATCGTGCCTGGCAACACCTAGGGCTGACCCCGCCCAGCGGCGCGCAGACCGGGTTATTCGAGCCAGAATAGCCGCTCGACCGATTCACCCAACGCCGCAGCGAGTTTGAGCGCAATCACGGTCGAAGGCACGTAGACCCCGTTTTCGACGGTGTTGATCGTCTTGCGGCTAACCCCGATCGCTTCGGCCAGCTGCGCCTGCGTCAGTCCGCGCGCCTCGCGGATTTCCTTCAGGCTGCTTACCAAGTCAGGCATAGCCACGCCGTTCGAGCAGCCCGAAGCGCACCAACGCCATGACAATCCCGGCACTGACGATCAGGTGGATTACCTCGCGAGCGGTGAACTGGGTCACCCCTTGCACCACGTATACGACGATTCCGGCGAGCATGGCCGCTACGAAACCCCAGTGCATCGCGCTGGTCCGGTTGGCGCGGGTCAACTCATCGTCGATCATGGCGCGGACCTTGGCCGAGCGAAACCAGAAGCCATTGGTGCAGAGCGTGAACAGGATCACCCCGGTTAACAACACCCAGGCCCCGATCCGGACGTGATCGACCGCACGTTCGGCCGGCGGGTTAGACCAGAATGCGCTTTGCTGCATGATGAAGAACAGGCCCAAGACTGGAAGCATTCGCGCGCGACGGCGGCTGAGCTGGTCGGCCAATTCGGCGTCGGACTGAGTGGTGCTCATGATCGAATCCCCCCTTTTTGTAACTCTGGGGTTACATGTAACCCTGGGGTTACCTGGGGTCAAGTGTTTCCATACGCTGCGTTCTCATGTGCCACCCCTTCGGTGCCACAATGGGACAGGTCACCCCCACCGTGCATGCAAAATGCATATTTCCCTGATCGGCACTCCAAAAACAGGGTTAATTACATTGTCGGCTTAACTTTACTCTGGCCTTTTGCCGGTATCGGAGCGTGTGCAGGCGAAATTCGTGTCGCAGTGCATTGCGCCAACAGGGTAAAGAAGGTTCAGGCTATGTCGGTACGGATGGCACTTGTAAAACTTGCAGCACTGGCTGCTGGCGGCGCGGTGATTGGCGGCGGGGCAGTTCATGTCGCCGAGGCACCCGCAGCGCAGACCACCTATGTCAAGCATGCCAAGCGCACCGCGAGCGGCGGACACCACAAGACCGTGGTGCGCCACAAGGGCACGCGCCTGGTCACTGCGACCCCGCGCAAGACCCGCAAGATCCGCCGCGTCGTAACGCGCAGCTATTCGTGCCAGCCGCAGCAGCAGATGGCCATGGTGCCGATGATGCCGCAGCTTCCGCAGCAGCCCATGCCTGAAGGCGGCAGCGGCGGGCAGACCGTAGTGGTCGGCGGCAGCGGCGGGATGGGTTATGGCGGCGGCTTCTTCGGCGGGTTCTTTGGCGGCGGCAGCGGCGGGGGCGGCGGCAGCGTCGTGATCTCTTCGACCAGCACCGGCTCCACCTCGACCTCGGGCGGTTCATCGTCCAGTTCGGGCGGTTCAAGCTCGACCTCGGGCGGGTCGTCATCGACCTCAACCGGCGGACTGACCAGCACCTCGACCACCGGCGGGATCACTTCCAGCTCGACCACCTCAACGGGCGGTGTCTCGACTTCAACGGGCGGTGTTTCAACTTCGACCGGCGGTGTCTCCACTTCAACCGGGGGCGTTTCAACCTCGTCGGGCAACTATTCGTCGACCTCGAGCTCGGGCAACGTTTCGTCGAGCTCGTCGACCTCGGGCAATGTCAGCTCGTCGAGCAGCACCTCGGGCAACGTCTCGTCGAGCACTTCGACTTCCAGCTCGACCTCGGGCAACGTCAGCTCATCGACTTCGTCCAGCTCATCAACTTCCAGCTCGACCAGCTCGTCGACCAGCACCGGGGGCACCACCACCGGCGGCACCACCACCACCTCGACCGGCGGCACCGATGTGCCCGCCCCGCCAATGCTGCTGCTGTTCGGCGCCGCCGCCGCCACCGCCTTCGGTCGCCGCCGCCTGACGAAGAAGACGGCCTGACCAAGTTACCCAGCCTTTTTGGGGGCAAAAGGGGAAGGGCGGCCAATCGTGCCGCCCGTTCTTTATCCGGAGCGGTCCTGGGTTGCGTTCGCGGATTCCAGGATCCTCCGGTGCAATACATCGGCTTTGCGCCGGTGAGCGTCGCCCCGGGCGGGGCTCTTGCCCGGTTTCAGTCGCGACCACAGGAGGCGCAGCGCACTGTCACAGCAAGGCAGGACGTGATCTTCGATATCACCACAGAGTTCGCCGATGACCGCGCGGCAGTCCGCAGCATCAAGCGCATCGTAGGCGTACCACAGGTCACTCCCGACTTGGGTCAGTTCGCCAATCCGCACCAGCACCTTGGCACCAAGTGGGTAGAACCCGCCTTCGGTCCACATCCATTTCGACCGCGCGTAATCCTCCAGCACTTCTTGCTTACGAAACAGCCTTGCCACTTTCACGATATTGGCCGTGAACAGCGAAGCCCCGCTGGCGTAGTTGCCCTGGCGCTGCTGGATGCGGATACCGCACAGGTGCCACCGGTCAAAGCGTAGAAAGGTGACCTTGCCTTGGCGCTTCCAACCACGTTCGAGCAGCCAAGGCTCGAGCTCGGCCTTCAGCGCCTGCTCGAACGCTGTCATTGCTACTGTGCCAGCTTCCTCAGCACGTAGTGCAGGATCCCGCCGTTGTTGAAGTATTCAAGCTCGTTGGCGGTGTCGATCCGGCACAGCGTCTTGAACGCGAAGGTCGAGCCATCCTTGCGGGTGACCTGGACTTCGACTTCTTGACGCGGTTGGAGCGTCGCGACGCCCAGGATCGTGAACACGTCATCGGGGCCGAGACCGAGCGTTTGACGGGTGGTGCCATCGGGGAATTGCAGCGGCAGCACGCCCATGCCGACCAGATTGGAGCGATGGATGCGCTCAAAGCTCTCGACGATCACCGCCCGCACGCCCAATAGCTTCGTGCCCTTGGCCGCCCAGTCGCGGCTCGATCCGGTGCCGTATTCCTTTCCCGCGATCACCACCAAGGGCACGCCCTCAGCCTTGTAAGCCATCGCCGCATCGAAGATCGCCATGGTTTCGCCGCCATAGACGGTCATCCCGCCTTCGGTGCCGGGGACCATTTCGTTCTTGATCCGGATGTTGGCGAAGGTGCCGCGCATCATCACCTCATGATGCCCGCGCCGCGCGCCGTATGAGTTGAAATCAGCCTTGGCGACCTGATGCTCCATCAGCCAGCGTCCCGCCGGGCTGTCCGCCTTGATGTTGCCAGCCGGGCTGATGTGATCGGTGGTGATCGAATCGCCCAGGATCGCCAGCGGCCGCGCCTCGATGATGTCCTGCACCGGGGCCGGGGTCATCGTCATGTCATCGAAGTACGGCGGGTTGGCGACATAGGTTGACCCGGCGCGCCACTGATAGGTTTCGCTGCCGGTGACATTGATCGCCTGCCAGTGCTCATCGCCCAGATAGACGTTGGCATAGCGCGCCTGGAACATCGAGCGGTCGATGCAGGCGGCCATCGTGTTGGCGACTTCCTCGTTCGTCGGCCAGATATCCTTGAGGTAAACCGCAGCGCCATCGCTGCCGGTGCCGATCGGGGTGGTGACGAAGTCCTCGACGACTGTACCCTTCAGCGCATAGGCCACCACCAAGGGCGGCGAAGCGAGGAAGTTGGCGCGGACATCTGGCGAGACCCGGCCTTCGAAGTTGCGGTTGCCCGACAGCACCGAGGCGGCGACGATGTTGTTGTTGTTAATCGCGGCGCTGATCGGCTCATCGAGCGGACCCGAATTGCCGATGCAGGTGGTGCAGCCATAGCCGACCAGATTGAAGCCCAGCGCGTCAAGATGCTCGGTCAGGCCGGACTTGTTGAAGTAATCGGTGACGACCTGGCTGCCCGGTGCGAGCGAGGTCTTGACCCACGGCTTGGGCTTGAGGCCCCGCTCGTTGGCCTTCTTGGCAACCAGCCCGGCGGCGATCATCACACCCGGGTTGGAGGTGTTGGTGCAGCTGGTGATCGCGGCGATTACCACGTCGCCATCGCCGATATCGTGGTCACGCCCTTCAACCGCGACGCGGGTCGCGGCTTTCTTGTAAACCGAGTCCAGGTCGCCGTTGAACACGTCGTCGACCTGCGTCAGC
>JANNYT010000063.1:0-16328 GCA_031410255.1 Novosphingobium sp. | reverse complement strand
TCGCTGCTGCTCGATGAACAAGGCGGCGTGCTCGATGATCTGATGGTCACGCGCTGGAGCAGCGGATTTTATCTGGTGGTCAATGGTGCGACTAAGTGGGACGATATTGCCCATTTGCGCGAGAGTTTGCCCGACGAAGTCAACCTCAACCATCTGGACGAGAACGCGCTGTTGGCCTTGCAGGGCCCCGAAGCATTCGCCGCGCTGGAGCCCTTAGTCAGCGGTGAGCAACCGTTGAGCAGCCTTACCTTCATGAAGGGCGGCAGCTTCAAGCTGGGCGGGGTCGATGTCTGGATCAGCCGCTCGGGCTACACCGGCGAGGACGGTTTCGAGCTTGCGCTGCCAGCCGAAAACGCCGCAGAGATTGCCGAGCTGCTGTGCGGCCAGCCGCAGGTCAAGCCGATCGGGCTGGGCGCGCGCGATTCGTTGCGGCTGGAGGCTGGGCTGCCGCTCTATGGGCATGACCTATCGCCCGACACCAGTCCGATCGAAGCTGGCCTCAATTTCGCGATCAACAAGCGCCGCCGCAGTGAAGGCGGCTTCCCCGGAGCGGAACGGATCCTGCGCGAGCTGACTGAAGGCGCGCCGCGCAAATGGGTCGGCCTCACGCTTGAAGGCCGGCAGGCCGCGCGCGAAGGTGCAGCGGTTTATGCAGGCGATCAGCAGGTTGGTGTGGTGACTTCAGGTGGGTTCTCACCCAGCCTCGAACGTCCGATTGCCGCCGCCTATGTGGCCGCAGCGCAGATCGCGCCGGGCACCGCGCTTGAAATCGACGTGCGCGGCAAGCGCCTGGCAGCGCAGGTCACCCCGCTGCCGTTCGTCCCACATCGCTATCACCGCTAAGGAGCTACCCCTCATGCCGCTTTATTATACCGAAGATCACGAATGGATCGACGTTGCCGGTGACACCGGGACCGTCGGCATCACTGACTATGCGCAAAGCCAGCTGGGCGACATTACCTTCGTCGAACTGCCCGAAGTGGGCGCCGCGCTGAAAAAGGGCGATGCGCCCTGCGTGGTCGACAGTGTCAAGGCCGCCTCGGACGTCTACGCGCCGGTTTCCGGCACTGTCACCGAAGCCAACGCCGCGCTGGAGGGTGAGCCTGAACTGGTCAATTCTGATGCCGAAGTAGGTGGCTGGCTGTTCCGCCTGACCTTGGCCGATCCGAGCGAGCTCGACGGCCTGATGGACCGCGCGGCGTATGATGCGTTTGTAGCGGGGCTGTAAGCCTGATTTGGTCCGCTCTGTTCGAGTGGACACAGTAAACTCGACTCACCGGAGAAATGATGCGCTACCTCCCTCTCACTGCCGCTGACCGTGCGGAAATGCTTGGCGTCATCGGCGCGGCGACGATTGATGAGCTGTTCGCCGATGTGCCCACATCCGCGCGGCTGACTGCGCCGATTGCAGGCTTGCCGAACCATGCCAGCGAAATGGCGGTTGAGCGGCACATGGGCGCGCTCGCGGCCAAGAACCTCAGCGCAGGCGCCGCGCCGTTCTTTCTTGGGGCCGGGGCCTATCGCCATCACATCCCCGCCAGCGTCGATCACCTGATGCAGCGCGGCGAGTTTCTGACTGCCTACACGCCCTATCAGCCCGAAATCGCGCAGGGCACGCTGCAGGTGCTGTTCGAGTTCCAGACGCAAGTGGCGCGGCTGCTGGGCACCGATATCGCCAATGCCTCGATGTACGATGGCTCGACCGCTTGCTGGGAAGCCGTGGCGATGGCCGGGCGGGTGACCAAGCGCAGCCGCGCGGTGCTGTGCCGCGGGCTGCACCCGCATTACGCCGCGACCGTGCAAACCATGGCCAAGTTCACCGGCGACGTGATCGATTACCGCGGGCCCAAGCTGGAAGCCGAGGCCGACACCGCCGGGGTCATTGCGGCGATCGACGACGCGACCAGCTGCGTGGTGGTGCAGTACCCGGATATTCTGGGCCGGATCCCCGATCTCGCCGCGATTGCCGCCGCTGCGCATGCCAAGGGCGCGCTGCTGGTGGTGGTGGTGACCGAGCCGGTCGCGCTCGGCTTGCTCGAAGCGCCGGGCCATCTCGGCGCGGATATCGTGGTGGGTGAGGGGCAGTCGATTGGCGTCGGGCTGAACTTCGGCGGGCCCTATCTCGGGTTGTTCGGCTGCGCCGAAAAGTACGTGCGGCAAATGCCCGGGCGGCTCTGCGGACAGACCGTCGATGCGGAGGGCAAGCGCGGCTTCGTGCTGACACTGTCGACCCGCGAGCAGCATATCCGCCGCGAAAAGGCGACGAGCAATATCTGCACCAACTCAGGGCTTTGCGCGCTGGCGTTCAGTATTCACATGACTTTGCTAGGCGGGGCCGGGCTGGCTGAACTGGCGCGGCAAAGCCATTTGCGCGCGCAGCAGACTGCGGCGGCGCTGTGCGCGATTCCCGGGGTCAGCGTGCTCAACACGGTCTATTTCAACGAGTTCACCGTGCTGCTGGACCGCGATGCGCGCGAAGTTGTGCGGGCGCTGGCCGACCGGCAGATCCTGGGCGGCGTGTCGCTCGGGCGGCTTTATCCCGGCGCGGCCGATCTGGCGAATGCGCTGCTGGTCACCGCGACCGAAACCACTACCTCGACGGATATTTCCGCACTGGCCGCCGCGCTGAAGGAGGTCTTGGCATGACCGTGACGAACACCGCCGGTTGGCGCCCCGAAATGGGCCCTGCACAGCACCCCGCGCACGAAGACGCAGCCCAGCCCACCGCCAGCGGCGATCGTGCGCTCAATCTGGAAGAAGCGCTGATCTTCGAATTGGCCGAACCTGGCACCACTGGGGTCGATTTTGAGTCGCTGGCGGGTCATCTGTTACCCGGCCTGTCCGCGCACTTGCGTTCCGCTCCGCTGGCGCTGCCGGGCCTGTCCGAGCCTGAAACGGTGCGGCATTACACCCGGCTCAGCCGCCAGAATTATGCGATCGATCTGGGGCCGTTTCCGCTGGGTTCGTGCACCATGAAGCACAATCCGCGGCTCAACGAAAAGGTCGCGCGGATGGCGGGCTTTGCCGACGTGCACCCGCTCGCCCCGCAGCAGACAGTGGGCGGCGCGTTTGAAGTTATCACCCAGCTGGCCGAGTGGCTGATCACGCTGACCGGGATGCACGGCGTGGCGATGACCCCTAAGGCTGGTGCGCATGGCGAGCTGTGCGGGGTCTTGTGCATCAAGGCCGCGCTTGAAGCGCGCGGCGAGGACCGCAAGGTCATGCTGGTGCCCGAAAGCGCCCACGGCACCAACCCGGCCACGGCGGCATTCGCGGGCTTCAGCATCGAGAGCATTCCCGCCAATGCTGACGGCCGGGTCGATCTGGCAGCGCTGGAGGCGCGGCTGGGGCCGGACGTGGCGGGGGTGATGATCACCAATCCCAACACTTGCGGGCTGTTTGAACGCGATCTCAAGCGGATCGCCGATGCGGTCCACTCGGCGGGCGGCTATGTCTATTGCGACGGGGCCAACTTCAACGCGATTGTCGGCAAGGTCCGCCCGGGCGATCTGGGGGTCGATGCTATGCATATCAACCTGCACAAGACTTTCTCCACCCCGCACGGCGGCGGCGGGCCGGGTTCGGGGCCAGTGGTCTTGTCCGAGGCGCTGTGTCCCTATGCACCTCTGCCGTTCACGGCGCGGCAGGTCGATGGCTCGGTGGTGCTGATCGAGGAAGAAGACGCCGGGGCCGAGCATCCCCACAGTTTTGGTCGGATGGCTGCATTCCACGGCCAGATGGGCATGTTCACCCGCGCGCTGGCCTATATCCTCAGCCACGGCGCCGATGGCCTGCGCCAGGTGGCCGAAGATGCGGTGCTGGGCGCCAACTACATCCTGCGCAGCCTCGACGATGTGCTGGAGGCACCATTTGGCGGGGCCGGACCGTGCATGCATGAAGCCCTGTTCAGCGATAACGGACTGGCGGAGGGCTTCACCACGCTCGATATTGCCAAGGGGCTGATCGACGAGGGCTTCCACCCGATGACGGTCTATTTCCCGCTGGTAGTCCACGGCGCGATGCTGATCGAGCCGACCGAAACCGAAAGCAAGGCCGGGCTCGACCGGTTGATCAATTCTATGCGCAGTCTGGCCGCGCGGGCCAAGGCTGGCGACGCGGCGTTGAAGACTGCGCCGCACTTTGCCCCGCGGCGCAGGCTTGATGAAACGCAGGCAGCGCGTAAACCGGTGCTGGTCTGGCGCGGCGACAGCACTGCCTGATCCGGGGGGGAAATTCGCGATGGATCCAAGCGTGTTGAAATCGGTCATGCCGATCATCGTGATCGCGGTGATCTTCGCCTTCCGGTTCCGAAACCTGAGCAAGCCGCGGCCGTACAAGCCTGACTGGCAGTGGGTTATGCCGTTGCTGATGGCGCTGGTGTTCGGCTTTCTGCTGGTCACCCTGCCGCCATCGCCGCTGGGCTGGGCGCTGCTGTTTATCGGGCTGGCGATCGGCGCGTTTGCCGGGATGAAGCGTGGCCACATGATGCATCTTGAGCGTGATCCGGTCGGCGGCGGGCTGCTGATCCGGCAGTCCCCGGCGGCGCTGATCTCGCTGTTCGCGATTGTGGTCGCGCGGCGCGCCTTTGCGGCTGGGACCGGCGGTGATCCGGCGGCTGGAGCGGATGGGCAAATCCCGCCAGAAGCTATGCTGGCCACTGACGCGGTGATCGGCTTTGCCTTCGCGATGATGGCGATGCTGCGCTGGACCTTGCGCCAGCGCGCACTGGCCGTGCCCGCGGCCGAACCAATAACAGCTGAGCCACACGGTCGCGGTTAAGCGCATTTCAAGGCTTTCGGGCTAGGGCAGGCCGATGGAAAAACTCGCTCGCCTGCCCAATTTCATCAAGCGGTTTGGACTGGTCCATGGGCTGCGGCTGGGGTTGGGCCTCGACAGTGCGGGCGCGGGCGCTGTTGCGTCAGCACCAACTGCGGTGGCAGTTCCCGGCTATGCTTCCAAGCTGTGGCTTCGCCCGATCCGATCGGACTATTCGATCTTCTGGCAGTGCGTAGTGCAGGGCCAGTATGACTTTGCGCAGTTTCCGCAAATGGCCGAGCTGCACCGCCGGGCCGAGGTAATGCAGCAATCGGGCGCGGTTCCAGTGATCATCGATGGCGGCGGCAATATCGGGCTGGCCGCGCTGGGCTTCGCGCGCGATTTTCCGTTCGCGCAAATCGTGACGGTTGAACCCGATGCGGACAATTTCGCAGTGCTGCAGCGCAATGTCGCGGCGCTGCCTGCGATCACGGCGGTGCAGGGCGCAGTTGCCTCCCGCCAAGGCCACAGCCGCGTGATCGCGCAGGAACGCGGCAGCGCCGGTTTGATGACCGAATTCTGCGAGGCAGATGCGGCTGGCGCGGTCCCCGCCTGGACCATTCCCGATCTGGTCGACATGGTCCCCGGCGGCCGCCCGTGGATCGTCAAACTCGATATCGAAGGCGCGCAGCATGAGCTGTTCTCGGGCAATCTCGATTGGATCGGCCAGACCGACCTGATTGTGCTCGAGCCCGATGACTGGGCCTTCCCGTGGAGCGGCTCGACGGTCAATTTCCTCCGCGCGCTGGCGCCGCACCGGTTCGACTGTCTGCTCCACGGCGAACTGATCCTGTGCTTTAGGCACTTGGACGCCTAACCACTTGCCGGGGACAGCGCTGCGCCCTAGCCATGCGGTGAGAGGAATCCCAACCAATGTGGTCTGCGCTGTTCACCTTCACCAATGGGCTGGCGATTATCGGCTGGTTGCTGCTGGCTTTTGCGCCGCGCCAGCCGCTGGTCCACAGCGCGATCCTCTATCTGGGCGTGTCCTTGCTGTGCCTGATCTATTTCGTGGTGTTCGCGCTGGTGCTGGGCGGCGCGGTCGATCCGGTCAATGTGCCGGGCGCCGGGCCGATGGGGTTCACCTCAATCGCCGGAGTGCGCGCGCTGTTTGCCAGCGATGGCGGGGTGGTGATCGGCTGGACGCATTATTTGGCATTCGATCTGTTCACCGGGCTGTGGATCGCGCGCGATGCCGATCACAAGGGCTTTTCGCGCGCGCTGCAGGTGCCGTTCCTGTTCGTGACCTTCATGGCCGGGCCGATCGGTTTGCTCGGCTGGCTGATTATGCGCGAACGCCGCGCCCGGCTGAGCGGCCGGGGCTAGCTCTTCGGCGACGGTGGCGCGTCGACCGTCTCAGGCGTCAGGCTGAGCATTTCGATTCGCGGCGTCGCCTCACGGGCGCGCAGATGCGTGCCGGTCTCGCCTTCGGTTACCCGCGCGGTCAAGGTGTAGCGCTCGACCATGTAGAACCCCGGGGCGCTGTCGCTGTCTTGCCGCAGCGGGGCATAGACCCGGCGGGTAACATTGCCGAGCACGGGTTTGGCCCATGAGATCGCACCTGACGAGCGCAACACTTCGGCATCGCTGACGTGGCCGTCCGCGCCGATCCAGAAGCCGACATCGATCCATTCGCCGTTGCGATTGGTTGACCAGCGGGTCCAGGCTTCACGCTGCTGGCCCATCTCACCGGCCAGCCCCTGGCGTGGATCGACCCGGCTGAGCGGCTCGCTGTAGAGCAGGATTGGCCGGGTCGCGCCGCCGGTTGCGGCAAAGTGGCGCACCAGTTCGTCGGTGCTGGCGCCTGATCCGCCCTTGCGGTCCTCCCGCGCGCGCAGCACTTTTGCAGCCAGCACAAAGTCATCGCCGCCAGGCAGGGGTTGATCGATCAGCACGCTCAGCCGCTCATCCAGCACTTTGCGATTGGCGGCGGTTGGCTGCGCATCGAAGCGCGTGCGGGCGATCAAGGCCAATCGCAGCCGCGCAAAGCTGGCGACGCGGTATTGCTTGGCGCCCAGCGCGCGGGTTTCGACATCGCGGTAAATCCGCTCGGCCTCAGCCGGATAACCCAGTTTGGCGCGGCTATCGCCGACTTCGATCTGCGCCACCAAAGTGCGGAAATCGTCTGCTCCATAGCCGTCTTTCAGCGTGTCACGCATATCGAGCGTGGAAAGCTGATAATCGCGCGCTTCGCCCATATGCTCGGCGACCCGGCCATTGGCGCGCAGCAGGTTCGAAACTTGCAAGGGGTAGGCTTTGCCGTGTTTGCGGTTGCGGCCAAGCGAGGCGTGCAGCGTATGCTGCGCGCCGTCATAGTCGCCCGAAACGAACTGATTTTCAGCATGCGCGAGGGTGGCCGCAACGTCTTCGTCAGGTGGGCAGTGCCGCTCGATGCAGGCTTGCAGATCGCGGCCGGTATCTTTCAGCGATTTACCAGTGACCACAATATCGCCGGCCAGCGCGCATGCGGACCATGCCAGCACAGCGCTGGCAGCAAGCAGACGAACGTTGCGCAACATGGGATAGCCTTCCGGTTAGTGAAGGCTCAGGCGTTTAAGCAAGCGGGAATTGGGCGACAATAGCCGTTCGACCAATGACGTGGACGCGGCGTTCAACAGTACCGCGAGGCGCGCCTACTTGATCGCCCGGTCGCCTGCTTCGCCCACCGATTGAATGTCGCGGCCAACGCCCTTTACGGTGTTGCAGGCGGCGGCAGTGAAGGCGAGCCCGGCGGCGCTGAGTGCGATTACGATTTTCTTGAACATGACAAACTCCAGCGACCGCGCAATTAAGCGGTCGATCAGAACACTAACGCATCAAACTCCTAATTAGTCCCCGCTGCAGCGCGTGCTGCCGCTCATTCGCCACTGGTCGCCGCAGCGGGTGGGCTGCGCTGGAATAACTTGTGCTCGCGCCAGGCAATCACCGCGCCCGCCGCGATGATCACTGGTGCGCCAAGAAACGTCGCCATGGTCGGCACGTCGCTCCAGATCAGCCAGCCATACAGGGTCGCCCAGACCAGCGCCGAATAGTCCATCACAATCACGCTGGCGACCTGGCCATAGCGCAGCGAAGCGGTCAGCAGCAGCTGTCCGATGCAGCCTAGCACCCCGCCGCTCAGGAGCAGGAACCACTGCCAGGCGCTATGCTCGGTATAGTAAAACGGCAGGGCAATCAGCAGCAGCGGGGCCGATAGCGCGGCAAAGTAGAACACGATCGACAAAGCCTCGTCAGTCCGCCCCAGATCGCGCACCTGAATGCTGATCAGCGCGACCATGAACCCCGCGCCCAGCCCTACTGCGGCGCCCAGCGGCGGGATCACCGCATGGCCCGGCTGCGCGATGATGATGACCCCGGCAAAGCCCAAGGCCACCGCCAGCCAGCGCACCGGGCCGACCCGCTCGCGCAGCAACAGCGCCGACAGGATCACCGCGAATACCGGGGTGGTGAAGCCCAGTGTGGTGCTTTCCGCGAGCGGCAGCAGCACCGGCGCGCCAAAGGTGAAGAACATGCCGGTCAGCCCCAGCATGGCCCGGCGGCCGTGGCTGCCCAGCCGCTGCGTGCGCAGCCGTGAGAGCTGCCCGCGCAGCGCCAACCAGCCAAAGATCAGAAAGATTGAGGGCACTTGGCGCCAGAACAGAATCTCGGGAAACCGCACTCCGGTCCCGGAAGTATATTTGACCAGCATCACCAGCGTGGACAGCACCATCACCGCCGCCAGCCGCAGCCCCAGCGCGTAAAATGGCCGCTGAACCGGCGGAGCGCTCTGGACAGTCTGCATCGCGCCGCTCTAACGCGCAGCGATGGACTGGCAAGCCGTGATCGATCTCTGGCGTTACGATGAATGGCCGCGCTATGCGTTGCTCGCGCTGATCGCCGTGGGGCTGGCCTTGGCCGGGTGGCGCGGCGAACGCCGCCGCAAAGCGCGCAGCAATCCCGATGCGGTCAGCTGGATACCGTGGATGGGGCTGACCTTCTGGTCCAGCTTCGCCGCGCTGATGTTCATCGCGGCAACGCTGCAAACATGGCTCAAAGGTTAGAGGCAGGCTTCCAGATAGGCCTGATCGAACCCGAACTGGCGGGCCTTTTCCAGCGTATAGGGGCGCAGGCCTGAGGGGCGGAATTCGCCGATGATCTTGCCGTCATCGCTTTCGTCGAGGTATTCGAACTTGAACAGCGACTGGGTGACGATCACATCGCCTTCCATCCCGATCACCTCGGTAATTTCGGTGGTGCGGCGTGAACCATCGCGCAGGCGCTTGACCTGGACGATCAGATCGACCGATTCGGCGATCTGGCGCGAGATGGCTTCCTTAGGGATCTTGATGTCGCCCATCAGGATCATGTTTTCCATACGGCCAAGGCATTCGCGCGGTGAGTTGGCGTGAAGCGTGCACATCGAGCCATCGTGGCCGGTGTTCATCGCGGCGAGCAGATCGAAACACTCCGCGCCGCGAATTTCGCCCAGGATGATCCGGTCAGGCCGCATACGCAGAGCGTTCTTGACCAGATCGCCGATGGTGATCGCGCCTTGACCTTCAAGGTTGGGCGGGCGCGTTTCGAGCGGCAGCCAGTGCGGCTGCTGCAGCCGCAATTCGGCTGCATCTTCGATCGTCAGCACGCGCTCGCCCGGGTCGATCATCTTTGACAAGGCGTTGAGCATGGTCGTTTTACCCGACCCGGTACCGCCCGAGATGACGATGTTCATCCGGCAGGCACCAGCGATTTTCAGCGCGGTCGCCATCTTTTCGCTCATCGAACCGAAGTCCTTGAGCATATCGATGGTGATCGGCTTTTCGGAAAACTTACGAATCGAGATCGCGGTGCCGCGCAGGCTGAGCGGCGGCACGATCACGTTAACGCGGCTGCCGTCCTTCAGGCGGGCGTCGGCCAGCGGCGTAGTCTGATCGACCCGGCGGCCGACCTGGTTCACAATCCGCTGCGCGATCTGGAACAGATGCGATTCGTCGCGGAAACGGATCGGGGCAAGGATCAGCTTGCCCTTCTTTTCGATGTAAGTCTGGTCTGGGCCGTTGACCATGATGTCGGTAACGTCCGGATCTCCGAGTAATTCTTCAAGCGGGCCAAAGCCCAGCAACTCGTCGATCAGCACCTTTTCCAGCGCGAACTGTTCGCGCCGGTTAAGTGTGACTTTCAGCTCGGCCAGCACTTCGAGGATAATCGGCCGAAATTCTTCCGACAGCTCGTCTTTGGTCAGCGTGGCGGCGGCTTCGGGATCGACCCGTTCGAGCAGGCGCGGCAGCACCTGTTCCTTGATCTTGTGGACCGAGGCTTCGAATCCTTCGGCATTATACTGGTTTTCGTGGACGCCGTTGACCCGGTCAGCCAGCCGGGTCATCGCGTCGCCCTTGGAATTGGGGCCATCCATCGGCGGCAGTGCGCCGCTGGGTTCTTCACCCGGCAGCGGCGGGAACTGGTCGCCGCCACCCGGCACCGGCGCAGCATTTTTGGATGCGTCGCCGCTGCCCTTCATCGGGCGCGCGACGCCAAATTGCGGGCGGGCTCCGGGGGTCATACCGCCCATGCCATTGCGTCGGCCGAATGCGCTCATTGTGTTCAAACCCTCGGATATTCTAGGGCATCATGCCGAAACATGGCTACCTTGTGGCTTATCGACATGGTGAATAACCCGGAAACTTTGAATATTTCCTAATGCGCTGAACTATGCGGCCACGGCAGCGGGCGCGCGGTTTACCATTCATGCCGCCCAGTCTAGGGCGACCTGCGCAAATAAGTCCGGCGGGAGATCGCTGTGCCGCGCCAACACGGGGGGGTAAGTAACATCAGCACGCGCAGCCCGCCCAGCGGCCTGATCTTCGCGCTCGGCGGGTTCGCCCTGCTGTCGTTGGGGGACGGGGTGGTCAAATCGATGTCCGGCCTGTGGGCTCCGCCCGCGATGGCGGCGCTGCGCTATACCATCGGGGCGTGCGGACTGGCGCTGCTGCTGTGGCGCAGCGAAGGACGGGGCGGATTTGCGATGCCGCAGCCATGGGCGCAGCTGTGGCGCGGTGCGGCAGTTTCGCTGGCGACGGTGACGTTTTTTGCGGCGCTTAAGTTCCTGCCACTGCCGACGGCCACCGCGCTGACTTTCACCAGCCCGATCCTCACCGCCTTGCTCGCTGCGCCGCTGCTGGGTGAGCCGGTGCGGCGCGAGACCTGGATTGCCTCGATTGCGGCCTTTGCCGGGGTGCTGATCGTGCTGCGGCCCAATTTTGCGGCGGCGGGCTGGGCCGTGGTGTTCCCGCTGGTCACTGCGCTGGGGATGGCCTTGCTGATGATCGGTAACCGCTTTGTCGCGGGCAAAGCTTCGCCGCTGGCGATGCAGTTCTTCGTGGCGGTGATGGCCGCGCCAATCCTGCTGCTGGCGGCCGCCGTGTTCAACTTCTCTGGTCTGGAAGGATCGCCGATCGTCTGGCCGAGCTTCAGGGTTGCCGCCAGCTGCGCGCTGGTGGCGCTGTTGGCCAGCACGGCCCACTGGCTGATTTTCCTCGGCACGACGCGCTCCGGTGCGGCCAGTGTGGCGCCGATGACTTACATTCAGCTGCTGTTTTCGATCCTGCTGGGCTGGCTGTTTTTCGAAGGACATCCCGATCTGCTGACGCTACTGGGGGCGGCGGTGATTGTCGGAGCGGGGCTGTACTTTTGGCGGGCCGGGCGCGCGCGGCTTTCCCCCGGCCTAACTGCACGTTAAAGGCGTGGTTCACCTCGCCCCCGGCAAAGGCTCTGCCATGAAAAGATTGCTCCTCGCCGCCCTGTTGTTCGCCGCCCCGCTGGGCGCGCAGACGCTCGCTCAGCCGCAACTGCCCGGCTGGCTGGCCGGGACCTGGGTGATGGAAGACGGCGCGACCTGGGCCGATGAGCTGTGGACCGATCCGCGCGGCGGGATGATGCTGGGGGTCGCGCGCAGCGGTTTTGGCCCGGACCTGGAAGGGTGGGAGCTGGCGCAGATCGTAACTCACAAAGACGGCTCGCTGGCCTATGTCGCGCAGCCCAAGGGCAAGGAGCCGGTCGAATTTCCGCTGGTGCTGATCAGCGCCAGCGCGATCGAATTTGCCAACCCGGCGCACGATTTTCCGCAGCGGATCCGCTATTGGCGGCAAGGCAAGTTGCTGATGGCCGAAGTGTCGAAGATGGACGGCAGCAAAGCGCAACGCTGGAATTACAGCCCGGTGGTGCCGCCGCGCGATCAGGTGGAGTAACCCAATGAGCCGCAGCCGTCCGTTCGCGCAAGTCGATGTGTTCACTGCGGTGCCTTACAAAGGCAACCCGGTGGCGGTGGTGCTCGATGGGGACGGGCTGAGCGACGCCGAAATGCAGGGCTTCGCCAATTGGACTAATTTGTCCGAGACAACCTTTGTGCTGCTGCCGACAGACCCCGCAGCCGATTACCGCGTGCGGATTTTTACGCCCAAGGCCGAGCTGCCGTTCGCGGGCCATCCGACCTTGGGAACCGCGCATGCGGTGCTGGCGGCCGGGCTGGCCTCGGTCAAGGACGGCCGGCTGGTGCAACAATGCGCGGTCGGGCTGGTCGAGCTGACGCTGGGCACGCGTGGCCTGTCGTTCAAACTGCCGCGTTATGCGGTCAATGAAGCGCCGGGCGGGGATGAAGCCACCGCGTGGATTGGCGGAGCGGCGCTGGTCGGCTCGGCCAAAGCAGTCGATGTCGGGCCGGCCTGGCTGATCGTACAGCTGGCTCAAGTGGCGGAGCTGGAACAGCTGGCGCACGACCCAGCGCGGCTGACCCGCTATTACGAGCAACACAACATGACTGGCGCCACGCTGTTTGCTGTAGATGGGGCGCGGGTGGTGGTGCGCAGTTTCGCGCCGGGCGACGGCATCCCCGAAGACCCGGTCTGCGGCAGCGGTAACGGGGCAGTGGCGGCCTATCGGCTGTGGGCCGGGCAGGTGGTGAGCGGCGACAGTTACCGCGCGAGCCAGGGCCGCCAACTGGGCCGCGACGGCTGGATCGACATCCGCATTGACGGTGCAGATGTACACGTTGGCGGCGAATGCGTAACCTGTGTTGAGGGGCTGGTGCAGCTTTAAGTGGTTGCCAGCGCCAAATAGGTCAGCATTGCCAAGCCAGACAGGATCGAGCGGTTGCGGTGCAATATGTTCCATTGCACCAGCATCGCCCGGGATTCTGCTCCTGCCGATTCCGGAGTGATTGCTTTGAGCCGGTGGTTGAGCGGAAGGATCACGGCCAGCGTGTAAGGCCAGTTGGCCAGCATCAGCACTGCGCCAATTGCCCAGCGCCAATCACTTGAAAGCCAGGCTTGAGCTAACCCGGCGAGACCGCCCAGAACAGCGAGCCCACCTTGGTAGTTGAAGGCGCGGTCATAGCTTGGCCCCCACTGGGCCAACGCGTTGCGATCATCCAGCAGCATGCGCGCCGGGTGTTCAGCGATGTTGATGTAAGTCGCGGCGCTGCAAAAAGCTGCGGCGAGGACTAGCGCGATCAATCCAGCTAGCATGAAATCTCTCCCCGGACGGCAAGGTGCCACCAGGGAGAGTGTTTGGCAATCAGCCCGCTACGTGTTCAGCCAGCACGGTCAATCCGGCATCGCCAACCTCGGCAAAGCCGCCCTGAACCACGATCTCTTCAGGCGCCGCGCCTTCAGTCTTGTAAACCAGCAGCGCGCCGTCGCGGATCGTGGACATGACCGGAGCGTGGCCTTCGAGCACGCCGAAGTCCCCTTCCGTGCCGGGCACGGTGACCATGTAGACATCTTCCGAGCGGACGAGCCGGGCCGGGGTGACGAGTTCGAAGTGCAATGCCATCTGCTTAAGCCTCGTCGGCCAGCTTCTTGGCCTTTTCGATCGCTTCGTCGATCCCGCCGACCATGTAGAAGGCGCTTTCGGGCAGGTGATCGTATTCACCGTCAACCACGGCCTTGAAGCTCTTCACGGTGTCTTCCACCTGGACGAACTTGCCGGGGATGTTGGTAAACACTTCGGCGACGTGGAACGGCTGCGACAAGAAGCGCTGGATCTTGCGGGCGCGGGCAACGGTGAGCTTATCTTCTTCCGACAGCTCGTCCATGCCCAGAATCGCGATGATGTCCTGCAGCGACTTGTACTTCTGCAGCGTCTCCTGAACGCGGCGGGCGGTGTCGTAGTGAACCTGTCCGACGACTGCCGGGGTCAGCACGCGGCTGGTCGAATCGAGCGGATCGACCGCCGGGTAAATCCCCAGCTCCGAGATCGCGCGGTTCAGCGTGGTTGTCGCGTCCAAGTGAGCGAACGAAGCGGCAGGCGCGGGATCGGTAAGATCGTCGGCCGGCACGTAAATTGCCTGGACCGAGGTGATCGAGCCCTTGTTGGTCGAGGTGATGCGTTCCTGCAGCTGGCCCATATCGGTCGCCAAAGTCGGCTGATAGCCCACTGCCGAAGGAATACGGCCGAGCAGCGCCGACACTTCCGAACCAGCCTGGGTAAAGCGGAAGATATTGTCGACGAAGAACAGCACGTCTTGGCCTTCTTCATCGCGGAAGTATTCGGCCATGGTCAGACCCGACAGCGCCACGCGGGCACGCGCGCCCGGAGGCTCGTTCATCTGGCCGAACACCAGCGCAACCTTTGAACCTTCGGGGGTCGGATTGCCGTCCTTGTCCTTGGCGATAACCCCGGCGTCGAGGAATTCGTGATACAGATCGTTGCCTTCGCGGGTGCGTTCACCCACGCCAGCAAACACCGAAACGCCGCCGTGGCCTTTCGCGATATTGTTGATCAGTTCCTGGATCAGCACGGTCTTGCCCACGCCAGCACCGCCGAACAGGCCGATCTTGCCGCCGCGCGCATATGGCGCGAGCAGGTCGATCACCTTGATCCCGGTGACCAGAATGGCCGCTTCGGTCGACTGGTCGACGAACGGAGGAGCTTCAGCGTGGATCGGGTTGCGCTTGGCAGCGTTCACTGGCCCCTGTTCGTCAATTGGCTCACCGATCACGTTGAGGATGCGGCCCAGTGTCATCGGGCCAACCGGCACCGAGATCTGCGCGCCGGTCGCGGTGACCGACTGACCGCGGGTTAGGCCGTCGGTCGCGTCCATGGCGATCGTGCGGACGGTGTTTTCGCCCAGATGTTGCGCAACTTCGAGCACCAGCCGGTTGCCGTTGTTGTCGGTTTCAAGCGCCGAGAGAATCGCTGGCAGTTCGCCCTCGAAGCTCACGTCGACGACAGCGCCGATTACCTGGCTGATTTTGCCCGTGCCAGCGGTTGCGGCGGTCTTGATTTTGGTCTTGGCTGCGGTGGCCATGGTCTTTTCCTTGCCTTTGATTTCGTCAGATCAGAGCGCTTCAGCGCCCGCGATAATCTCGATGAGTTCGGTGGTGATCGCGGCCTGGCGGCTGCGGTTGTATTGGATGGTCAGCTTCTGGATCAAATCGCCCGCATTGCGCGTGGCGTTGTCCATCGCGGTCATCGACGCGCCTTGTTCCGACGCCTGATTTTCGAGCAATGCGCCGAACAGCTGGGTTTTGAGGTAGCGCGGGAGCAGGTCGGCGAGGATTTCGTCTTCCTCGGGCTCGTACTCCACCGCCGCACCGCCGCTGGTGGTTGCGGCCACATCAGGCGCGGGCACCGGGATGATCTGCTGATGCGTCGGTTCCTGGACCAGCGCGCTGCGGAAGCGCGAGTAGAACAGGTGCGCCACATCAAACTTGCCGCCTTCAAACATGGCGATCAGTTCGTCCGCCACAGCAGTGGCTTCGGCAAAGCCGGGTTCGCGCACTTCGGTGGTGTCGTACGATGCGGTGATCGACTGCGGATACGCGCGGCGGATCACTGCGCGGCCCTTGCGGCCAATCAGGTAGAACAACACGGTTTTGCCAGCGGCTTCCAATGCGCGGGCCTCAACCAATGCGGCCTTGACGATGTTGGCGTTGAATGCGCCGGCGAGGCCCTTGTCCGAGTTGGCGACGACCATCAAGTGAACCTGGTCCTTGCCGGTCCCGGCCATCAGCTTGGGCGCGCCATCGTTGCCAGCGACCTTGCCAGCGAGGCTGGCCATCACGGCTGCAAAGCGCACGGCATAGGGCCGCGCAGCTTCGGCATTGGCCTGCGCCTTGCGCAGCTTGGCGGCTGCAACCATCTGCTTGGCCTTGGTGATCTTCTGGGTCGATTTGACCGAGTTGATCCGCCCTTTTAGTTCCTTGAGTGAAGCCACTCTATCGGTTCCTCTGTCTCCCT
The DNA here is from genome assembly GCA_031410255.1 of Novosphingobium sp. Classification (GTDB taxonomy): domain Bacteria; phylum Pseudomonadota; class Alphaproteobacteria; order Sphingomonadales; family Sphingomonadaceae; genus Novosphingobium. Next base: position 302 of record JANNYT010000063.1, on the reverse strand, counting down.
CTCACCTTCAGGGGAGAGGGTCGGGGAGAGGGGGCTGTCGCCACCTCAAGGTTGTTCAAATGCGGGCGAGGGGTTCCCCACTCCCAACCCACTCCCCTCAAGGGGAGCGGGCTTTGGTTTACGCGAACTGCTTGCCGAACGCCTCAAGCCCGGCGACGGTAGCCTTCTTGGCCTCGTCCCCGAAGTCGCGGGTTTCGCGGATCAGCTTCAGCGCATCGGCATGGCTTTCGCGCATGAAGCTCAGCATTTCGGATTCGTAGCGGACCACGTCGCCGGTCGGGATGCTGTCCAGAAAGCCGTTG
>JANNYT010000062.1:0-1988 GCA_031410255.1 Novosphingobium sp. | reverse complement strand
CGCTGCGTGGGCCTGTGAGGCTTCGAGGTCGACCCGCCACAAGGCCTTGTCGAACGGGATCGAGGCATTTATCTCGCGCATGATTGCCGACGGTCCGCCGGCGAACCTTCCGCCCCACATTGCATTGGAGCTGCTCTTGCTATCTTCCCGTTCGCTCACATCGGTTGCCCTTGGCTGCGCCATTCTGCTTGCCGGGTGCGATAGGCAAAGCGGCGGGCAGGCGCAACCGTCTGAAGGCCCTGCTGCCACCGATGCCGCCGCGCCAATCGCCGGTCAGGTCGATCGCAGTCACAAAGGCAGCGCACTGCCCGATTTTCAGCTCAAGGATCCGGCGGGCAAGGAGCTCAATCTCGCCAGTCTCAAGGGCAAGCCGCTGCTGATCAATCTGTGGGCTACCTGGTGCGCGCCGTGCGTGGCCGAACTGCCCCAGCTCGACAAGCTGGCGGGGGACCATCCCGGGCTCAAGGTACTGACGGTCAATCAGGACATGGACAAGCTGGATGCGGTGCCCGGCTTTCTGAAGGCCCGCGGGGTTACGCGGCTGGAACCGTGGCTTAACCCGGACAATAGCCTGACCTTCCAGTTCGGCGCCGAAACCCTGCCTGCAACCATCCTTTACGATGCGCAGGGGCGCGAGGTGTGGCGGATTCAGGGCGGGCGCGACTGGAACGGGGCAGATACGGCGGCGCTGCTGGCCGAAGCCCAATGAGCAAGCTGGCTGGGCTCACCGTCGTCGATCTGACCCAGTTTCTGCCCGGCCCGATGCTGAGCGTGATGCTGGCCGATCACGGCGCGCGGGTGATCAAGATCGAGCCGCCGGGCGGCGAACCGGTGCGCGAGCAAGGCCCGTTCGAAGGTGGCCAATCGGTGTGGTTCGCCAATCTCAACCGCGGCAAGCACAGCCGCGCGCTCGACTTGAAGAGCGCGGCGGGCAAGGCCGAGTTGACCGGCTTGATTGCTGAGGCAGACGTCTTCCTCGAAGGCTTCCGCCCCGGCGTGATGGCCCGGCTGGGCTTTGATTTTGACGCGGTCCGCGCGATCAACCCGCGCGTGGTCTACTGCTCGATCAGCGCTTTTGGCCAGCACGGCGAACTGGCCCAGCATCCGGCGCATGATCTGGCGGTCCAGGCGCTCGCGGGGTTCCTGTCGGTCAACGATGGTCCGGATGGTGCGCCGGTGGTGCCCGGCGCGGCCTCAGCCGACATGGCCGCCGGGCTGACCGCCTTGTCGGGCGTGCTGATGGCCTTGCTGGCGCGTGAGCGGACGGGCCTTGGCGATTACCTCGACATCGCGATGTTCGACAGCCTGCTGCCGTGGTGCGCGCATACCGCCAGCGCGGCGATCGCGGGCGGCGCGGCGCCGGTTTCGGCCAGCCAGCGCTCGCTCGGCGGTGCGGCGTTTTATCAGGTCTACCAGACCAGCGACGGCCAACACGTCGTGCTGGGCGGACGCGAGCTGAAGTTCGCAGAGAACCTGCTGACCGCGCTCGGCCGCCCCGATCTGATCCCGCACGCCGCGCGCGAGGCGGGCGAGCAGGACGAGCTGATCGCTTACTTGTGCGCCACTTTTGCGCAGCGCAGCCGCGCCGACTGGACCGCGTGGATGCACGATGTGGACGTGGCGTTTGCCCCGGTGCTGACCTTTCGCGAAGCCTTCGATCAGCCGCACGTGGCCGCACGCGGCCTGATCATCAGCGCCGATGGCCGCCACCACATCGCCCCGCCGATCCGTTTTGCCAGCGATCCGCCGTGGCACCCCGGACCGGTGCCCGCACTGAACGGTGACTAGCGTCAATCTGGGTGGGGACCCTGGTGGGCGCTGACGGGCTCGAACCGCCGACCCTCTCGGTGTAAACGAGATGCTCTACCAACTGAGCTAAGCGCCCCTGTGCAAGGGTGGCGGCGCTATGGTGCGAAATTGCGTGGCGGTCAATCCGGCTAGGGAGATTTGGCCGGCTAAAGCACATTGACCCGGTAGGTGACCGCAAA
>JANNYT010000061.1:0-4877 GCA_031410255.1 Novosphingobium sp. | reverse complement strand
CGGTATTGGTGATGTAGGTCGGCACGGTAACACAACCCGCCGCCATGATGCCGAGGTCGGCAATGCACCATTCGGGCCGGTTTTCGGAAACGAGCATTACGCGGTCGCCGGGTTCGAGGCCCATTTTCCGCAGTGACCGGGCAAGGCCCGCAACCTGCCGCGCCGCCTCGGCCCAGCTGATCGACTGCCATGCGCCATTGTGCTTGGCCCACAGGAACGGCGCATCGCCGCGCACAGCGGCGCGCGCCAGAAACAGCTCGACCAGATTCCTGGCGCTCGGCAGGTCCGAAATATCTACCACGCGTGCAATGCCCTTTTTGCCGCCCATCCATGTCCCGCCGCAAGCCTAAGCAGGCTTTGTCTGCGCATCAAGTCATTCGCTGATCGCGCGGCCTTCGCTGCGCGGATCAGCGGCGCCTAGCAGGCTCGCCCCGGAGATCCCGATCGCATTGGCTTTGAGCGGCAGCGCGCGCGCTTGCACGTCGCTATGGCCCAGCCGCAGCAGCGCCGGGATCATCGCTTCCAGCATGCTACCTTGCTCGACATAGACCGTGTTGGTGCCCGGCGCGAAAATCACCGGCAGCGCCAGGGCGTCCTGCGGGCTCAGGTCCCAGTCGAGCACACCGATGATCGCGCGGATTACTTGCGCTGGGATGGTCGCGCCGCCCGCCGCGCCGACCACCAGCCGCAGCTTGCCATCGGGTCCGAACACCAGGGTGGGTGACATCGAGCTGCGCGGACGCTTGCCGCCCTCGACCCGGTTGGCGACCATCCGTCCGTCAAGCTCGGGCTGCATGTCAAAATCGGTCAACTCGTTGTTGAGGTAATAGCCGCCGACCATCAAGCCCGACCCGAACGGGCTTTCGATGGTTGAGGTGTAAGTCACCGCATTGCCGGCGCGATCGACCACCGCGATGTGCGAAGTGCCGTATTCCTCGGCCATGGGCGCTGAGACCCGGCTGAGCTTGGCTGCCCCCGGCGGGGTGCCCGCGCTGACTTGCGACATCGATTTGCCGGGATCGATCAAGGCTGAACGGCCCGCCAGATAGGTCCGGTCGATCATCCCGGCGACCGGCACCGCGACGAAATCGGCATCGGCCGAATAGCGCCCCCGGTCAGCATAGGCGAGCCGCTGGCTTTCGGCGATCAGGTGCCAGGCGACCGGAGAATCCTTGCCCAGCGCGTGCAGATCGAACCGCTCGAGCTGCAGCAGCGTCGCCAGCACGGTGGTTGCGCCCGAGCTGGGCGGACCCATGCCGCAGATCTTGTACTGGCGGTATGTGGCGCAGACCGGCGTCCGATCCTTGGCTTCATACGCCGCAACATCGGCCGTGGTCATCGGCTCAGGATTACGCGGCGCGGTGGTGACCCGCGCGACGACGGCGCGGGCATTGCCGCCCGAATAGAACGCCTTGGCCCCTTGCGCAGCAACCATGGTCAAAGTCGCAGCCAAGGCCGGGTTGCGGATCACCGTGCCGACCGGCAAGGGCTGGCCATCAGCGCCGTAATACAGCGCGCGGCCTTCGGGGGTGAAGGCGGCGGTCGCGCTGCTCGACTTGAGCGCATTGTAGAACCGCGGCGTTACCGCAAATCCCTCGGTCGCCAGCTTGATCGCCGGGCCGAGCAGAACCGCCCACGGCAGCCGTCCGTGCGCGCGGTGCGCCTTGGCCGCGAGCGCAACGTTGCCGGGCACGCCGACACTGGTCCCGCCGGGCACGGCATCGGCAAAGCCCATCAGCTTGCCGTCCTTGAAGAACCATTTGGGATGCGCCGCCGCCGGGGCCTTCTCGCGCCCGTCGATCGTTTCGACTTCACCCTTGTCATTGGTGGTGACATAGAGCCCGCCGCCGCCGATGCCCGAGCTTTGCGGCTCGACCACCGTCAGCGCCAGCATCGTCGCGATTGCCGCATCGGTGGCGCTGCCGCCCAGCCGCAGCATCGATACCCCGGCCTCGGCCGCGCGCGGATCGGCCGCGCTGACCATCCCGGCGGTGTAGGTCTGCGCAGTGGCCGGCGGTGTCGAGGCCGTCTGCTGGCTGGCAGCGGTGCAGCTGGCCAGCGCGAGCGGCAGGAGGGCGAACGAGACGCGGGCGAGCGTTAGATTGCGGATCTTCATCCGTGCTTGCTATTCGCTTCCAACCGCTTCGGCAATGGTCGCAAACCCGTCGCGGCGCATCAGCCGTTCCAGCCCGATGACGATCGTCTTGGCAATCCCGGGGCCGTGATAGACCATCGCCGAATAGAGCTGGACCAGGCACGCCCCGGCCCGGATTCGCGCCCAGGCATCATCGGCGCTGGCGATCCCGCCAACCCCGATCAGCGGCAGTGTGCCGCCACTGGCGCTGCGGAACTGCCGCAAGCGGCTCAGCGCCAGATCACGCAACGGCTCGCCCGACAAGCCGCCGCCCTCACCCGCATGGCGCGATTTGAGCGGCGGACGGGTGATCGTGGTGTTCGAGACGATCAGCCCGCCCAGTCCCTTGTCGAGCGCGATGCGGGTGATCGCCTTGACATCGGCCTCCTCCAGATCGGGCGCGACCTTCAGGAACACTGGTGGGCCCAGCGCGCCGCGCGCTTCCAGCACGGCATCGAGCAGTTCGGCCAGCGCGCCTTCATCCTGCAACGCGCGCAGGCCAGGGGTGTTGGGGCTGGACACATTGACCGCCAGATAGCTCGCCAAGGGAGCCATCAGCCGGGTCATGTGGGCGTAATCGGCGATCCGGTCAGCCGAATCCTTGTTGGCCCCCAGGTTGATCCCGACCACGCCCGGCTTGCCGCTGCGCCGCGTCAGCCGCGCTGCCGCCGCCGCGCCGCCACCGTTGTTGAAGCCCATCCGGTTGATCACGCCGCGGTCCTCGATCAGCCGGAACAGCCGCGGGCGCGGGTTGCCGGCTTGTGGCAGCGGGGTGATCGAGCCGACCTCGGCAAAGCCGAACCCCAGCCCCAGCAGCGCATCGGGCACTTCGCCGTCCTTGTCATAACCAGCGGCCATGCCCAGCGGGTTGGGAAAGCGCAGTCCGGCCACTGTGCAGGCCAGCGGACCAGCGGTGCGGGTGCGCCCGGGTCCGGGCAGCAATTTCAGCCCGGCGAGCGAAAGGCTGTGCGCATCCTCCGGATCGAGCAGGAACAGTGCGGGGCGGAGCAGCGAATAAACCATCGCGGGCCTATGCCAGCGACCGCTGCGGCTGTCGATTCGCGGAATGCGGAAGCGGCCTGCCATCAAGACACCTATTTTGTCCCAGGCAATCGTTTGCAGGGCGCATTTTATGCAATTCGGAGGGCAAACCTGTCGAATCCATACAATTCTCTGGTGGCAGCGCGGCCTAATACACTCGAGCGACCCGAAGGACGCGGTGCCCAAAAAGTTCCGCGCTTCTAACTTCAAAAGCGGCCTTCAGGATTTCCTGAGGGTCGCTTTTTTTTGGCTATGGCACATGCGCCTTTGGGGCGTTGCAAATCGGCACCGTGGCGCTTATCTGGAAACCGGAACGAATCACTCTGATTTAGGGTTTGCCGCGATGCGCCTCTCAAGCATGGCCGATTATGCTGTCGTCACGATGAGCGCCGCCGCGCGCCATTGCGGCGGCGTGCGGGTTTCGGCGGCGCAACTGGCGCAGGAGACCGGCTTGCCGGTGCCAACCGTGCAGAAGTTGGTCAGCCGCCTGACTGCGGCGGGCCTGCTGCGCTCGGCGCGCGGGATCGGCGGCGGGATCAAGCTGGCGCGCCCGGCCGCCGCGATTACGTTGGCGGATATCGTCGAAGCGGTTGAGGGTCCGATCGCGCTAACGCCGTGTGTTGAAAATGGCCGTCACGATTGCGGCATGGAAAGCGCCTGCACCGTCCGCCCCCATTGGGGCGTGGTCAACGCCGCGATGCGCGGGGCACTGGCCGGGGTGCCGTTGACTCAATTGGCAGGGGTCGCAGCATGACTGAAGGCATCACTCTCAAAGACCAAGCCGCGCACGATGCGGCGGCCAAGGTTGCTGATTACGAGCACGGCTGGTCGGCGGATATCGAAACTGAATTCGCTCCCAAGGGGCTGAATGAGGACACCGTCCGGTTCATTTCTGGCAAGAAAAACGAGCCCGAATGGATGCTCGAATTGCGGCTCAAGGCGTTCCGCCACTGGCTGACTATGCCGATGCCCGACTGGGCCAAGCTGAACATCCCGCCGATCGATTACCAAGACGCCTATTATTACGCCGCACCCAAGGCCAAGCCCAAACTGGCGAGCCTCGACGAGGTCGATCCCGAGATCCTGCGGGTTTACGAAAAGCTCGGCATTCCGCTGGAGGAGCAGAAGGTGCTGGCGGGCGTCGAGGGTGCGCGCAAGGTTGCGGTCGACGCGGTGTTCGATTCGGTTTCGGTCGCCACCACCTTCCGCGCCGAGCTGGAAAAAGCCGGGGTGATCTTCCGCTCGATTTCCGAAGCGATCCGCGACTATCCCGATCTGGTCCGGGCCTGGCTGGGCAAGATCGTGCCGATGCAGGACAACTTCTTCAGCGCGCTCAACTGCGCGGTCTTTTCGGATGGGACGTTTGTTTACATCCCCGAAGGCGTGCGCTGCCCGATGGAGCTCAGCACCTATTTCCGGATCAATGCCGAGAATACCGGGCAGTTCGAACGCACGCTGATCATCGCCGAAAAAGGCAGCTATGTCAGCTACCTGGAAGGTTGCACCGCGCCGATGCGCGATGAAAACCAGCTCCACGCCGCGGTGGTCGAACTCATCGCGCTGGACGATGCCGAGATCAAATACAGCACCGTGCAGAACTGGTACCCCGGCGACGCACAGGGCAAGGGCGGGATCTACAACTTCGTCACCAAGCGCGCGCTGTGCCAGGGCAAGCGCAGCAAGGTCAGCTGGACCCAGGTCG
>JANNYT010000060.1:0-9447 GCA_031410255.1 Novosphingobium sp. | reverse complement strand
GCCTGCAATGCTGACCTTGCCCAACCTGCTCACCCTGTCGCGGATCGTCGCGGTCCCGCTGCTGGCGGCCTTGCTGTGGTGGCCCGAATGGCGGCTTGGCTATGGGCTGGCGTTCGGGCTTTATTGCCTGATGGGGATCACCGATTATTTCGACGGCTACGTCGCGCGGTCATACGGCGCGGTCAGCCGGTTGGGCGCATTCCTCGATCCGATCGCCGACAAGATCATGATCGCCGCGGTGATCCTGGTGCTCGCCGCGCAAGGCGTGCTGCGCGGGCCTTACGTGGGCGATATGCACGTGATCGCGGGGCTGGTGATCCTGATCCGCGAGATTGCGGTATCGGGCCTGCGGGAGTTTCTGGGCGGGATTCAGGTCTCGGTTCCGGTCAGCCAGCTCGCCAAGTGGAAGACCACCTTCCAGATGATCTGCTTTGGCGCGCTGATCCTGGGCAATGCCACGCCGTGGTGGAATGTATGGCTGGGCGGGATCGAGATGAACGTGCCGCATACCGTCGGCCTGATCACCCTGTGGGCCGCCGCCGCGCTGACGGTGATTACCGGCTGGGATTACCTGCGGGTCGGCTTGAAGCACATGGACTAAATGCCCTGTTCGCGGAGCAATTCCGGAATGCGCTCCTTAAAGGCGAAGTAGCCCTTTTTGGCATGCGGCCAGAACAGTTCATCCCAGTGCCGCCGAACCCGCACAAGGGCAATGCCCTCTGCCGCAAGTGCCGATGCCAGCGCTTCGAGCGAATCGGCGACCAGACCAACCGGCGCATAGGCGGTGACAACTTGCCGAACGCCCGCAGCCTGCGCCGCTGCTATGATCGCAGCCACGTCCAGAGTAGGTATCACTTCGGCTGGACAATTCCACAGCGCTTCAGTCCGTTCGGCCGTATCGATGGCCGCGCTTGCGACAAACGAGCGAGCCTTATCGCCCCACAGCAGTTCCGCGCCGGCCGTGACCATCGCAGTTTTGACCGGGATGCCGTCAAACAGACTGGCTTGCGGATGGAGATCGTCCGGCGTGACCAGTAGCAGCGACGGGGTGCTGAAATCGGGCCGCTCCAGCATGGGCAGGGGACGTGCGGCGGCGACCGGCGGCTCGGTCAGGGACGCTGCGCTGCACGCCAATCCAGCCGGAGCGAAGCGGCCATTGGTATAGCGGGCGATATTATCGGCAGTAGCGAGGTAGTTTTTGCCAGCTGTCTGCAGGCCAGCTACCCACCGCCAAGACAGCGTGTTGCTGGCGGCATCCGCGTCCAGCAAGTGCCGCAGAAAGAAATCCGCACCCAAGGCCCACGGTAGCCGCAGCGTGAAAATCCAGATAGAGGCGAACCACATCCGCGCGTGATTGTGCAAGTATCCGGTCTCGACCAGTTCGTGGGCCCAATCGTCAAAGCCCTCGATCCCGGTGGTGCCGTGCTCCGCCGCAGCCAGCGCGCGCGCATTGGGAAAGCTTCCCTGCTGCCGGTCACGCTCCTCGACAAAGCTGCGCCAGACGGATGGCCGCATCTCCAGCCAACCCTTCCAATAAGTCCGCCACAGCACCTCCTGCACATACTTTTCGGCGGCCCGCAGGCTATGCTGGCACAGCACTGCCGAGAGGACTTCACATTCGGTTAGCAACTGATAACGCAAATACGGCGATAACCGGGAAACCGCGCCGGGCTCATCCGGACCAGTGTCCGTGTTGCGTCCGGCGGCATAGGACTGCCCCGCCAAAGGCACAAACCGCGCCAGCCGATCCAGCGCCGCGCTGCGCGAAGGTTCAAAGTTCAAAGGGGCATGGTGCATGCCGAGGCTTTGGGCAAATGGACCGGGGACTGCAACTGCAACCGGTCTTGACTGCCCGAAGGTGCTGGTTGGGACAGTCTGCAACGCTAAATATAGGGGTGAAATCAGCTGGATTTCTGAGAGCAGTCAGCTTCCCATCGATCTGCTCAACTCAATGCGGCGATTTCGAGCTTCCACAAATTCCACGGTGCGAGATCTGTAATTCATATATGACTCTAATGATTTGGGAACCGAGCTAGTCGCAAATTCATCAAACGGCATGAAAAAATTCACAGCATTGCCGTCTGTCGCAACTAAATCTTCTAAAAGAAAAAATTCGACGTAACCTCGAAAATTAGAGAACAGCTCAAAGAAGCTTCGATATCTGTTTAGCGTTTCACTCAGAGGATTATCTTTACTCATGTAAAACCGTCGGATACATTCAAGCGTTAGATCGAACCTGTCTGCGATTTTTCGGTTGAAGCCACGTGCGCCATTTATGGTCTGCTTCCCATCTACGATGTTTCCCGGGAAGATCGTCATTCCGCCAATGGTGTAGCAGATGGTTCGAAAGGCTTCGTTTTCGTATTCCGGAAGTTGCCCGATAATGTGACTCATGGACTTCCACCGAGTGAAGGTTGGTATGACGGAATCGCTTGTAAGTGTGAAGTCGCCCAGTTCAGACTGATGATGAAGGTATGCGCGCGGCACAGTGGCACTCAGGTGGAATGATCGACCGCAGGGAAGCGGTTTGCTCCACAGTAGTTGATGGTATTTGCGGAGGGTGGGACTATGCGCATCGGGATCTTTTCCACCCGCATCAGTTCTGACGTCAAAGGAAGTATCGATTCGCATCATTCATCTTCCACTGTCCAGTTGTATCTTGGCACCTGACTCGATTTATTGCGCAAATTTCACCCCGCGCGCAGCTCTTCCGCCAGCAGTCTGAACTCATCCCCGCGCGGTGAATTCTTGCGCCAGACCAGCGCGATCTCGCGGTTGGCGTTAGCGCTTTTGAGCGGGCGGGCGACGACGTTGGTGCCGTTCAGGATGCCCGCATCAAGCGCCATTTCGGGCAGCATCGTTAGCCCCAGACCATTGTCGACCATCTGCACCAGCGTGTGCAGGCTGGTCCCGATCATCGTCGCGCTGGCGCGCAATTCGGGCCGGTTGCAGGCGGCCAGCGCGTGTTCTTTCAGGCAGTGTCCGTCTTCGAGCAGCAACAGCTGGCGTTCGTCGATCAGCGCGGGGTCAATCTCGGCGGGGGGATCGCGCGGATCATCCTTGGGGAAGGCGACGTAAAGTGCGTCGAGCTCGATTGTCTCCTTCTCAACCTCGCCGGTGGGGAACGGCAATGCCAGCAGCACGCAATCGCTGCGCCCGTGATGGAGCGATTCCATCGCCGCCGCGCTGGGTTCCTCGCGCAGATAAAGCTTGAGCGCGGGGCGCTCACGCCGCAGCCGGGGCAGCATCCGCGGCAGCAGGAACGGGGCGATGGTCGGGATGACGCTCATCCGCACTTCGCCCGTCAGCGGCTGACCGGCGGTGCGGACCATGTCGCTCAGCTCCTCAGCCTCGCGCAGCAGCCGGTGTGCCTTGGCGACGACTGCATTGCCCAGCGGAGTGAACCGCAGCGCGCGCTTGGTCCGTTCAACCAGCATCACACCCAGCAGCGTTTCGAGATCGCGCAGGCCAGCCGACAGCGTGGATTGCGAGACAAAACAGGCAGCGGCGGCCCGGCCAAAATGCCCCTGCTCATGCAGTGCAACCAGATATTGCAGCTGCTTGAGCGTGGGCAGGTAAGTGCTCATTCCTGAATGTCGGCGGCGCTGTCGAGTTCGGCGGGGACATCTGCGGCGCCTTCGGGGCCGACATCGGCGGTGCCGGGCGTTTCCTCGATCTCGGCCAGCACTGCATCATCGACATGCGTCATCTTGAGTTTGCCGTTGACCACCGCAAAGGCCATCTTGCCCTCGACCAGATCGAGCGCGTCCTTGCCGAAAGCATCGAACCGCCAGCCTTGCAGCAGCGGCAAGTCGCGGACCCCGGCGGCAAGCAGCTCAAGGTCGTCGCTGCGCGCCAGCAATCGGGCGGCGACGTCCATTTCGCGGCTGCGGATCTTGAGCAGCAACTTGAGCAGATCGGCCACCAGCGCGCCTTCCTTGCCCAGCGGCGCGCCGCGGGCGGCCCGGGCCGGCAGCTCGGCATCGGTCAACGGCACCGCGGCATCGAGCGCGGCGATCATCCGGCGGCCAATCTCATTGTCTTTCCACCCCGCTGACAGCCCGCGCACCTTGGCCAGGTCAGCCTGCGTCTTGGGCGGATGGCTGGCGATATCGGCCACCGTTTCGTCGCGGGCAATGCGCCCGCGCGGGATATTCTTGTCCTGCGCTTCCAGTTCGCGCCAATGCGCCAAGGCTTTGAGCCGCCCGAGCATAGCCGGATTGCGCCCCGATGCCTTGATCCGCAGCCAGGCAAGGCCCGGATCGTTGCGGTAATTGGCGGGATCGGCCAGCTTTTCCATTTCGATATTGAGCCACACGCCGCGCCCGGTCTTGATCAGCCGTTTGAGCAATTTGGGAAAGATGGTCGCCAGGAACGTGACGTCGCCGATCGCATAGTCGATCTGCCGTTCGGTCAGCGGGCGGCGCGACCAATCGGTAAAGCGCGCGCCCTTGTCCACTACGGTGCCCAGCCAGCTCTCCACTAGGTTCGAATAACCGATTTGTTCGGACTGGCTGACCGCCATCATCGCGATCTGGGTATCGAAGATCGGATGGGGGGTTTTGCCGGTAATATTGTAAATGATTTCAACGTCTTGTCCGCCCGCGTGGAAGACCTTCAGCACGTCCTCATTATTTACCATCAGCTCCATCAGCGGGGTCATATCGAGGCCCTTGGCCAGCGGATCGACCGCTGCCGCCTCGTTCAGGTCGGCGATCTGGATCAGGCACAGTTCGGGCCAATAAGTGTTCTCCCGCATGAATTCGGTGTCGACACACACGAAGTCAGATTTGGCGAGGCGGGCACACAGGTCAGCCAGTTCGGCGGACGTGGTAATCAGGGGATGTATCTTCATTGTTCTTTTCTGTATGGGCCGCAGCACGGCCGGGTTGGTGGACCCGGGCGGGTCCGCGGCTTGACAAAAGTGCGGCCATCGCCTGTTAGCCGCGGCTTCCCCCTGCCTTAAAGCAGGCCGAATTGAAAGAGTTTCGATGCATCTTTATCGTTCGCACACCTGCGGCGCGCTGCGCGCCAGCGATGTCGGTCAGACGATCCGCCTGTCGGGCTGGGTCCACCGTAAGCGTGACCATGGCGGCGTGCTGTTCGTCGACCTGCGCGATCACTACGGCATGACGCAGATCGTCGCCGACAGCGACAGCCCGGCGTTGGCGGTGCTCGATGCGCTGCGGCTGGAAAGCGTGGTGACCATCGATGGTGAGGTCAAGGGCCGCAGCGGCGCGACGATCAACGCTGGTTTGCCAACCGGGGAGATCGAGGTTTACGCCCGCGCCGCGACCGTGCTCAGCCGCGCCGAAGAGCTGCCGCTGCCGGTGGCAGGCGAGCAGGAATATCCCGAAGACATCCGCTTGCGCTATCGCTTCCTCGATCTGCGGCGCGAAACTTTGCATGCCAATCTGGTCAAGCGCAGCGCGGTGATCCGCGAAACCCGGCGGCAAATGGAGGATATCGGCTTTACCGAATATTCGACCCCGATCCTGACCGCGAGCAGCCCCGAAGGTGCGCGCGATTTCCTCGTGCCGAGCCGAATCCATCCGGGCAAGTTCTTCGCGCTGCCGCAGGCGCCGCAGCAGTACAAGCAGTTGCTGATGGTCGCAGGCTTTGACCGCTATTTCCAGATCGCCCCATGCTTCCGCGATGAAGACCCGCGCGCTGACCGCCTGCCGGGCGAGTTTTACCAGCTCGATCTGGAAATGAGCTTCGTCACCCAGGAAGAAGTCTGGGATACGATGGAGCCGGTGATGGCGGGCGTGTTCGAGGCATTTGCCGAGGGCAAGACCGTGACCAAGGCCGGGACCTTCCCGCGCATTCCCTATGATCAGGCGATGCTCGATTACGGCACCGACAAGCCCGACTTGCGCAACCCACTGATCGTGCGCGATGTCACCGCCGAGTTCACTTCATCGGGCTTTGGGCTGTTCGAAAAGATCGTCGGCGGGGGCGGGGTGGTCCGCTTGATCCCGGCGCCGGGTACCGCCGAAAAGAGCCGCAAGTTCTTCGATGAGATGAACGAATGGGCGCGCAGCGAAGGCCATGCTGGCCTCGGCTATGTCACCCGCAAGGCCGGGGTGTTCGGCGGGCCGATCGCCAAGAACCACGGCGAAGACCAGATGGCCGCCCTGTTCGATGCGCTGGGGCTGGGGCCCGATGACGGCGCCTTCTTCGCGGCGGGCAACGCACCGCAAGCGGCCAAACTGGCCGGGGCCGCGCGCACCCGCGTCGGTGAGCAGCTTGGTCTGATCGACACTGCCAGCTTCAAGTTCGCCTGGATCATCGATTTCCCGTTCTACGAATGGGACGACGAGAGCAAGAGCCTCGATTTTGCGCACAACCCGTTTTCGATGCCGCAAGGCGGGCTCGAGGCGCTAGAGACGCAGGACCCGGCTACCATCAAGGCCTATCAGTACGATCTGGTCTGCAATGGCTATGAACTGGCCTCAGGCTCGATCCGCAACCAGCACCCGGACCTGATGGTCAAGGCGTTCGAACTGGTCGGCCTCTCCAAGGCCGATGTCGAGGAACGCTTTGGCGGCATGTACCGCGCGTTCCAGTATGGCGCGCCGCCGCATGGCGGGATGGCCGCCGGGGTCGACCGCATGGTGATGCTGCTGTGCGGGGTCCACAACTTGCGTGAAATTACGCTGTTCCCGATGAACCAGAAGGCCGAAGACCTACTGATGGGCGCGCCTTCAATGCCTGAACCCAAGTCGCTGCGCGAACTGCACATCCGCGTGATCGAACCGCCCAAGGCCTAGTCTGCCCTGGCGGCGTTGCGGCGGGCCTAGCCGATTGGGCTCAGCAGGTCGGACGGGTGCGCGTGCCGGTCGAATGGAAGCTGGTCTTGCTGGCCTTTGCATCGCCAAAGGTTTCGAAGGTTACCCACAGCTCAACCGACTTGCCGGGCACATAGCTGCCCTTTGAGCTGAAATTGGCGCCAAAGCCGTTCCCGCTCTTGCAGGTCATCGTCAGATTGAGCGTCCCCGGCTGGGATGCTGCAATCGTGCAGTCCGAGGTCTGGTCCATCATTTCGGTCAGACTGCGCATTTCGCCCGCCACCGATTCCTTGTCGTTGGCGTTGATGCACGAGGGGCTGTTGGCCGATTTGATCAATTTATCGTCGCCGTCATAGCTGTCGAAAGTGCCTTCCCAGTAACCCGGGGCAAACGCTGCCGCGACATCCTGGTTGTAGGCTTCGATCGCTGCGGTCGACACCTTGGGCGCAGCAGCGGCGAAGCCGACCGATCCGAGGGCGCCGAGGGCCAGCAGGCTCACGAATACTTTGGCTTGGTTCATGGTGTCAGCTCCCCGCTCGATTGAATTGCGGCCAGCTTATTCATTTTGCCATTTCCGGCCAAGCGGAATTGCGCGGGCGGCGGGGTGACTTGGAGTGAGGTTTGTGATTTGATCGCGGCAGGAGGTTGCCATGATCAAACCAAAGGTGTTCCACGCGTTTGCGGTAACTCTGCTGGCCGGTATTTTGATCGGCGCGGCGGCGGGTCAGGCGATTTCGCGCAGCGACGTTCAGGCGATGTCGGTTACAGAAAAGAACCGGCAGGTGCGCAAGGACCTGCTGTCGATCCTGCAGCCCAGCAATTCACTCTACAATTCGAACCATCGCGCCTTGCAAGGCGATGCCTGGCTGCAAGTACGGGCATCGGCGACGCAGTATCGCTCGCTGTGCCAGCGCGACACACTGTCGATCTATTACGAATCGACTGATCGCACCGGCGATGCGCCCGATTGGCCCGCGTTGCCTTATGCGATCTCGTCCAAACATTCTTATCGCTTTGTTGCCCCGCCCAAACCGGAATATCTCGCGCAGGCCGCGCAAGCCGAAGTGCGTCGATCGCCTTTCGATAGCGAATGCCGCAATGCCGATCAGATCCGCAAGGATGACGAATGGAACGGTTGGTTCACGGCCGAATCCGATGAAATTGCGATGGATGGCGGCTTTGCCATGCTAGCGTTGATGGATTGGGTCAAATTGCCCGGAAGCGTCTTTGAATCCTGCCGCAAGGAAGCCAACCCAAAAGAATGCACGGACCGCATGGATTATTCCATCAAACTCGATGACATTGAGGGAGTCGAATACTGTAAGGCCGAAAAGGCAGGTGAGCAGTGCGTCGTTCTTGGCAAATATGGTTCAATCTTCACTATCCATGCCCGTGATACCGGCAAGCCGATGCAAGCCGCCGATATCACTTCGGTCGATTTTGAGCAGATGATCATCGTCACCTGACGCACCAAGCGTATCAGCAATCCGTGCACCCTCTTGCCTTCGCCAGCGCCGTTCTCTAGGGCGTTGTTCAATCAGTTTTCATCTGCCGTTCACGAAGGGATATACCATGAGCGACACCGCCGACCGGGTTAAGAAGATCGTTGTTGAGCACCTCGGGGTTGAGGCTGACAAGGTCACCGAAGACGCCAGCTTCATCGATGATCTGGGTGCAGATTCGCTCGACATTGTCGAGCTGGTGATGGCCTTCGAAGAAGAATTCGGCGTTGAAATTCCTGACGATGCTGCTGAAAAGATCGGCACTGTTTCGGATGCGATCAAATACATCAACGACCACAAGGGCTGATTGCCTTTGAACACAAGACCCCGCCGCCGCGCCGCTTCATTTGCCGAAGTGGTTTGACGGCGGTCAGGGTCTTTGACAGGCTCAGTCCCATCCGGGCTGGGCCTGTTGCGTTTTAGAGTTGCGGAGAAAAAGATGCGCCGTGTAGTCGTCACCGGGCTTGGCCTGGTTACCCCGCTGGGGGCCGATGTCGAAACCGTCTGGGCTAACCTTATTGCCGGTAAAAGCGGCGCGGGTCAGATCACGCGGTTCGATACCACCGGGCATAAGTGCACGATTGCCTGCGAAGTGAAGCCGGCCGATCACCCCTATGGGTTTGATCCGGGCAAGCGGGTCGATCACAAGGTCCAGCGCCAGGTCGATCCGTTCATCATCTACGGGATCGATGCCGCCGGACAAGCGCTCGAAGACGCCGGGCTGACCGAGATGGACGACGAGCTCAAGACCCGCACCGGCTGCTCGATCGGCTCGGGGATCGGGGGCCTTCCGGGGATCGAAGCCGAGTCAATCGTGCTGCACGAAAAGGGCCCCAGCCGGGTCTCGCCGCACTTCGTCCATGGGCGGCTGATCAACCTCATTTCAGGCCAGGTCTCGATCAAATACGGGCTGATGGGTCCCAATCACGCGGTGGTGACGGCTTGTTCGACCGGCGCGCATTCGATTGGCGATGCCGCGCGGATGATCCGGGATGACGATGCTGACATCATGCTGGCGGGCGGCGCGGAAAGCACCGTCAATCCGCTCGGCGTGGCCGGTTTCGCGCAGGCCCGCGCGCTCAATTGCAGCTTTAATGACCGGCCAGAGCTAGCCAGCCGCCCCTATGACAAGGATCGCGACGGCTTTGTGATGG
>JANNYT010000059.1:0-9749 GCA_031410255.1 Novosphingobium sp. | reverse complement strand
GTAATAGAGCGGCCAGATCAGCAATCGGGGCAAGGCACTGGCGGACAATGGTCCCAGCCGCGCAAAGATCAACAGGTCCGAGGCCACGAACAGCGCCGCGCCTAGCCCAACCCGGTAGCGCGGAAAGCTGCTGGTCCAGGCACACGCCGCCATCGCGCCAAGCCCCAGCGCATAGAGCGCGGCGAGTGGATTGCTGGTCAACCGCCAAGCGATCAGCGGGGTCAGCACCAGCAGCGCGAGCCCGGTCAGCTGCTGACTGCGGCTCAGCGGGGCACGGCGGCGGCGCAGGTACAGGTGGATTGCTAGGAGGTGACCAAGCAGAAATGCCGCTGCCCCCCATTCCAGCGCCAGCTCGATCAAGACATCGCCCAGCGCACCGCAGGCCATGACGGCGGCAATTTGCCTGGCATCGGTGCCCGTCCCCCTGACCAGCGCATAGATTGCCAGCAATGCCACCCCCGCGCCCTTCCAGACCATCAGGTAAAGCCCAGGAATGTGCGAGTCCTTGATGAAATAGAAGCTGATCCCAGCGACCAGACTGGCCAGCAGCCACGGCCGTTTCTCGATCAATGCACGTTTGGGCATCTGCAATTCCCCTCTGGCTGCATGCTTGGCGTTGGAAATTGCTGCGCGCAAGGCTAGGCGCATAGCGATGACTTATGATGTGCACATTATCGGTGGCGGGCTCGCAGGCAGCGAAGCCGCATGGCAGCTCGCGCGGCGCGGGGTGAAAGTGCGGCTGTCCGAAATGCGCGGCGGCGGCGACATGACCGCGGCGCATCAGGGCACTGGCTTGGCCGAGCTGGTCTGCTCCAACTCGTTCCGCTCTGACGATCATGCCAAGAACGCGGTCGGTCTGCTCCACCAGGAAATGCGCGAGCTGGATTCGGTGATCATGGCGGCGGCGGTCGCGGCGCAAGTACCCGCCGGGTCGGCGCTGGCGGTTGACCGTGATGTGTTCTCGGCCGGGGTCGAACAGGCGCTGGCCGCGCAGCCCAGCCTGACCGTGGTGCGCGAGCGGATTGACGAGCTGCCCAGCACCGGGCTGACCATCGTCGCCACCGGCCCGCTGACCGCCGCCGCACTGGCGAGCAGCATCGGCAGCGCGACCGGGGCCGACAGCCTTGCCTTCTTCGACGCGATCGCGCCGATCGTGCACCGCGATTCGGTGAATATGGACATCTGCTGGATGGCCAGCCGCTGGGATAAGGGCGAGACAAAAGACTACATCAACTGCCCGATGAACCGCGAGCAATATGCCGCGTTCCATCAGGGCCTGATCGATGGCGAGAAAACCGAGTTCCGCGAATGGGAAGCGAGCACGCCGTACTTCGATGGCTGCATGCCGATCGAGGTGATGGCCGCGCGCGGGTTTGAAACTTTGCGGTTCGGGCCAATGAAACCAGTCGGACTCGACAATCCGCACGATGCCACGCCTGAGTTTCCCGGCGGACGCTGGCCGCATGCGGTGGTCCAGCTGCGGCAAGACAACAAGCTGGGCACGCTGTGGAACATGGTCGGCTTCCAGACCAAGCTGAAGCACGCCGAGCAGGTCCGCCTGTTCCGGACCATTCCGGGGCTGGAGGAGGCCGAGTTCGCGCGGCTGGGCGGATTGCACCGCAACACCTTCCTCAATTCGCCAGTCTTGCTCGACCGGCAGCTGCGACTGAAGACTTCGCCGCACATCCGCTTTGCCGGTCAGATCACCGGCTGCGAGGGCTATGTTGAAAGCGCCTCGATCGGGCTGCTGGCCGGGCTGATGACCGCGGCTGAGCTGTCCGGCCAGCCTTGGACCGCCCCGCCCGCCACCACCGCGCTGGGCGCGCTGCTGTCACACATCACGGGTGACGCGGTGGCCGAAACCTATCAGCCGATGAACGTCAACTTCGGGCTGTTCCCGCCGGTCGATGCTGCGGTCAAAAAGAAGCAACGCAAGGAAGCTTACACCGACCGGGCCAAAGCCGATCTGGCGCTTTGGGTACCCGCAATCGATTGATTCGTTACCAGGTTCTTACCCAGCCCGCAAAAACGTCGTATCCCTACAAGTTAGTGCCTCCCAAATCGCATAGAGGCCCCCGCAGTGGGTCGCGATGTTGTAACTGGAGGAAATTATGAGGAAACTCGCTACACTGACGGCGCTTGCGCTGACCGCGATCGCTACCCCCGCATTTGCCGATGACGGCGATGCCACCTGGTCCGGCGCCTATATCGGGATCAACGCCGGCTACACCGATGCCAAGTCTGACCAGACGGTCGTCCTGGGCGGAAACTGGTCGACTGAGAGCGCAGCACTGCAAACGCGGGTCGTCACCGATTACCCGACCGCAGGCCGGGTCAAAGACTTCAATTATGGCGCGCAGATCGGCTACAATATCCAGGCCGGCAACAGCCTGGTGATCGGTCTTGAAGCCGATGTCAGCGGACTTTCAGGCAAGGACGTGCAAACCCGCACCTCGAGCGGTTCGCCCAGCTATACGATCGTCAACACTGTCGATCCAAGGGTAACATATGGCATCAAGGGCAAGCTCGGCATCGCTACGGGCAACACGCTGTTCTATGCCACCGGCGGCTGGGGCTGGACTCAGGCTGACCTGGCCACCGACATCACCTCGAACGGCGGCTATCACAAGATCAGCGCATTCAGCCACACTTTCAGCGGTTATGAAGTGGGCGGCGGTCTGGAACATCGTTTCGGCAGCAACTTGTCGGTGCGGGCCGAGTATGTCTATACCGATCAAGGCGATGTGACCTACACCACCGGTTATGCGACCGGCAGCGCGTTCCAATCGCCGGCTTACAGCGAAACCTTCACCCAGGACTTGAAGATGCATCTGGTCCGGGTTGGCTTCAACCTGCACTTCTAAGCGCAGACCATCAGAACGCTAAACGCCCGTCCAGGAAACCGGGCGGGCGTTTCAGCATTTGCAGCTGGGCTTTTTCGCCTGCTTGGGCTTGGTCGCGGCGAATTCTGGCCGGGTCAGCAGACTGTCACCGTTGGCATCGGCTTTTTTGAAACGGTTTGAAGTCATTACCGACCATTCTTCAAAGCTGAGCAGATTGTTGTGATCGGCGTCAAGCTTGCGGAACGCCGCGACGCGCGGCTGAAGCATCTCCGGCCGGCTGACCTGATTGTCGCGGTTGCGGTCGAGCCGGTTGAAGCGCTTTTCCTCACGGCTGGCCTCGTTCACCCCCGGCAGGGCCGCGCCTTGCAGCCCCTCGCCGTCTTCACCAGGCAATTCTTCGAGCGGCAGGCCACTGCTCTCCACTTCGGCCATCGGCGGCGGCGGCGGGGCGCTGGCTTCGACCGAGGCTTGACCCTGCCACCAGAACATCCCGGCCCCGGCCAGTAACAAGGCCGAAACTGCGCCCAAGATCATCCGGTTCATGCTTGCTCCTGCCAATACCGGCAGAGCATATCCTAAATACCCAGCAAGCCAAGCCTGATTGCGGAAAGTCCTGCGCGCGGACCTGATAATAATGGCCGCGTTCCCTGCGCCATACGGGCCAAACCAAACAGCACCGTGAGCGCGCGCAGATCGCGCGGCAGGCGGACGGGGCGCCAATCCTGCGCTGCTAACAATTGCGCAAGTTCAGCGTCATCACTGATTTGCCGGGCGCTTGCCGCAAACTCCGCCAGTGTCCAGCCGTACGCGGCGCGGGCCGCTTCGTCCGCCGCGCCAGCATGGCCGAGCAATGCCGCCAGCGCCGCAGCAGCGCGCGCCCGGCCCTGCGCCAGTCCGGCGATAACCTCAGCCGGGGCCAGAACGCCATCCAGCGCCAGTTCCCAGCCATCGACAAGTCCGGCCAGCACCGCGCCCTGATCGCCCCAACTGCCGATCAGCCGCAACAGCGGTTCGCCCTTGGGCCGTTCGTCCGCCGCCTTGCCCAACTGATCGCGCCACCATGCCAGCTTGATCTGGCCCAGCACCGGCTCGCGCGCATCGCGGACCAGCGTAGCCAGCCGCTGATCAAGCGCCAGCAAGGCCAGCACCGCGGCGCGGGCCCGCGCCGGGGTATAGGCCAGCGCCAACCGCTGCTCGGTCGGCAAAGTATCTGTCAGCAAAGCTAAATCCATCCCCCCTCACCTAGCTGCGCCAAGCGCTGGCGCAAGCCTGTTGGCATTGCAATCGCCCGGCGGATGCTAAGCCGTTGTTAACCCTGCTGCTTGAGAGAGCTGATACCACAGTGCGGTTATGCGCATGGTGTTCGAACCAATTGGGGGCATCATGCTCAAGACAATTCGCCGCAAGCTCGCAGGCCTTCAGTCCAGCACCAGCGGTAACGCCACGCTGCTAGTTGCGCTGGGGATGCCGCTGTTAATCGGCGGCTCTGGCCTCGCGGTTGATACCGCGCAGTGGTACACGTGGAAACGCGAATTGCAGTTTGCGGTCGATCAGGCCGCGCTGTCGGGCGCCTGGGCGCGCAGCAGCGATACCTCGCGGTCAACTTATATCACCCGCGCGCGGCAGGAGTTTGCCGCCAACTTGGCCACCACCAAAGGGATCACTACCGTGCCGACGGTCACGCTGGCCAATTTCAACAGCGGCAACCAGAACAGCGTCGTCGTCTCGGCCAGCGCAGCCAAGCAACTGCCGTTCAGCAGCATCATGACCGGCCGCACCACCACGGTCACGGTCTATGCTCAGGCCAGCTATACCGACGGGGCGAGCTATACTGCTTGCCTGATCGGGCTGGCGACCACCGGCACCGACATCACCTTTGGCGGCAATTCAACGCTGGGCGGACGCTGCGGGCTGGCCGCACTGTCAACTTCGGCCAACTCGATCCGGATTAACGGCAACCCCACGCTTGATCCGGGCTGGGTGGTTTCGGCCGGCGGAATCGATTCTTGGATCAGCCAGCACACCGACGCCGAGATCCACGAATACATGACCGGGCTGAGCGATCCATTCGCCAGCCTGACCACGCCGGCACCTTCGCCCAATCCGGCGCAGACCTATGCGTGCGTGCCTGGCACGACCACCACCAAGGGTGATAAACGCAGCAAGAACAATGTCGCCTATACCTATTGGAAGGGCTCCAACAGTAGCAATGCGACTACTGCTACGACCTATACCGGCACCGGATCGCACACCAATACCACCGGAACCTATTCAGCCTGGGCGCTTAACCAGACTTTGCCCACTGGCACTGTCACTGGAACGGTCACCACCGCCGGAACCCCAGTGTGGACCAAGATGTCAGGCACTGGCCAGAACACGATCTGGGAAAAGGCGATCACCACCAGTTACGTGGACTACGCCAACGTGGTGGCGACCACGACCCAGACCCAGGCGACACTTAGCCAGGGCACTTATACCGGCGGATTCGATGTCAGCTGCACCACGGTTATGAACGCCGGAATTTATGTGATAAACGGCGGGCGGCTCAAAGTCACCGGACAATACCAGGTGACGGGCTCGGGCGTGCTATTTGTCCTGAAGAACGGGGCTTATATCGATTTCGCGGGCGGCTCGGCCGTTTCGCTGACCGCGGCCACTTCGTCGCAGTTGCAGCTGACCGGCGGGCTTGGCGCCACGCAGGCGGCGCAATTTGCCGGGATGCTGATTTATGAAGATCGTGCCTCGCAAGGCAGCAACAACCGCAACAGGCTCAATGGCAACAGCGCGACCACGCTGAACGGCAAGATCTACCTGCCCAAAAGCGACATCACGTTTAATGGCACCGCCCAGGTCACAACTGCATGCCTGCTGATTGCAGCAGCGCAGATCACGCTGGAGGGCACGACCAACATGTCTTCGTTCTGCCCGCCCGGATCGCAGGAACAGGATCAGGTTTCGCACGGCACCGCCACTGTAAAGCTGGTGGCATGATGCGCATCGGCAAACTTTTTGCGCGGCTGAGTGATGACACCGCCGGGGCGATGGTGATCGAAACCGCGATCATCGCGCCGGTGCTGGTGCTGATGAGCCTGGGCACATTCCAGGTCAGCGGCATCGTCGCACGCCAGACCGAGCTGGAAAGCGCCGCCGCCGAAGGTGCTGCTATCGCGTTGGCCAAGGCGCCAGACACGACTGCCAAGCAGACCACGCTGCAGCAGGTGATAATGGCCTCAACCGGCCTGCCTGCGTCAAAGGTAACCGTTAGTCAGGTCTATCGCTGCAATGCCACGACCAGCTACGTCACCGTGACCAGTTCCTGCAGCACCGGGGTCATTTCGGTCTATATCAAGCTCTACCTCACCGACACTTACACGCCTGCCTGGACGCGATTCGGGGTGGGCTCGCCGATCACTTACCGGGTGACTCGCTATGTCTTGTACAAACAGCAGAGTGCCAGCTGATGCGCCGCTATCTCACCAATCTGCGCCGTGACAATTCCGGCTCTGCCGTGATCGAATTCGCGCTGATCGGCCCGGCCTTCATCGCGATGTTCATGGGCGTCCTGCAAATCGGCATGGGCATGCAGAACTACAACGCGCTGCGCAGTATTTCAGCCGACGTGTCGCGCTATGCAGTGGTCAATTACCAGACCAGCAACCACCTGACGACGTCGCAGATCGTGACCTACGCCAACGGCATCGCCTCAGCCCCGCCCTACGGCCTGACCCGCGCGCGCTTTTCGGCAAGGATCACGCAGGCAACCACGCAGCGCGTCACCGGGGCGACCGAGTACACGATGGTCATGACTTACCGCGTCCCCACATTCTTGGGCGTGATCGGCATTCGCGACATTCCGCTGACTTTCACGCGGCCGATCTTCGTTCTGCCCGCCTGAGCGAAAAACACCCAATATTCTGAAGATGTTAACCATGCCTGTTCGGCAGGGGGTTACGCGCGCCTGCTAATGCAGATGGCGGAATATCAGGGGTTTGGTCGCTTTCATGATCCAGCTATTTGCCAAGTCTGCCACGCCGGCGCTGCTTTTGCGGCTGCTGCGTGACCGCGCGGGCAACACGCTGGCGATGATCGCAGCGGGGTTGTTTCCCCTGCTCGCGATGGCCGGCGGCGGGATCGACATGGGCCGCAGTTACCTCTCGCAAAGCCGCCTGCAACAGGCCTGCGACGCCGGTGTGCTGGCCGCGCGCAAGCGGCTGGGATCGCAGGTCGTCGCCACCGGCGTCATCCCCGCCGATGTGGCCGATACCGGCAACCGCTTCTTCAACATCAACTTTCAGGATGGGTCATACGGCACCAAAAGCCGCGCCTTCCAGATGACGCTCGAGCCCGACTACGCCATTTCGGGCGTTGCATCTGTCGAAGTGCCAACCACGATCATGACGCTGTTCGGCTACAGCCAAGTCGACGTCAACGTGGAGTGCGAGGCCAAGCTCAACTTCTCCAACACAGACATCATGTTCGTGCTCGATACCACCGGATCGATGGCGGCAACCAATCCGGGCGATAGCGAGCCGAAGATCAATGTTCTGAAGTCGGTGGTACGCGATTTTCACGCTCAGATCGAAGCCTCGAAAGGGCCGACAACCCGCGTGCGCTACGGCTTTGTTCCCTATTCGACCAACGTCAACGTCGGCTCTCTTCTAAAAGACGATTGGGTTGTCAACAATTGGGCTTATCAGTCACGCGAGGATTTCGGAACAGAACCGGGCGTTACCGCCGATTATACCTACAATGACAACTTTGTAGATATCTCTGGTTCGCAGCACAGTTCAGGGGACGGCAGCTATCCCGCGACCCATCATTCAGCGACCAGTGAGGCCGCCAGTGAGTATTGGAGCTGCGACACGCCGCCGCCTGCTTCGACGTCCGACACCGCCTACACGCTGCTTTCAACATCGACAGCACCCTATGTCGGTCCGCCCGCGGGCACCAAGACCACCAAGCATTATCGGGCGGTCACCACCGGAACTTATTACTGGGTCGAGCTGAATGGACACGCCTGCGTGCAGAAGCACGCAGACTACAACAATTACACCCAAGAGTTCGACCAGATAACAATCCCTTATACGCAAACACAGCAAAAATATCGCTATGCGCCGATCGCCCGCGACGTCCACAACTGGCGTTCTGAAACCTATGGTTGCATGGAAGAGCGCGGAACTTACGAAGTCGACGATTGGGCCAACGTCGATTTATCACGCGCTCTCGACCTTGATATCGACCTTGTACCTACCCTAGGAGATACCAAGACGCAGTGGCGCCCAGAATATCCAAACGTAATTTTTGAACGCTCGATGTATTCAGATGGCAGCGGCTCATTCACGCCAGCGCCCGTTGTCACAACCGAGCCTTGGTTCTTCCAACCAAGTTGGATTTCGAACATGGTTACGTGTCCCACGCCGGCACGCAAGCTCGCCGAAATGGACGGGTCTCAGCTGAATACCTATTTGTCGACAATCGTGCCGGGCGGAACGACCTATCACGACATCGGGATGATCTGGGGAGGAAGACTGCTTTCGCCGACCGGACTCTTTGCCAGCGAGAATGGCAATGTCGACGGCAAAACAACAAGTCGCAACCTCATTTTTCTGACTGACGGCAAGACAGAGCCCTATGACATCGCCTACGGCGCTTATGGCGTGGAACCGCTCGACCAGCGCCGCTGGAAGTCGAATTCTCCAATCTCGTTAACCGAAACAGTCGAAAAGCGGTTCGGCGTTGCCTGCAGCGAAGTGAAAAAACGCAATATCAATGTCTGGATAATCGGCTTTGGCACAACGCTCAATCCAGTAATGACAGAATGCGCCGGACCTGGACACTTCTTCGAGGCAAAGAACTCTAGCGAACTGCAGGATGTGTTCAGCAAAATCGCTGCTCAGTTGGGTGATCTGCGGGTGTCGAAATGATCCGCTTGCTGCGCGCCATCCTGGCCGACAACCGCGGTGTTTCGGTGATCGAATTTGCGCTGATCGCGCCGGTGCTGATGATCGTGCTGATGGGTCTTTTTGACCTTTCGTACAACATGTACACCACCGAAATGCTGCAGGGCGCGATCCAGAAGGCCGCCCGCGATTCAACGATCGAAGGTGCTGCTGGTGATCCGGCGAAACTTGATGCGATCGTGACCAGAGCGGTCCATGCCGTCTCGGCCGGGGCAACGCTGTCCTTCGATCGGCGGTCCTATGCCAATTTTACCGATGCCGCCCGGCCCGAAGACTACACCGATGTCGACGGTGATGGCACCTGCAACAACGGCGAACCGTTCGAAGACACAAACGGTAACGGGACCTGGGATCTCGATCCCGGCAAGACCGGCTTTGGCGGCGCGCGCGATGCGGTGCTGTACACCGTAACCGTGACCTATCAGCGCGCCTTTCCGATTGCCGGGTTCATCCCCGGACAGACCAACGATTTCACGCTGAGCGCCAATACCGTGCTGCGCAACCAGCCCTACGGCCAGTCGAATTCTCCTCCAGCACCAGTGACCGGGAATTGCACATGAGCGCCCTCACCTTCCTGCGCCGCCTGCTGAGCAACCGCTCGGGCGTCGCCATGACCGAATTTGCACTGGGCGCCCCCTTCCTGCTCACCGCCGGGCTGTGGGGCGCGGAAGAAGCCAACTATGCGCTGGTCAACATGAAGGTCAGCCAGCTGGCCGAACACATTGCCGACAACGCCTCACGCGTGGGTGACACCAGCACTTTGCAGAACCGCAAGGTCTATGAAAACGACATCAACGAAGTGATTGTCGGGGCGCAGATCCAGGCCGGTAAGCTGGGCCTGTATGACAACGGCCGGGTGTTCATTTCCAGCGTCGAGCCAAAAGATGGCAGCGGCGTGCAATATATCCACTGGCAGCGCTGCCGCGGACTTAAAGCCGCGCCATCA
>JANNYT010000058.1:0-26073 GCA_031410255.1 Novosphingobium sp. | reverse complement strand
CTTCCGAGACTTGCGCCTCGGTGCCGAAGCTGGCGATCTGGTCCTTGATGACCTTCGAAATTTCTGCGGCGCGGATATCCATGTTCAGCCTTTCATCGCGTTAGCGAGGGTGTTCAAACGGGTGCGGATCGAGCTGTCGATTTGAGTCGAGCCGATCCGGACGATCAGCCCGCCGAGAATCTCGGGGTCGACCGTGGCGGTAAGTTTTACGTCCTTGCCCTCGCGCGCCTTCAACTTGGCGGCGATGGCGGAAACCTGTGCAGCGCTGAGCGGATGCGCGCTGGTGACCGTGGCGTTGAGCTCGCCGCGCGCGGCAGCAGCGATCCCGGCAAAGGCCGAGACGATCTGCGGCAGGGCGGCCAGCCGGCGGTTGTGCGCGAGCACGCCAAGGAACTGCTGGGTCAGCGGGGCAAGTTTAAGGTGCGTGCCCAGGTTGGTCATCGCAGTGGCCGCGCCGTCACGGGTCAGCCGGGGGTTGCGAATCAGTGACGCCAGATCGCTGGAGGCAAGAATCGCCTGGCCCAGCTGATCAAGGTCACCCTCAACCGCGCTGACCTTGTTGCTCTCGCTCGCCAGCTCATACAAGGCAGAGGCGTAGCGCCCTTGCAAGCTGGCCGTAATACCGCCGGAATTCTCCACGCGTGTCGCTTCCTTACATCGGGTGCGTTATCGGGGCGGTTGCCATGCGCTGCGGCACGACAGCCCCGGGGACGGGGGCGCGCATAGCCATGATTGTGCTGCGATGCAAGGTGGGGCAAGGAACTTCACGGCAAAGGTTTGGGCGAGGCACGGGAAATGGGCGAAACGATCAACATCACAATGGGCGATGGGCACCGGATGCCGTGCTATCACGCAATGCCAACGGGCGAGCGGCGCGGCGGGCTGGTGCTGGTGCAGGAAATCTTCGGGGTCACTGATCATATCCGCGAGTTGTGCGATGAATATGCGGGCGATGGCTATGAAGTGATCAGCCCCGGCTTGTTCGACCGGCAGGAACCCGGCTGCGCGCTGGGCTATGCCGGACCGGACTGGGAACGCGCGGTGCAGATCGCGCGCGGCGAGCATGACTGGGACCAGGGCCTCGACGATACCGCGCGGGCGATCGCGTGGATGAAGGCAAAAGGCGGCCCGGTTTTCATAACCGGCTATTGTTTTGGCGGATCGGTCGCATGGCGGATGGCGCAGCTGTCGGACGATCTTGATGCGGCCTCGTGCTATTACGGCGGCTACATCGCCGCGCGGTTCGCCGATGATCCGCCCAAATGCGCCACGATCTGCCACTTCGGCCGCTACGATTCGATGGTCGAGATCGCTCCGGTCGAACAGCTAATCGCCAAGGACCACCCGACCGCGCAGATCTTTGTCTATGAGGCTGGGCACGGCTTCAATTCGGACCGGCGCAAGGACTACCATCCCGAAAGCGCCGATCTGGCCAAAGAGCGGACCTTGATGCTGTTCAAGGCACTGGGCGGCTGACATGGCCAAGCTGCTGATCGTGCTGCCGCAGACCGACTTTGATCCCACCGAAGTCGCTTTGCCGTGGCTGGTCTGGACACAGGCCGGACACGATGTCTGCTTTGCCACCGAGACTGGCGGCGCTGCCACTTGCGATCCGATCACGCTCAGCGGCGACGGGCTGCCGATCGTCGCGGCTTCGCTCAAGGCGCGGCTCGAGGGGGAGGCGGCCTATGCCGCGATGATCGCCGCGCCGCGCTATAAAAAGCCGCTGACGTGGGCCAAGGCACACGCGGCTGACTTTGCCGCGCTGCACTTCCCCGGCGGACACGCGCCCGGGATGAAGAGCTATTGCGAATCGGCCGAAGTCCACCGCCTGGCCAAAGAGGCTTTTGCAGCCAAGCAGCCGGTCAGCGCGATCTGCCACGGCGTCCTGCCGCTGGCGCGCGCCGGAGTGCTCAAGGGCCGGCGCACCACCGCGCTGACGCACATGATGGAGGAAATCGCGGTCCGGCTGACCAGCCGTGCGCTGCCGGGGCACTACCGCACTTATGCGCTGAGCGTTGAGGAGGAAGTGCGCGAACGGATCAAACCGGGCGGCCGGTTCGAGCGCGGCGGGCTGTTCCCGCGCTATTCGGGTAGCAAAGCGCCAGAGGTTGGTTTTGTGCTGCGCGACGGGAACTACTTGTCCGCGCGCTGGCCGGGCGATGCCTGGACCTTAGCAGTGCGGCTGCTGGAATTGCTTTGACCGCATGGTGCGGGACGCGCCGCGTGCGGCTTGCTGGCAGTCCTCGCTGCAGCAAGGAGTTATGCCATGACTGAAGCCGTGATGATCGACGATGACGAATGCTGGAACGCAGCGATTGCGCGCGACCGCAGCTTTGACGGCCGCTTCATCACAGGTGTGCTGACGACTGGGATCTACTGCCGCCCAAGCTGCCCGGCGAGGCATCCCAAGCGCGAGAACGTGCGGTTCTTTGCGACAAGCGCGGCGGCGCGGGCGGCGGGTTTGCGGGCCTGCCTGCGCTGCTCGCCCGATGATGTCAGCCGCGATGAGCGGGCGGTGCTGGCTGCCATTGCGGCGATCAAGGCGGCCGAGCAGCCGCTCGCGCTGGCCGCGCTGGCGGATGAGACTGGCTATTCACCCGCGCATTTCCAGCGGGTGTTTGCGAGGCATACCGGGCTTTCACCTTCGGCTTATGGCCGCGCCTTGATGGCCGAGCGCGCGGCGCAGGCGCTGAGTGCGGAGCCATCTGTCACTGACGCGATCTATGCGGCGGGTTACTCGGGCCCATCGCGGTTCTACGAGGCCAATCAAGGGAGACTGGGCATGACACCATCGGCATGGGCAGCAGGCGGCAAGGGCGCAGTCATTCACTGGGCGGTGGTGCCAACTTCACTCGGTCAGATGCTGGTCGCGGCGACCGAAAAGGGCGTCTGCCGCCTCTCATTCAACGAAGGAGTTGAGGCGCTGGAGGCACGCTTTCCGCAGGCGGAGCTGGCGCAAGGTGGCGCCAAATTTGCGGCATTGCTGGCCGAAGTCGTGGCTGCGGTCGAAGCGCCCGGAGATTTTGCGCATATCCCGCTCGACGTCAAAGGCACCGCGTTTCAGGAAGCGGTCTGGCGCGAATTGCGGCGCATTCCGAAGGGCCAAACCCGGACTTACGCGCAGTTGGCCGCCGCCGTGGGCAAACCCAAAGCGGTGCGCGCAGCGGGCAGCGCCAATGGCGCGAACCATGTCTCGGTGCTGATCCCGTGCCACCGCGTGATCCGCACTGGCGGCGGGCTGGGCGGCTATGCCTGGGGACTCGAAATCAAACGCAAGCTACTTGAAAAGGAAGCCAAATGACCGACAGAATCGCTGCCTTCCGCGCGCTCCATGTGCCGGGCGATCCGCTGGTGCTGTTCAACATCTGGGACGCCGGTAGTGCGAATGCGGTGGCCAAAGTCGGGGCCAAGGCCATCGCCACCGGCAGCTTTGGCGTGGCCGAATCGCAAGGCTTTGCCGATGGCGAAGGCTTTCCGCTGCAACGCGCGGTTGATGTGCTGCAACAAGTGGTCAAGGCTGTGCAACTGCCGGTAACCTTCGACCTGGAATCGGGCTACGGCGCAACCCCTAACGCGGTCGCCGCGTCCGCGGCACAGGCCTTGGCGGCGGGTGCTGCCGGCATCAATATGGAAGACCGGATGCCGGGCGAGACGGCCTTGTTGCCGGTCACTGCGGCGGCTGAACGGGTCGCGGCAGCTGCCTCCACCGGACTGTTCGTCAACGCGCGCTGCGATGTCTATCGCGGGCTCAAAGTTGAAAACTATGGGCAACACTTGATCGACGCGGTGCTCGAGCGGGCCGAGGCCTATGCTGCGGCCGGGGCGGGCGGGCTGTTCGTGCCGTTCTTGGGCGATCACGCGGCGATTGCGCAGATCTGCGCCGCTTCGCCGTTGCCGGTCAATGTATTGTGGGGGCCGGGCCGCGGCAACCGCGCCGAGCTGGCGGCACTGGGCGTCGCCCGGATCAGCTATGGCCACGGCCCGTGGGCAGCGGCGATGACCTGGCTGGCGCAGCAGGCCGAGGCCGTGTTCGCGGGTGAGGTTGTGCCTTACGCGGCCCCCTGATCCGAAAACTGGTTGCCAGCCACGCCAGACTGCGCGATGAAGGTGTATGGATAACATAACACACCCCACTGAGGCGGCTCTGGCCATACCCAAGCAAGCCGGACTGCTGCGGCGGATCATCGCCTTCCCGCTAACCTTGCTGGTGCTTGAATTGGTGGTGATCGTGGTCGTGGGCACTGGCTTTACCCAATTGGCCCGGCTGGTGGTGCAGAAGGACGATGGCGCGTTCTATACGTTGGGCGCGGTGCTGCTCGCCGTGGTCCTGATCCTGAGCTGGAAGGCGCTGCAACGCTGGCTGGAACGGCGCGCGGACCGCGAGTTTGCTTGGGCCAATTGCGCGCAAGAGCTGGGGCTGGGCCTGCTGCTGGGCTTTGCGTTGTTCAGCGTTGCGACCGGGATCGTTGCGCTGCTGGGCGGGTTCGAGGTGCTGGGGCTGCGCGGGCAAGGCGCGCTGTGGGCGATGCTGGCCATGGCGGTCACCAGCGGTACGCTGGAAGAAATCATGTTTCGCGGGATCCTGCTGCGCCACCTTGAGGCGATGCTCGGCACCTGGGCCGCGTTGGGGCTGACCTCGCTGCTGTTCGGTGCGGCGCATCTGACCAATCCGGGCGCGACGCTGTTCGCGGCTTTTGCCATCGCGATGGAGGCCGGAATTCTGCTCGGCGCAGCCTATCTGTTGACCCGGCGGCTGTGGCTGGCGGTGGGCATCCACGCCGCCTGGAACTTCACCCAAGGCTGGGTTTTCTCGGTCCCGGTATCGGGCGGACCAGCGCCGTTGGGGCTGCTGATCACCCGGCGGGTTGGACCAGAGTGGCTGACCGGCGGCGATTTCGGGCTGGAGGCGAGCGTGGTAGCGCTGGTGGTGGCAACCGGGGCCGGGCTGTGGATGTTGCGCTGCGCAGTCAAGCAAGGGACCCTGGTTCAGCCAATTTGGCACAAGCCCCAAAGGCCTGAGTGACCCAGCGGTCAGCGCCCGGTCGCCATACAAAGAATGGCGAGTTTCTGCAATTTTTCCGCTGTATTGCCCGCTAGCATCGATTTCTACAGCAGCGGGAGCGCATCACGGTCCCGTTTGTACAGCACCACAAATCATTGCTGTATTCAATGGGTTAGACCGATAGTGCGTTCTCTCCGACCGCCATTGCGCTTGACTGTCATTAATTTTATGTAATTCGAAGATAGATTCATCAAAAATCGAACAGATTTATCTATAAGTAGTTCAATACTGGACAAATTTCGAACATCATCATTATTAAATCGCGTTGCTTGATTAACCTTTGTGATTATTTAACGCCGGACCGTTCTATTTTTAGGTCAGCGTGACCCAGTTTCTAGTCATGTTGACATTGCTCGTGTCGTTGATTCGGGCCTAGTCTGCCGAGACTCAATACGAGTCGAGAGATAATCAGAAAATTTTTGGAAAACCTGCGGGTCGCGTCGCGGGGATGGGTTTGAACGTGGTTCGATGCTTGGGCATCGGGCCGCGCGACTTCGGCCAATCTCGGATGGTTGGCGGGAGTGTCCGGTGCTTGCTTCGAACGCAATGCAAGATGGTCTTTATGGGTCGAGCCAGTCGATGCTCGAGCTCAAGTCCTATCTTGCCAAAGTTGCGCTCAGCGATGCGACCGTGCTGGTTACGGGCGAAACCGGGACCGGCAAGGAACGCGTCGCCAGTTCGCTGCACAGCCTGGGTCCGCGCGCGGCCGGTCCATTCATCGCCGTGAACTGCGCCGCCTTGCCCGAGACGTTGGTGGAGAGCGAGCTGTTTGGCCACCGCCGAGGGGCCTTCACCGGGGCCACAAGCGACTTTCCGGGACGGTTTGTTGAAGCCGATCGCGGCACCTTGTTTCTGGACGAGGTGGGCGAGCTTTCCCCGGCCAGCCAGGCCAAATTGCTGCGCGTGCTGGAAGAGCGTGAAGTCGTGGCGGTCGGATCGGTCCAGCGCCGCCCGATCGACATCCGGCTGGTGGTGGCCACCAATGCCGAACTGGAAGACATGGTGGTGCGCCGCACCTTTCGCGCGGACCTCTATTACCGGCTGAATGTCGTGCGGATCGAAATGCCGCCGCTGCGCGAGCATCCCGAAGACATCGGGCCGATCATCGAACATTTTATCGCCCAGCAAAACCGACGCCTGGCGATGCGCGTCGGCCGTCCTGATCCCGAACTGCTTGGCCATTTGCGCCGCTATGACTGGCCCGGCAATGTCCGCGAATTGCGTAACATGGTCGAGGCGGTGTTCGTCGATCCGCCGCAAGGCCGGACGATGGGGCTTGACGATCTCCCACCCAATTTCCGCCGCTTGTTCCGCGAAGGTGTCCGCGTCGGTCAGGAAGAGCGCGAGCAGCTGGCGCAGGTCTTGCGCAACACCAACTGGAACAAGGTCGCCGCAGCGCGCGAAATGAACTGGTCGCGGATGACGCTCTATCGCAAGCTGGCCAAATACGACCTCGATCGCGATGGCGGCTGAGCGTTACAGTGTGACGCCAGCGGTGTCACAAGTTACACCTTTGCTTGATCGCGCGCTGCACCGCGGCCACCTCAAAACATCGTAAAATCAGCTCGATAAGCGCCTTCGTCCAAGTTGGCACAGCCCTTGCGATTACCTCGGTATGGTCCCCCTGTTTGGGGGCAGGCTTGAGGAAAATCGGTGAACCGGCACGACGGACCTAATTCTGAATTGCAATCTTCCGATCGGCGCCTGGCCGACGCCCGGCCGCCGCTCGCCTGTTATGCCAACTACTTCGAGGTTGGCCACAACGCCTTCGAATTCCTGCTCGATGCTGGCCAAGTTGAGCCGCAATCGGGCGATATCCGCTTCACCAGCCGGATCGCAATCAGCCCGGTCCACGCCAAGCTGCTCAGCAAGCTGCTGTCGCGCTCGATCGACCAGTTTGAACTGGCGCATGATGCCATCCCTGAGTTCGCTGAAACCGAGCTCGACCTGCCCGACCTTACGTGTCCCGAAGACTTTGAACGCCGCGCGCTCGATCTGCGCCGCCGCGCCACCGGCGCTCCGTCTGTTGTCCAAGAAAGGTGAATTTCATGCCTGCTCTCATCCGCCCCAACCGGATCGACGTCACCGATCGCTACCCGATGCTCGCCTTCACGCTGCACAGCGGCGAGGGGCCGCGCCTTGCCGAGGTGGTGCTGCTCACCGATCTGGTGCTGTTGAACAAGCGCGAGGCGCGCAACACCGGCAACTTTTATAGCAGCCGCGAAGGCGGAGTATTGACCATCCCGGCGAGCGGCTCGATCTATACCGTGCCGCCGCAAGTGCTGGCCCGTTTTATCGGGGCCGAGCGGCTCTTTTTCGCTTTGGCGACCGCGTCTGCTCCGGGCGGACAGGACTGGCGGGTCGATGTCATGCCCTCGGCGGCGAGCCCGTTTGTGTCGCTGCGCGGGCTGAGTGACCGGGCGCTGCGCCGAGTGCGGATGTATCCCGCAGCGGTGCGTACGCGCAGCGGCGTTGCACCAGCGCCAGTTGCAACCTGGACCGGTGATCTGCCGCCAGCTGCAGGATCCGTTCCGACTGCCGCGCCATCAGCAGAGCCAGCCGCGCTGCTGCCAGCGGTACCATACAACGACGGTTTCGGACCGCTGCCGCCGCTCAATACCGCAGCGCAGCCCGCGCCGGCTGAACCGGCTGCGGCCCCGCCAACAGTGCCTGCAGCGCAAGGATTGAGCGACGAGGAGGACGAGCGCAGCATCGACGGCCCCGTGCTCGATGAGCCGCAACCGGCGATCAGCGCCGGTCTTGGCAGTCCTTCCCCGCTGACCATAGCAGATTATCCGGGCGCCCGGCTGATGCCGTCACCGGCCTGGTCATCGCGCCGGGGCACGGCGATCGACCGCATCGTGATCCATATCACCAGCGCCCCGCAGTCGCCCTATATCGGCAGCCACTTTGCCCGGCCCGATGCCAACAGCAGCGCGCATTACATGGTCGACCAGAACGGCGCGATCATCCAGTTCGTGCGCGAGCAGGACAAGGCCTGGCATGCCGGATCCGCCAATCGCCGCAGCATCGGCATCGAGCATGTTGCGGTCGAGCGGGGCGGGGCCACTTACGGTACGCGCACCTTCCCTTATACTCCGCCGACCGAGGCTGAGCTTAACGCCTCGGCTCAGCTGGTGGCGCAGCTGTGCAGCAAGTACGGTCTGACGCCCGATCGCACGACGATCCTTGGCCACCACGAAGCCGATCCATCAACCAGCCACACATCGTGCCCGGACGGAGCGTGGGACTGGGCCGACTATATGCCGCGGGTCGCCGCAGCCTATGCCGCGCTGGCTCCGACCGGCGTTTCGGCCGCGCCGCCGAGCTCTGCCGGTCAAGGCCTGGCCTTGGCCATGGCGGCGGGCGATGTCACCGTTGGGGCCGAGCGCCAGCCGATTTCGCTGCCCAGCGCCAGTGCTGCGTCCAGCGTTACCGGCCGCGTTGTCGAAGCCGCGATCTCGGCGGTGTTTCCCCCGCTGGCCGCGCTGCGCCTGGCAGTCGAAGCTTCCGGCCTGACGATCGGCGTGGGTCCGGCAGTCAGCGCGGGGCTGCTGGCTGGCGGCGCGCTCGGCGTGGGGATCATTCTGGCTCCGGGCAATGTCATCGGCGTCTATGGCGCGGCCGAGCTTGATGCCGGGCTGATCTCGTCGATCGGCGCGCAGATGCAGCTGACAATCGTCAGCGGCGGGATCGCGTCTTTCAATGGTGTCGGCTATTGCGCCGGGGTTTCAGGCGGCGAAGTCTACACTGGCGGTGCCGCCGCGCTGTTCGATGCGAGCCGCAATTTTTGCGGGGTTACGCTGTCGATCGGGGTCGGGGTCGGGCTTGCACCGGTTGACATCTACACCGGCGTGCAGCGCTCGGTCGCGACCACGCTGGCGCTGGCGCAAAGCCGCAGCCTGGGTGAAGGCGGCACCGACACGGTTGAGATCAAGTACCGCGCGTTCATTCCTTCGCCGCTGATCAAAGGTCCGGCTTCGGACTACGACCTGCCCTTCGGCATTGCTTCGGGTGAGGATTTCGGCGGCGACAATCGGTCATTCCAGTATTCGGGCGGGACGAGCCGCGGCGAGATAACCGCGCTGGTCGATGTCCTGCCCAATGGCACCCTGCAAAACCTGCGGATCGTCGATCGTCAATGGAGTCCATCGAGCGCCTACGATTCGACCTACACCTATCACGTCGAAGGCAAGCCGGACTGGTGGATGGATAAGCAAGCCGGCCACACGCCGTCGCGCCGCGCCACGCTACCGGTCAGCGATGACAATCTGAATATTCAGCTTGGCGGCGTTGGCATCATCGGCGCCGCGACTGAAGCGATTGCCCGCCAGCAGGGTGCATCGCTGATGACGCTCACCATGGCTGGTGCCTTGCCGCTGATTTCCCCGTCGCCAGATATCAACGCGGACATCAACATCCTGATTCGGCGCAAAGCCGACGGAACGGCCGAAGTGAAGGCTTACGGCAAACACGACGGGTTCCCGGCGCATGAGCTCTATATAAACCGGCAGCAGGCCTATACCTATGATCCGGTTGCGGCCGGGAACGGCCCCGGTTCGTTGATGCCGCCCGAGGATATCGACCTGGTGACCAGTTGGGTCACCGTCAGTGGCGGAGCCGCCGCGCAGGGGTTGGGACTGCCCCAGTCGCACGCGATGATTATCGATTCCGATGATGTCGGCAAGATCAACCGGCTGCGGGCCGGCGATTTCCGTGATTTGTTCCAATGGGAAGTGCCGCAGACCATCAAGGCCCGGGTCGATGCCCGGGGTTACCAGATCCAGACGATCGACGCAGCGGTCGGCGACCTCAATCTCGATTTCTACAAGGTTAGGATCGACCGGTTCCCGCCGGGGCTGGATGGCCCGGCGCTGCTGTCGCGGTTTATTCAAGACACCAACAGCTTCCTCGATTCCTCGATCTGCAGCTTTGACCCCTTTACCCCGGCCGACGCGATCACGCGCGCACTCACCGATCCAGTTGGCACGTTCCTGAAACTGACCATGATCGACGATGCGGCAATCGTGATCAGCGACAAGGGTCCGCACGGCGCGCCCACCCAGTTCTATGCGGTCACCACGCTGCATACTCCGGACACCGGCGATCATCCGGTCAGCGGGCACCGGCAATTCGGCTATATGGTCGAAAACGGCGTAACCTATTTCTACACACGCGGCGCCGATCGCGCTACGCTGGCTTTCCCTGGAACCGAGGGCTTGATTTATTCGGGCGGGGAATCGCTGTGGCAAAGCTTCCAGCGGACAACTGCCGCCTATATCAACAATACCGGCGGTTCCGCGACAATCGTTACGCCGTTCAGCGAACGCTTCAATCCCGGCGCGACGCGAGCAATGTTCGGCTTTACCCAGGCTCTGTCGCAATCGCTCGGCGCGGA
This sequence comes from Novosphingobium sp., assembly GCA_031410255.1. GTDB lineage: Bacteria > Pseudomonadota > Alphaproteobacteria > Sphingomonadales > Sphingomonadaceae > Novosphingobium. Next base: position 15,610 of record JANNYT010000058.1, on the reverse strand, counting down.
TGACTGGACGATCAACTGGGACGAGCTCGAATCGATCGCCCAACCAACTGACATGGCTTGCTGGGCGACCTCAGCGGCGATGGTTACCGGGTGGCGCGATCGCCAGTCGGTCGATCCGTCGCTGATCGCGCGCTACAACGGGCTGGCTCCGTCGCTGCAAACGGGTCTGTCAGCTGCCGATACGGCGCGGTTCGTGCCGGCCGTGGGGATGCAGTTTGCGCCCGCCGCCTGCTACACGCCAGAGGGCTTCCGCAGCCTGCTTGAACAGTACGGACCGCTGTTCATCGTTGCACAGGTGCCGGGGCTCCACGCCATCGTTGTTACCGGCATGTACCTGAAAGACGGCCAGTATTTCGTCCGCATCACCGATCCGTGGGACCGCGTCGTCGGCGCGCCGGGGACCCCGGGGGCCTATGCCAATACTCATACCACCGGCAGCCGCTACATCATGAGCTACGACGCCTTCGCCGCCGAATACGAAGCGGCGGCGGGCTTTGGTACTAACCAGATCGCGCATGGCGGCGCGGTCAGTGGCCGTGAGCCCAATCGCGGCAGCGCGGTAGGGGCCGGTTATGCGCTGGCGCTGGATAAGCCAGCCGCGCCAATCGGCTCGCCAGTTCCGGCCGAGCCCGTCACCACCCGCACCACGTCCAACGAGGGCGGGCGCAGCTATGATCTCGCCCAGCTCGCGGGAATGGTTCGCCCCACAAATGCCCTGGCGGGCGGTGCGGGGATGACGCCGATTGCCGGCGAGCGGGTGACGCTCGACGACTGGCCCTATATCGAAGAAGACGGCCAGCGGACTCAGGCTAATGTCACGATCGACTGGAAGTTCGATAGCGCGGCAGTGGGTGACATCGTGATCACTCCGGCGGGCGGATCGGTTGCCAGCGGGCGTACGGTGGCGGTACGCGCCGATATCGTGCCGGGCACCGGAACGCCAGATCGCACAGTCATGCTGGTCCGGGTCACCACAACCTTCAGCAAGCCGGGCGAGGCCGATCAGAGCGCGGTCAACGAAGTGGTGCTGGGCGGCGATGGCCGTGCCACCCGCACCCATTGCCCACCGGAAGCAGCCAGCCCGCCACCAGCCAGCCAGTCGCCCTCGAGCGAAACTCCGCCGGCAGTGCCGCAGCAACCAGCCGCCGCCGCCCAGCCGGTGATGGCCTGAGCCCGGCACAGGGAGCCGCGCGATGGCCGCCCAGATAGCCCCACCCCCGGCCCAGACCGGTCTAGCCCAGGCGCTCGCGCGCGATGCCTTCGGGCGAGAGATCGCCGCGCCTGACAGCGCGGGCGGATCGTCTGCAGGCAGCGGCGGCTTTGGCAGTGCTGCGCCGCAGTTCCCGCCCAGCGATCCCACCGCGAGTAACAGCACCGCGCCGCGCGAAAAGGCGACCGATGCAATTGCGCGCCGCGCCGGGGCGCTGATGGACGAGATCGCCTTTCCGACCTTCGTCGCATCCTTGCTCCACGGCACGTACGACGCAATCGTCGACAGCTCGATCAAGCAGGTCGAAGGCTTTGCTGAGCTGGTCTCAGCAGTGTCCAAACCGCTCGAACAGTTCGCCAGCGAGAATGTTACGCTGGGGCAGGTGCGGGCTTGGTTGGTCGAACAATATCCGCAGGACGTGACCCTGCTGCAGGACGGCGGCAGCTACACCCTCGCGCCGCTGCGCCAGCCTGACGACGAGCGACCGGCCCCGGCGTGGCTCGGCGATTTCGGCGCCGCGGACGAGCAATTTACCGCTGAGCTGCTTGAGGCAAGGATTGTGCCCGCAGCCCGCAATCAGGTGGCGCAGACCCGGCTTTCGACGCTTTCGACCATGGTCCTGCTGGGTATGCAGCGGGTGGTGGTCAAGGACGGATCAATCAATGCCTCGCTCCGGTTCAAAGCCCAAGCGCGCGACCGGGCGGCGGTGCAATATGCCACCGGCAACGATCCGCAGACCGGCGGCACCCAGTGGGGCGCGCGCGGTAACGAGGGGGCGATCACCACGGTCTCTACCGTGGCGGTCAACGCCCAGTCGGACAGCGAGCTAAAGGCCGAGGTCACCGGCAATGTCCGGATCAACTTCGCCTCCGAAACCTTGCCGCTCGACCGCTTTGTCGATGAGGCGCAGCGCACCTTGCTCGAGCGCCACAGCCGCAAGACGGCCCCCGCCGCACAGGCAGTGACGCCCGTTGCTGCGCCGATAGTTGCCGCGCCCGCGCCCGTGCCCGCCGCCGCGCCAATACCAGCTCCAGCTGTCGCCGCTCCAGCGCCAGTCGCCGCCGCTGCAACGCCGCCGGTTGTCGCAGCGCCAACGCCCGGGACCCCGGCGTGAACGGCCGCCGCCTCCTGGGCGAAACGCTCGGCGAGATTGCCGGGTCGGCGCTCGATATGCCCGGCATGGCGGCAGCGCGGGTCCACGTCACCTCGCTTGAGCTCGACCTGCCGATCGACCTCCGTTTCGCGCTTGAAGGCGGGGTCGCCATGCTGGTCGGTGACGTACCCTTGCTGCACATGCGCACCGATTTTGATCCGCCGCCATCGCGGCTGCGGATCACCTGCACCTCCTGCCCGGTGGAGGCGCTGCCATGACCCCCACAGCTTCGCTCAGGCTCGAGGATTTCATCCAGGCTGTGCAAAGCCAGCTCGATAATGCGCAGGCGGCGATGGCGGTGAAGGCGCGCAATGCCAACCTGCCGCTGACTTTCGCGATCAAGGACATCAACCTCGATTTGCGGGCACATGTCGAGTTCGCCGATAGCGAGATCCGCATTCGTCCGGCCAGTGCGGGCGAGGTCGAGGCGAGCTTGTTCCACCTGGTCTTCACCACCATCACCCGCCCAGCGATCGAAGAGAACGCCCGCTCGTTCGCCGATGACAGCGACGACGACTCGCTCGATCACGTTTCCGAGCTGAGCCACGAAGACCGCAAGCGGCTCGAATGGGCTGGGGTCCGCACCGTCAAGCAATTGCAGCAGGCCGAAGAGCACAACCGGGTCGGCGCGCTCAACCGGGTCACCAATCTTCCGCTCGACCGGCTGCGCGCGGCGCTCACGCGGGTATCCGCACCCGAAGTGCGGCGGGTTGAGCCGGTCGGCGCTGACGAGCCGGGCATCAACCCGGCGGGGCCACCGTTGCTGCGCGTGATCGGCCGCAATCTGGTGCGCCAAGGGGTATTGCCGCGCGTCCAAATTTCGGGCCGCCCGGTCGCCATCCTCAAGAGTTCGGCGGACGAGCTGCTGGTGGTGCCCGATCATCAGCAGTGGGCCGGTGAATTGTCGATCGCCCCCGGTCCGCAGCACGCGACCGCGATGAGCTTTGATTTGTCAGCCTTTGCGCCTGCCCAAGTGGCTGCGCCGGGCGAGGTCGCAGCGCCGCCCTTCGCGGGCACCATTGCGGACGTTGAGGTGCTGCAATGACCGCGCAGCTTGCCCCGATCCCGCGCACCGCACCGCACATCTCGCCAACTTCGGTGTTGCTCAAGCTGGTGCAGGGTGAGACCCCGGCGGACATGCCGACTGTGCGCGATGTTTCACGCGGGCATCAGGACGCGGCTGGCAGCATCGATGGCGGAGGTGCGATCGACCGCATTGCCATGCATCTGACCGGCGGCTTCCTCGCCGCGCGGCTTTATCCCGCCGCGGATCACCCGCCCAAAGCCGGGATGTTGCACGTCAACTATGACGGGATCGAGCATGCGACTGGCATGGCCGGAACCCTGATGCTGCGAGTGCCCGAAGGGACCGATATTCCCGTGCTGTGCCAGGCCCTGGCGCAAGTGACTGCGGTCGCCTCGGCCAGCCCGAATTTCGTCACGCAACTGCCATTTGATGCCGGAGACAGCCCGCCGTTGCCGCACAGCGACGATGGCGGCTGGAACGCCCGCAAGCAGGTGCGGATGCGTGAAGCGTTGGCACTTGAGCAGGGTGACAGCGGCGTTGCAATCGGGCTGATCGACAGCGGGATCAATCCCAAGCACCCGGAATTTGAACGCCGCTTCCGCGCCGGGTTCGATACGGTGCGGTTGCAGTCTGGCGATGTGGCTTCGGGCGTGACCTTGCTGGGCGACCATTCTGCGATGGATTCACGCCCGCGCGATCTGTTCGTCGGGCACGGCAATGGCTGCGCCGGGATTATCGGGGCCAGTGGCCGGGGCATGCCCGGCGGGCTGGCTGGCGAATGCCGGATCCTGCCTATGCGGGCGCTGGCCGCTGCCCGGTTGAGCAATGGCAAGGTGGTCGGCATCGGGGCGATCAGCGACCTCGATCTGGCCTTGAAACTGGCGATTGATCTTGGTGCCAAGGTCATCAACCTCAGCTTCGGGACCGATGATGCCGCGCTCGATCCCAACTTGCCCAAGCCGCATGCCGATACGGTGGCCTATGCCACCGCGCGCGGCTGCATCCTGATCGCGGCCAGCGGCAACAATGGCCAGCAGACCCGCTATTGGCCGGCCGCCTTCGCTGATGTGATCGCGGTTGGCGCGGTTGGTGAGGCCCGGGTGCCGACCGGCTTCTCGACCCGCGGCGATCATGTTGCGCTGTGTGCGCCGGGGCAGAAGATCCTCACTGCATCGATCGATGGCTATCAGACGGCCTCGGGCACCAGCTTTGCCGCGCCATTCGTCACGGCGGCGGCGGCGCTGCTGGTGTCACGCTCGTATCGCCGCGCCCGCCCGATTGACGCCGCCATGGTGCGGCGTCTGCTGGTGGAGACCGCACAGCCCTTTGCCGGCAGTTTTGAGGGCTGCGGCGCGGGGATCCTCGATGCCGCTGCCGCACTGACCGCGCTGGACCGCGAGATTGATCAGGCGCCCGGATATGCCGCCGTCTCAAACGCCGATGGAGGCGCCGATGACGGATGAGCTGTAGCTTTCGCCCATTTGCCCCACTTTGGACAACTAATTGAATTTCAGGAGAATTATCATGACCCTTATCGACACAATCCGCTTTAGCGACCTCAATAGCCGGATGCTCAAGGCGCATGCCGACCTCAATTATGAATTCCGGCGGCTGGAAGATATTCAGCACAAGAACAATCGCACACTCAGTGACGAGGAGGTCAGGCGCAAGGCCGAGCTAAAGGAAATACTCGACGCCATCGAAAACTCTGGTTCGAAAAACCCGAGCAAGGTCGAAGAAAATTCCGATCCGCTGTTTGTCAGCGCGAGGACGCTGCTCAACGATGATGTCCGACTTGATCCGGAACTGCGCGGACTGGCCGACTGGCATTTGCTGTTCGGCGATGTTCTGTCCCGAGCCGATCTGAGAAGCCGGCTCGCTAATGCCTCGGGCGCCAAGCCCATGGTCAGCGGCGATGTCAATCTGGTCGCCTTGACACTCGGCATTCTAGCGGTTGACCGAGCGGTCGCGCCGCCGGTGGTTGCGGTCGCGCAGGACGGACCCAGCACCGGCAAGCTGCATACGCCCGGAGTCGGCAAGGCCGTAGGCAAAACGCTGTATCCCAACAAGAAAAGCCACCTTTGGTCCAGCTTCACAAAGTCATTCTTCAGCGCGCTTGGTGAAGCCCGAGGTTACGGAGACCTGGCATCGCAGGTGCTTAAGTTGCTGGCGATCGAAGGTGATCCGGACGGCCGAGGCGGAAGTGATCCCGAGGTTTCGGCGGAAGAATTCGCGCAGGTCATGCGCGGTCTGGCGATTGAAGGCGTGACCGTTAACGAGCCCATGCTGCGCCGCAAGGTCAACGAGCAACTTGACCTCATCAAGCGGGTCGGGTCCGACGATCTCGGCGATCTGAAGCTCGATGATTTCAACAGCCAGACCGACAACAATATCGTGGCCGAAAACGTGCTGGTGATGGGCCCGATGATCGTCTCGGCGATGTTCGAAGAGCTCAAGGTGTTCCAGGTGGTCGACAAGATCGTCGAGCAGTTCCAGCACGGCATGCTGCCGGTCGGGCCCGGCAATGCCGGCAAGATGCTCTACAAATACTGGCGCGAAGCCCCCAACCGGATGAGCGAGCTGGAACGGCGCAACTTTGCCTCGATGACGCTGGGGGTTCCGGGCGGCGAGCCAGGGGCGATGGTCAACCGCGATTTCAATGACCTGTGGATCCGGTTTGTCTCATCGGTCTCAAACTTCGTCCGCCAGAACGAGGTCGACCAGCTGCTGCGCTCGCGCACGCCGGCACCGATCAACCAGCAGCAGGTCCGCAAGTCGGCCCGCGATCTGGCTGGCAACCTGACGCTCCATGGTTATGGCATGGCGCACTTTGCCGGGCGCGAACTGACCCAGCAGATCAACACCACAATCAAGTTGCTCGGCGATCCCGAAATCAAGGGCGCTTACGGCGCGAAGGATATGTGGCAAGTGGTCGATCAGGTTGCGACCTATGATCTGGGCGGGGCCAAGACCAGCAGCCGTTATCGGACGCTGGCCAGCTGCGGGCTGATCATCACGGCCTGGATTTCGCGCAACATCGCGCGGATCGTCAGTCCTACTGCGCCGATTATCGATATGTCGCAGGTTCGCTTCCCCAACTTCGGCGATGGTCACAATGCGACCACCGAACCCAACGACTATGACCTCGTCAATGCCTGCGAGCTGTGGCTGGCCGATACTGCCACCACTGACAGCCAGGTCGAAGCGATGTCACAGCCGCGTGAGGCGCCGCAGATGACTTCGAAGCCGATCCCGATCCCGGCGATGGCGCGCGAAATGCTCGATGGCATCGGCGATATCGGGCTGGGCCTCGGGATGGGAATGGCAAACGGGCGAATGCACTGAGCTGCACCGCCACGCCATCCAACCCCAACATTCGAGGTGAACCATGATGTTCTCGAACTCCAACCGTCCCCTCTCTCAGCAACTTGAGAGCAAGCTCATGAGCGTGTCGAGAGCGCTCGGCTCGGCCGATGCCTTCTCGCCGCTCAGGGACTTGTTTATGCGCACTTTTCCCTATCCCGGCGGAGACTCGCGCTATCGGGACAATGCGCTGATGCCGATGGCCCCGCCGTTTGAGCCAAGCTTTTCCGAAAGCCAGCCGGGTCTGGTGCGCTACACGATCGAGCCGCTGCCGCCCGAGGCGGGGGCAATCGACCGACGCGACGAATCCACCCGCGAGATGCGGCGGCTGCTGGGCAATTACATGGGCCCCGATCAGCTCAACTGGTTCGACCGGGCGAGCGAACCGTGGCGCGGGTTTGGCAGCACCAGCGGCAATCTGGGCTACGGCGCGTTCTTCGGCAACAGTTACGATCGCAACGGGCTGTTCGCCTCGAAAGTCTATTACGAAGCACCGGGCGGGCGGATCGATATTGACGATCTGCCGATTGGCCTGGCGCGGATTGTCCAGACTGCGGTCGCACTGGTGCCCGGCCTGCAGCCGATGTTCACTACGCTGGCGGCGCAGCGTGATCAGGCCGGGCAACGGCTGACTTTCGCGGCCACGCAGGCGCTCAGACTGGCGGATCTGCAACCGGTGCTGGACGCACTGGGCCTGGGCCACCGCTTGCCCGGGATCATGCAGATGATCGGGCTGGTGCTGGGCGGGCGGTTTGAATTGCCTGCGAACAGCGCACTGCTGGCCTTCGGCAATGGCCCAAGCGGGCCGGACTTTGAAATCTACGTGCTGCTCAACGCCATTCCTGATGTGCCGCCCAGCTTCCTTAGTCTGCTGACGCTCGGGTTGAACGAACGGCCGCGCGGACTGGCCGCGCTGGAGCGGTGGATGAGCGCGTTCACGCCGGAGGATGAATACTGGCCGGGGCGCTTCTCGATCTTCAGCCTGCGCACCGATGCTCTGTCACCGCCGCGCGTCAGCCTCTATCTGCGCCCGGTTGAGTTTGAACTGCCCGCTGACGCGCAGCGCGTCGCCGCCTGAGCCTTCGCACCACGCCAAGAAATCGGAGTCCGTTCCATGTACGCCGCCGCCACCACAATCGCTCCGCCTCCGGCCGGCCGGGTTCCGCAGCCGGATCCGCTGGTCCGCTACGAAGTGCAAAAGGTCTTGCAGGGCACACCCGCTTTTGCCGCGATGTCCGCCTCCGATCAGGCAGAGATTGCGCGCAACACGGCGTTGGTCGCGGGCTATATCGCAAAACCCGAAGGCTTTGATGGAAGCAAGGTCGGAGGTGTTCAAGCCCAAGCCTTGGGTCCAACCGACCCCAACGATCACTCGGCGAGTGAAGGTAGCTATGCCGACAACCGCAAGGCGGTCGATGCGATCGGCAAGGGCAAGTTTGAGGCCAATGCGGCGCGCGAAGGGGCCGCAGTGGCCGGAATGCTGCTGAACGAAGTGAAGTTTCCAGCTTTCGTGGCGGGACTGATCAGCGGAGTCTTTCAGTCCATCACCCACAGTTCGATCGAGCAGATGGAAGCCTATCAGAAGATGATCGCTTCGGTCGCGACCTCGCTCAAGCAGTTCATGGACGACCATGTCGATGAAAATCAGGGCCGCGACCATATGGTCGATCAGTTCCCCGATCTGTTCACGGTCGGGATGGACGATTCCGAAGACAATCCCAGCCCGAAGCTGCAATTGCGCGAAGGAGTGGATGAAAGCACCGCGCTGCAGCGGGTCAACAACAAGCTCGAATTTGAGAACGGCGCGCTCAAGAGCCTCGACCTGTCCGATGCCAATGTCGAAAAGGCGCTGGTCGAGAACAGCCGGTTGCAGCTGGCCAAGCAGCGCCAGCAGTTGATGGCGTCGATCGTGCTGATGGGAATTAACAGAATCGTTGTAACTGACGGAAAAATATCGGCAAAAATCATCTACGACGTCAAAGCTACCGATCAGATGGCCAAGCGGCGCTCGGCCTCAGCGATGGATCTGGCGCGCAACAAGGATGGCTCGATCCAGCGCACTTCCAAGCAGGAAGGAACGACCGACACCGGCGGCAAATACGATTCGACCGGCGCCAGCCACGACAAGGACAGCTACACCGGCGGGCAGTACAGCGCCGACTATTATGCCAAGGGCGAATATAAGTACGAGGACCGGCCGGTCATCACCGCCCAGACCACAGCCTCCGAGCAAAGCCAGGCGGCCTTGCAGACCAAGATCCAGCTGTCCGGCTCGGTCGATGTCAATTTCAAGAGCGACTACCTGCCGCTCGACAAGATGGCGACGCCAGGGATGATCGCGGCGATCCAGGGCAATTCCACCCCGGTCGATCCCAATGTCGTTCCCAGTCCGCGCGGCGCGCCCGCTCCCGCAGCGGCGGTCGCCGCGCCGCCTGCTGCGCTTGCGCCGGCCCCGGCCCCCGCCCCGGCACGGGTATAACAGGGAGTAGTGCAGATGACCGTGGGTATCGCTCCCGCTCCTTCAGTTACCACCGCGGCTGCGGTGCCGCGTGGCGCCGCGGATCAAGCCGCGTTCGCTGCCAGCCGCGATGCGGTGCGGCGCTTGCTCACCGCGATCCCGACTTTCACCGGGCTGAGCGAAGCAGAGCGCCAGCAGTTGGCCATGTCGACGGTCAAGGTGCTGGCCTTCATGGCCGATCCCAACGGGGTCTATTCGGATGTCGCCGCGCGCGAGGCCCGGGGCGAACTGCCGGTCGGGACACTGCCCAGAGAAGTGGCGGCCGAGCCAGCCGGTCAGGGCACAACCGCACAAGCGCTCGACGCGGTTGAGGATACCAAGAAGTCCTTGTCCAAAAGCCCAGGCTTTGCTGGCAAGCAATTTGAGGCCGGCGCGGTCAAGCAAGGTGTCGAGCAGTTTGGAGATATGGTCCAAAAGGTTGATTTTCCAAAGTTTGTTGGCGGCCTGATCAAGAATGTGTTCCAGGCAATCGTCGAGAGTTCGATCGAACAGATGCGCGCTTATGGCGAGCTCATTGCCAATGTCGCCAAGACGACTGACCAGTTCATGCAGGACAATATCGGCGAAGCGGCGGGGCGCGATTTCCTCGCCGAATCCTATCCCGATACGATTGCGATCGAGACCGGTAGCAATTCGGAAAGCTTCGAGGGCGAAGAGCCAAGCGGGGCGACTGCGGCGACCTCGAAAGCTACTACGGTGGGCGAGAATCCCGAAGTCCGCCTTGCCGAAATCAGCCGCAACCTCAACCTCAGTCCACCGGTCACCGACATCACCGATGCTAACGCCGAATTGCGGCTGGTTACGGCGGCGCGGTTGCAGATGGCGAAGTCTCGCCAACAGCTGCTTTCGTCGATGGTTATGTTAGGAATCAATAGGATAGTCATAACAGACGGGTCTATAACCGCTAAGGTTATTTTCTCGATGCGCGCCAGCGACAAGGCCAAGCGCAATTACACTGCGCAGATGAACGACCGCAACGCGACCAGCGAGAAGAACACTACCCATGTCGACTATGGCGCATGGTTCAGCCCGGTCAGCGCCGGGATGACTAACGAATTTTCGACCGAACACGTCGCCACGGTCGGCTCGGCGGTCGATGAGACCAGTGAGTCCAAAGCCGAGGTCAAGGCTAACCTGTCGGGCGAAGTCCGGGTCAATTTCAAGAGCGACTACCTGCCGATGGACAAGCTGGCCACGCCTGAGATGATGTCGGTGATCCAGGGCAACAGCACGCCTTACAATCCCAACAGCCGCCCAGCGGCTGCGGCAGGGGCCGCGCCCGGTGGCGCGCCGACTAGGCCATAGGCTGCCGTGGCCGCGCTCATCGCCCCTCCGCCCGGCGCCGCGATTGGCGCGCGGATTGCCCCGGCGGCTGATGCCGCGCTGGCCGCTGCGTTGGCCGCCAGCGAGCGCCTGGTCGACCGCGCGACGGCTGCCGGGCTGGCCTTCACGCTCGAAGAACTGGAAGCGATTGAGATTCCCGATGCCACGTCGGCGCGGATCGATCGGGCGCAATTGCGCTCGCTGGCCTCGATCTATCTGGCCGCGGATCTGGAACCGGCTGGGATCATCGCTGCGGTTGAACAGCTGGCTAGCCTCAGCAGCACCGGGGCGCTGTCGCTCGATTTCGGCGGGGCGGCACCGTTGGTCGAGGCATGGTGGCATCGCCGCCGCGACCGAATGTCGGCCGATGAACGTGGTGCCTTCTTTGCGCAATTGTTCGGTACCGCCGGTGGACCGGTGTCGGCCGAGGGCGGGCGCAACCAGCGCTTCGAAGACCGCATGCTTGAGCTCTGCGAGGCCTTGGCGCAGCTCGATCAGGGCGGCCAAGGCACCACTATGGCCCAGTCCCGGGTGCGCACGGCGGCGCGGGCCTTGGCGCAAAACCTGGGTGATGCCAGCACCGGCATGGCGGCCTTCGTGGCCAGCGAGGTTATCGCCACCTTGAAGGATGCCTTCGCCGTGCTCAGCCATGCCGATGTGCGCGGGGCGTTTCATGCGCGCGATACCTGGGATGTGGTGCGCGCGATCGCGCGGCTCGGGCACATCCAGCAAGTCGATCCGCAACCATTCGTGCGGCGCGGCAAGGCGGGGATGCTGCTGCTGGCTTGGCTGGCCGCGGCACTGGAGAAAGTGCTGGGGGCCGGTACCGTGGTGGCGCCGGGCGATCCGGCGATTGGTGCTGCGATCGACTGGCTCGAAGCGACCTTGGCCATTGGCGAAAATGCCGGGCAGCAAGCGGCAGCGCCGCCCCCTCCAGAACCGGCAAGGAGCGCGGCCTCGGTCTGGTCGTCGCTGGCCCAGTAAAGTGTTGGCGGGCCCGGCCATCGCCCCTGCGCCGCCCCGGGCGGTGATCGCGCCGCGCCATGATGCGCGGCTGGCGGTGCGGCAGGTCCTGTCTGACTCGCCTGACTTTGCGCAGCTTCATCCTGTGACACGGACCGCAATCGCCGGAGCATTGGCGCGGATCGGCTCAACCGCGCTCGATATGTCGGATGCGGCATCGCACCGCCACGCCGCGCCGCCGCTAGCCATGGCCCAGAATGCGGGCAGTGACTTTTCTGGCGTGGCGGTGGACCGGGTCGCGGGGACTACGCGCAACCTGATGAATGCCGTCAGTTTTCCGCGCTTTGTCAATGAATTGATCACCGGCGTGTTCAAGGCGATGAACGATTCCAATCAGCAGCAGCTGACTGCCTTTGTCGACCTGATCCGCAATGTCGCCCAATCGACCGAAGGCTTTGCCGATGCCAATCTCGGCGTTTCGGGCGCGCGCGATTGGCTCGCCGAGCACTTCCCCGGCAGCTACCAGATTGAGGGCGGCGAAGAAGTCGATATGACCTCCGAGCTTGAAGGCCTCACGCCTGAAGAAGCGCACGACCGGCGCGCTGAAATCCAGGCCGAGCAGGACGCCAACACGCGCCTGATCATGCGCCCGGGCGGTCAGCCGCCCAGCGAAGCGGCCTTGCGCTCGGCCTTGGGCGCGCCCGATGGCACGCCGCTTAGCCCGGCCAATCCCGAAGGGCTGGTGCCGCTGGCCCGTGCAGTGCTGGCCCGCAATCGGCAGCAGTTGTTGGCGACGATGGTTCAGATGGGGTTGCAGCGGATCGTGGTCGAAAGCGGGCGGGTTCATGCCGCGATGAAGCTGCATGTCGATGCCAGCAGCGCGGCGCAGAACGATCGCGGTTCGCAATTCGATATGCGAAACACCAGCGAGGTCGGGGTAGGGGCCAAGGTCGGGCCGTGGGGGGCCGAGGCCAAAATCCAGAACACGATCGGCTATGTCTCAACCGATCGCACCCAGACCACCGAAGGGATCAACACCTCGGTCGATCTGGATAGCGGGGTCGAGCTGGTGTTCAAGACTGACTACGTGCCGCTCAATCGGCTGGCCGGAGCCGGCGACGCAGCCCGGATCGCCGCCAACACCATCAATCCCGAAGCCGAAGCCGCGCGCCTGACCTCCGAGGCTAACGCCCGCACTGCAGCGGCCGCCACCCGCAGCGTGGAACGCTCGCGCGAACTCGACGCGGTGCTGCGTGCGCCTCCGGCATTGCCGCCCTCAACGATAAACACGGCGGTCTTGCGGACGGGTGGCGCGGCGCCGGTTACGGCACCACCACCCGTGACCGCGCCACCTGTGACAGCGCCGCCTGTGGTGGCACCGCCTGCGACGGCTCCGCCTGTCGCAGCACCGCCGCCAGTAGCGGGAGCCAGCTCGCCAGCTTCACCGCCCGGCGCGGGCACGTCAGCAGGCACTGCAGTTGGCACCGCGATTGGCCGGTTGATCAGCGGCGATGCGGGTGGGCAGACCGGTGGAGCCATCGGCGGAGCAATCGCCGGACTGGTCTCGCATTAAGGCCTTCCAGCAAGCCGCGCGGAGCAGTGCTTAAACGAAGCTGTAAGGATCGATATCCACGCCGACCCGCACCCCTTGCGGGAAGCTCAGCTTGGCCAGCCATTCGCGGATCACGTCCTGCAATTGCGCTGAGCGCCGCGCGTTGATCAGCAGCCGGTAGCGAAAGCGCCCGCGTAGTTGCGAGAGCGGCGCAGGTGCTGGGCCCAGCACCAGCACATCGGGCAAATCGGGCCGCAGCCCGCCGATTGCGCGCGCTGCCTCGCGCGCTTCGGCTTCATCCTCGCTCGACACGATAATCGCGGCCCAGCGCCCGAACGGCGGCGCGCCAGCATCGCGGCGGCTGTCGGCCTCGGCGGCGTAGAAGGCGTCGCGGTCCCCCCCGGCCAGCGCGGCGATCACCGCGCTTTCGGGGTGGCGGGTCTGGATCAGCACTTCGCCCGGTTTTTCGGCGCGCCCGGCGTGTCCGGCGACTTGCGCGACTTGCTGGTAAGTCCGCTCGGCCGCGCGCAGATCGCCGCCTTCTAGGCCCAGGTCGGCATCGACCACCCCCACCAAGGTCAGATCGGGGAAGTGATAGCCCTTGGTCACCAATTGCGTGCCGACGATCACATCGATCAGCTTCTGCTCGGCCGCTTCGACAAAGGCGCTGATCTTCTCGGGGCTGTTGAGCGTGTCCGATGTGACCACCGCCACGCGCGCGTCTGGCAGCAGTTCGGCCACTTCATCGGCGATCCGCTCAACCCCCGGGCCGCAAGCGACCAGGCAATCAGGCGTCAGGCATTCGGGGCAAGCCTCTGGCACCCCAGTCTGGTGTCCGCAGTGATGGCAGGCGAGCCGCTGCGAGAGGCGGTGCTCGACCAGCCAGGCGCTGCAATTGGGGCACTGGAAGCGGTAGCCGCAGTGGCGGCACAAAGTCAGCGGGGCATAGCCGCGGCGGTTGAGAAACAGCAGGCTTTGCTCACCGCGCTCAAGCCGCTCGCGCATGCCGGCGACGAGGCGCGGGGCGAGCCAGCGCCCGCGCGGCGGCTCTTCGGCGCGCAGATCGACGATGCTGATGGTGGGCAATTGCGCGCCGCCAAACCGGTCGGGCAGGTCGAGCTTGATATAGACCCCGGCCTCGGCCAGTTGCAGCGATTCGAGCGCGGGGGTGGCGCTGGCGAGGATCACCGGTACGCTCTCAAACCGCGCGCGGATCACCGCCACATCGCGGGCGTTATAGCGCACCCCGTCGTCCTGTTTGAACGACACTTCATGCGCCTCATCGACCACGATCAGCCCCAGTGCCGCATAGGGCAGGAACAAGGCCGAGCGCGCGCCGACCACAACTTGCGCCTCGCCGGAAACGATTGCGCGCCACGCGCGCCTCCGCTCGCTGGCCTTCAGGCTCGAATGCCACAGCACCGGGGGCACGCCGAACCGCGCTTCGAAGCGGCGCAGGAAGTTTTGCGTCAGCGCAATCTCGGGCAGCAGCACCAGCACTTGGCGCTGGTCGCGGATCGCCTGCGCGACCGCTTCGAAATAGCATTCGGTCTTGCCCGATCCGGTCACTCCGTCGAGCAGGAACGGCACGAAATGCCGGGCTTTGACAGCGTCCAGGAAGGTATCGGCGGCAGCCTGCTGCGCCGGCGACAGATCCGGCACCGCGTGATCGGCGCGCGCGCGCGGGTAAGGCCGGTCAAGATCGACCGTCACCGGCTCGAGCACCCCGGCCTCGACCAGCCCGCGCAGCACCGCTTCGGACACACTCGCCAGCGCGGCCAGTTCGCGGATGCTGGCTTGCTCGCCGTGCAGCGCGTCCATCGCGGCGGCGCGCTGCGGGGTGAGGCGCTGCGGCTCGTTGCCTGACAAGCGGTATTCGGTCACGCTGCCCCCGCCGCGCAGCGCCGCAGTGCTGCCCAAGGCCATCCGCGCGACCGCGTTCATCGGAGCGATATAGTAGTCGGCGGTCCATTCGATCAGGCGGCGCAGTGGCTGGCTCAGCGGCGGTACCGGCAGCACCTCCAGGATCGGACGCAGCTTGGCGTCGGGAACTTCCGCGCCGGCCAAACGTTCTTTTTCCCAAACGATCCCCAGAACTTGACGCGGCCCCAGGGGTGCAATGACCAGGGAACCGAATTCGGTTCCCAGCCCTGCGGGAAGGCGATAGTCCAGCACCGACAGCACGGGATTGAATACGAGGAGTCGGACGCGGTTCATGCCGCGTCTCTATGGCGACAATCACTGCGGCGTGACAGCCGCTAAATGCAGGAGTGGGGTACATGAGCGGCTTGGAAAACAGCATAATCGCGCGGCGGACTTTTCTGGCTGGTACTGCCGCCGTCGGCCTGCTGGCCTTGCCCGGCTGCGCCGCGATGGGCGGGTTCAGCATGGTCGATGCGATCCGCCGCCTGCTCGACATGTCATCGCGCAATGCCTTTGCCAAACTGACTGCGCCGGGCGGGTTCTGGGACAGCGAAGTGGCGCGGTTCGATCTGCCCACG
>JANNYT010000057.1:0-7689 GCA_031410255.1 Novosphingobium sp. | reverse complement strand
CGCAGCTCCAACACCCCAGTCGCAGGGCCCTGATTTCATGACCATTCGCTATGCTGCCGCGCGTCCCGTCACCACGCCGGTCTATCTGACCCGCGCCTCGTTGGGGCGGCTGACGGCCGGTGCTGCTAACGACAATGGCGATCTGCAACGCCGCGATCTGGTGCTGCGCGCCGCGCTCCACCATTTTGCGCAATTCGGGCTGGGCGCGGCTGAGAATGCCGCCGAGCGGGCCAAAGCGGCGCATCTGCGCGGCGACAAGGCCGATTACCGCCATTGGATAGAGGTTTGCCGCGCGCTCGATTCGCGCCGGGCCGGCTCGCTGGGCAAGGTCCTGGCGAAGCGCAGCAAGCACTGACGCCAACGCTCAGCAACTACTGTTGCAATTGCGAACTATTATCTCAATTATTGTGACGTCACGGGCTTTTACTATATTGCAAATGCTTGCCTGCGCGCTTAGGGCCAGCGCTTCAGGCGATCGGCTCATGCTCCATGCGGGATGGTAGGGCCAGATTTTTAGCCAGTCGTTGATCCCGCTTTCAGGCAAAGGACATCGTCGGAATATGGCCCACACTACCGGTCGCAAGAAGATCGCACTTATCGGCGCAGGCAATATCGGCGGAACGCTGGCACATCTCGCCGCGCAAAAGGAACTGGGCGACATCGTCCTGTTCGATGTGGTCGAAGGCGTGCCGCAGGGTAAGGCGCTCGATCTGTCGCAGTGCGGCCCGGTTGAAGGCTTCGATGCGAAGATCACCGGCTCCAACGATTACAAAGACATCGCCGGGGCCGACGTGATCATCGTCACTGCAGGCGTCGCCCGCAAGCCGGGGATGAGCCGCGACGATCTGCTCGGCATCAACCTCAAAGTGATGAAGGCGGTCGGCGAAGGCATCAAGGCCAACGCGCCTGGCGCATTCGTGATCTGCATCACCAACCCATTGGACGCGATGGTCTGGGCGCTGCGCGAATTTTCGGGCCTGCCGCATCACATGGTGGTCGGCATGGCGGGCGTGCTGGATAGCGCGCGGTTCAGCCACTTCATCGCTGACGAATTTGCGGTTTCGGTGCGCGACGTGAACACCTTCGTGCTCGGCGGCCACGGCGATACGATGGTCCCGGTGGTGCGCTACTCGACGGTCAATGGCATCCCGGTGCCCGATCTGGTCAAGATGGGGCTGAGCTCGCAGGACAAGATCGACGCTATCGTCAAGCGTACCCGCGGCGGCGGCGGTGAGATCGTCGCACTGCTCGGCACCGGCTCGGCGTTCTACGCCCCTGCCGCCAGCGGCATCGCGATGGCCGAAGCCTACCTCAATGACCAGAAGCGCATCCTCCCCTGCGCCGCGCATGTCAGCGGGCAATATGGTCTCGACGGTCTCTACGTCGGCGTGCCTGTCCAGATCGGCGCGGGCGGCGTGGAGAAGATCATCGAGATCGAACTCGACGCCGAGGACAAGGCCGGGCTGCAAGTCAGCGTCGATGCGGTCAAGGAACTGCTGGCGGCGTGCCGGGCGATTGATTCTAGCCTTGGCTAATCTCTGCACCAAGCTCGTAGCGCTTGCTCTGGCTCTCGCAGGCCAACAGGCAGCAGCGGAACCAGTATCGCCACCAGCGGTTGATGATTCAGCCGTCCTGCTTTGCGCTGAACGAAGCAATTGGGGCGACAGTGGGCCGTCTGCGGCCGGTTGGCAAAACGGTTCGACCTATTCGCTTGTTGCGAGAGGCCAGCGATTGCACGAATTCAGCAACGAGGAGCGAAAAACTTATCTCTCGTTGCATTCGAGTTTTGGGCTGTATGTTGCCTGTTCCACATCGGTCGATGTGCCAAGTCCCAACGATTACGCCCCAACGCGCGACGCTTTGACTGAAAAGCTAGCTGCTAGGCGCGGAAAAATGTCTGATGTCAGACTTTCAAAAGAGGCAGAAGCCTTTGTTCGCGAAAAAGACCTCTCAAATGTTGCAGACACCTTCATCAACGATGGTTTCGTCTTGCTGTTTGGTCAGCGGCAATATGAAGGTCGCAACATAGTTTGGGTTTACGCGATAGCGCGTGAGAAAGGTAATAAGTGAGCATCCTCGTCAACAAGAACACCAAGGTCATCACCCAAGGCATGACCGGTGCGACCGGGTCTTTCCACACCCAGGCCGCGCTCGATTACGGGACGCAGATGGTTGCGGGGGTTACGCCGGGCAAAGGCGGGCAGGTCCACATCGGGCTGCCGCAGTTCGATTCTGTCGCCGAGGCCAAGGCGGCAACGGGCGCGACCGCCAGCTGCATCTACGTTCCGCCGCCGGGCGCGGCCGATGCGATCCTTGAGGCGATCGACGCCGGGATTGAGCTGATCGTCTGCATCACCGAAGGCATTCCGGTGCTCGATATGGTCCGGGTCAAGCGCGCGCTGTCGGGCACCAGCAGCCGCCTGATCGGCCCCAACTGCCCCGGCGTGCTCACGCCCAACGAATGCAAGATCGGGATCATGCCCGGTTCGATCTTCAAGGCTGGCAGCGTCGGCGTAGTCTCGCGCTCAGGCACGCTGACCTATGAAGCCGTGTTCCAGACCACGCAAGCCGGCCTCGGCCAGACTACTGCGGTCGGCATCGGCGGCGATCCGGTCAATGGGACCAATTTCATCGATATGCTCGAGCTGTTCCTGGCCGATGATGCCACCAAGTCGATCATCATGATCGGCGAAATTGGTGGCTCGGCCGAAGAAGAAGCCGCGCAATTCATCGCTGACGAAGCCAGGCGCGGGCGCAAGAAGCCGATGGTCGGGTTCATCGCCGGCCTCACCGCGCCTCCGGGCCGCCGGATGGGCCATGCCGGGGCAATCGTCTCGGGCGGCCAAGGCGGCGCAGAAGACAAGATCGCGGCGATGGAAGCCGCCGGGATCCGCGTCTCGAACTCACCGAGCGAACTTGGCACGACGCTCAGCGCGCTGCTCAAGGAACTCGTCTGATCGCGGGTCCGGGCTAATGCGCACCCCGCCTTGGCCCGGAACTGCAACCTTTCCTCCCCAGGATGACCGGCATGGGTAACGAACTTCACGACTTCCTCCCCGAGGACCCCCAACCTGGCCCAAGCTGGGCGCGGCCTGCTTGGCGCACCGCTGAGGATGATTTCACCGCAGCGCTCGATCCCACCGCGATGCAAGTCGCGGTCAAGGCCGCAGCTTCCAAGGCCGGAACCGCGCTCGATCCGCGCGCGGTCGAGGAAGCGGCGGGCGATTCGATCCGCGCGATGATGCTGGTGCGCACGTATCGCGTACGCGGGCATCTGGCCGCTGATCTCGATCCGCTGGGCATTTCGCATCAGCACCTGCCAGCCGATCTGGCCCCCGAATATCACGGCTTTGTCGGCGCGGCGCAGGACCGCAAGGTTTACCTCGGCGGCGTGCTGGGGCTGCAATGGGCGACGGTCCGCGAGCTGGTCGAGATCCTCAAGCGCAATTATTGCGGCAAGGTCGGCCTTGAATATATGCACATCGCCGATGTCGATGAGCGGCGCTTTCTGCAGGACCGGATCGAAGGCGGCGACAAGTCGATCGACTTCACGCCCGAGGGCAAGAAGGCGATCCTGGGCGCGGTGATCCGCGGCGAGCAGTACGAAAAGTTCCTCGGCCGCAAATATGTCGGCACCAAGCGCTTCGGCCTTGATGGCGGGGAATCGATGATTCCGGCGCTGGAGGCGGTGATCAAGTACGGCGGCCAGCGCGGGGTCAAGGAAATCGTTTATGGCATGGCCCACCGCGGCCGCCTCAACGTGCTCGCCAATGTCCTGGCCAAGCCATACCGCGTGATCTTCCACGAATTTTCGGGCGGCACTGCCAATCCCGAAGACGTCGGCGGATCGGGCGATGTCAAATATCACCTCGGCACCAGCACTGACCGCGAATTTGACGGCGTGACCGTGCACATGAGCCTGGTCCCCAACCCCAGCCACCTCGAAACCGTCGATCCGGTCGTGCTGGGCAAGGCCCGCGCGCAGCAGGTGTTCCGTGACGATATCGGCAAGGACAAGCACAAGCAGGTGCTGCCGGTACTGATCCACGGCGATGCGGCCTTTGCCGGGCAAGGGATCGTATGGGAATGCTTCGGCTTTTCAGGCGTCAAAGGGTACAACACCGGCGGCTGCATCCACTTCATCATCAACAACCAGATCGGCTTTACCACCAGCCCGCAATTCTCACGCGGATCGCCTTATCCTTCAGACGTGGCCAAGGGCATCCAGGCGCCGATAATCCACGTCAACGGCGATGATCCCGAAGCGGTGACTTTCGCCTGCAAACTGGCGATCGATTACCGCCAGACCTTTGGCCGCGATATTGTGGTCGATATGTGGTGCTACCGCCGGTTCGGCCACAATGAGGGCGATGAGCCCGGCTTCACCCAACCGCTGATGTACCAGAAAATCCGCGCGCATCCGCCGGTCAGCAGCCTCTATGCGGCGCGACTGACCCAGCAGGGCGTGATCGACAAGGACTGGGCGGGCGAAAACGAAATGCGCTTCACCGCGATCCTCGAACAGGAGTTCGAAGCCTCCAAAAGCTACAAGGCCAATCAGGCCGACTGGTTCTTCGGGCGCTGGACCGGGCTGCATGCTCCGGCCGACCCCGAAAACGCGCGCCGCAACATCCACACCGGGATCGAGGCCAAGCTGTTTGACAGTCTGGGCCGCACGCTGACCACAGTGCCGGCCGGGCTGACGATCCACAAGACGCTGGGCCGCGTGCTCGACGCCAAGCGTGAGATGTTCACCAGCGGTGCCGGGTTTGACTGGGCGACCGGCGAAGCGCTGGCTTTTGGCAGCCTGTGTTCCGAAGGCTTCAACGTGCGCCTGTCAGGCCAGGATTCGGGGCGCGGCACTTTCAGCCAGCGCCACGCGGTGTGGGTCGATCAGACCGACGAACACAAATATGTGCCGCTGACCACCGTGCCGCACGGCCGGTTTGAAGTGCATGACAGCACGCTGTCCGAATACGGCGTGCTCGGCTTTGAATATGGCTATGCCAGCGCCGATCCCAAATCGCTGGTGCTGTGGGAAGCGCAGTTCGGCGATTTCGCCAATGGCGCGCAGATTGTGATCGATCAGTATATCGCCAGCTCGGAATCCAAGTGGCTCCGCGCCAACGGCCTCGTGCTGCTGCTGCCGCACGGCTATGAGGGTCAGGGGCCGGAACACAGTTCGGCCCGGCTGGAGCGGTTCCTGCAATTGTGCGCGCAGGACAATATCCAGGTCTGCAACATCACCAGCCCGGCCAACTATTTCCACGTGCTGCGCCGCCAGATGCACCGCCCGTTCCGCAAGCCCCTGGTGATTATGACCCCCAAGTCCTTGCTGCGCCATCCGATGGCCAAGAGCGAGGCGAGCGAGTTCATCGGGCAGGCGCATTTCAAGCGGATCCTGTCTGACCGCAGCGGGGCCGATGATGCCAAGACCAAGCGCGTGATCCTGTGCAGCGGCAAAGTTGCCTATGACATCATGGAAGCGCGCGACGCGGCGGAAATCACCGACACGCAGATCATCCGGCTCGAGCAGCTCTATCCGTTCCCGGGCGAGCCGCTGGCGCTGCGGTTTTCGCGGATGCCGCAGCTGGAAGAAGTGGTCTGGTGCCAGGAAGAGCCGCGCAACAACGGCGCGTGGTTCTTTGTCGAGCCGGAGATCGAGCAGGCGCTGATTTCGGCCAAGCGCAAGGTCACCCGTGCGCGCTATGCCGGGCGCGGCGCCAGCGCCTCGCCAGCCACCGGGATCGCCAGCCGCCACGCCAGCGAGCAAGGCGCGCTCATTTCGCACGCGCTGGGCCTGTCGGTCCGTTCGGAAATCCGCCGCAGGAAAAAGACCTGAGGGAACAGTATCATGTCAACCGAAGTTAAAGTCCCCACTCTGGGAGAATCCGTGGCCGAAGCCACCATTGGCGAATGGCTCAAGCAGCCCGGCGAAGCGGTGGCACTCGATGAGCCGATTGCCAGCCTTGAGACCGACAAGGTCGCGGTTGAGGTCGGCGCACCAGCCGCCGGGGTAATGGGCCAGCACATCGCCAAGGTCGGCGACAACGTGTTGGTCGGCGCGGTCATCACCACGATCGAGGACGGCTCGCCCGCTGCCGGGGCCGAACCCGTGGCCGAGCGGACCGAAGCCCCGGTGCCGCCCGCTTCGGACACCATGCCCGCTGCTGACCCTAAGCCTGAAGCGCCGCCGAGCGAGGCCGCCGCGCTCTCCCCCTCGGTGCGCCGCGCAGTGCTCGAACACGCGATCGACCCGGCCAGCATCAAGGGCACCGGCAAGGACGGCCGCCTGACCAAGGAAGACGTGGTCGCCGCCGCCAGCGCCAAGCAAGCCGCGCCCGCTCCAGCTCCAGCCGCCGCACCCGCTCAGGTTGCGGCAACGTCCGCCCCCACAGGCACGCGCGGCGAAGAGCGTGTCAAGATGACCCGCCTGCGCCAGACCGTCGCGCGGCGGCTCAAGGAAGCGCAGAACACCGCCGCGTTGCTGACCACGTTCAACGATTGCGATATGTCGGCGGTGATCGCCGCGCGCGACAAGTTCAAGGACGCCTTCGAGAAGAAGCACGGGGTCAAACTCGGCTTCATGAGCTTCTTCGCCAAGGCCGCCTGCCTCGCGCTGAAGGACTTCCCCGGCGTCAACGGCCAGATCGATGGGGATGAAATCGTCTACTTCCCTTACGTCGATCTGTCGGTCGCGGTCTCGGCCCCCAATGGGCTGGTCGTGCCGGTGGTGCGCAACGTCGACACCATGGGCTTTGCCGAGATCGAAAAAGCGATCGGCGATCTGGGCCGCCGCGCCAAGGACGGCAGCTTGACCATGGCCGACATGCAGGGCGGCACCTTCACCATCTCAAACGGCGGCGTGTTCGGTGGGCTGATGTCGACCCCAATCATCAACCCCCCGCAAAGCGCCGTGCTCGGCCTGCACCGGATCGAGGACCGCCCGGTTGTGCGGGGCGGCGAGATCGTGATCCGCCCGATGATGTACCTGGCGCTAAGCTATGACCACCGCCTGATCGACGGGCGCGAGGCGGTAACCGCGCTCAAGACCATCAAGGAAGCGATCGAGGATCCGACGCGCTTGCTGATCGATTTGTGAAATGAGCCTCAACTGCGCACTTTGTCTGGAATCAGGAGATGGAGCTGGCGATTCCAGATTGGAATTGGGGCGTGATTGGGGGCTGCTTGACTATCTTTTCCGAGTCGATCCCAGTCACAGCGACACTGTCACTGGCTTCTTGACCAACGACTTTGAGGAATTAGCGCCAGAAGCTCATTTGATTGGAGCAAGCCCGCTTTCCGAAATAGCAAGTTGGCTCTCGCAAATTTCGAATCGCATATTCTTTGAAGCCTTTGACCCGAAGGCCATGCTCGATGCAGAGGTTTACGATGCCGAACTGGCAGCGCAGAACCCAGACGAGTATCGCTTGAAACTTGAAGCAAAAATCGATGCAGTCCGATCGTTCGTTACAAAGGCTGCAGATGACCATCAGGCAATCGTTCGGGTTATCGCTTGAGTGATATGAACTGGAAGTGAGACATGGCTGACTACGATTACGACGTCCTGATCATCGGTTCCGGCCCCGGCGGCTATGTCGCGGCGATCCGTGCGGCGCAGCTGGGGCTCAAGACCGCTTGCGTCGAAGGGCGCGAGACGCTGGGCGGGACTTGTCTCAACGTCGGTTG
>JANNYT010000056.1:0-2958 GCA_031410255.1 Novosphingobium sp. | reverse complement strand
ACGTTTGCAACCTCACCTTTGCCTGCATAATTGGCATCCCTGTCCAATTGTGGGCAAAACACTGAGGCTTTGAGCAATTCATACAGGACTTGGTATTCGCGGCCGGCAATAACGTCACCGCAGGACCGCCTTAGTAAGCTTATATCCCGTTTGAAGCCGTCGCCGGAATCGGTGATCATCACATTGAGGTTGCGTCCGTCAACCTGTTGAGCAAATGCAATCTTCACCACGCTTTCGTACGAGCGCCGATTTCGCAGAATCAGCGGTGGCGGGGTGGAATTCACCCGCATCCAGAACTCTTTCTCCGCATCACTCATTTCCTCGGTCAGGTTTTCCGGGTCCATTTGAGGGTAATACTTGACGTCAATGTAGCTGCATTCGTTGCGCTCACGCATCGTGCCGCAGGTCACGATGAGTTTGAGGTGCGACTCAACCATCGCATAAAGGACGGGCTGGAACCTAATATCATCGCTAGTCATGCCCATGCGGCCTCCTTGCACCGCGATTTAGCAGCACGCCGGTAACAAACTGCTGATAGCAAGGTTCGGCGAGGTGATTTCAAACACAATCTTAAGCTATCGATAAGCCATTTCAGGCAAACAACGTCCATCTAGTTCTGGTGGGGCCTGACCATGCTTATTACCGTGATGATTGCCTTTGCCGTGCTGGCCATGATCGGCCTGTATGTCGTAAAGTACTACAACACTCTCGTCGATATGCATCAGGTGCTTCAGCAATGCGAAGCAGATGTCGAAGTGCCGCTGCGCCGCCGGCTCGATCTAATTCCAAACATCGTGGGTGTGGTCGAAGGCTATATCGACCACGAGCACAGTACCTTGGTCGACGTGGCCCAAGCACGCGGTAGCGTCGAACAAGGTGGACTGATGGACCCGAAGGCCCAGACCCTGATGACTGGCGCCTTGGGCAAATTGATGGCGCTCAGCGAGGCCTATCCTGCGCTGAGGGCAAACGAGAGCTTTCAATTGTTGCAGCGCGAACTCGCCTCAACCGAAAACGAGATTGCCACCGCGCGACATACCTACAATGAGGCCTGCGCTATCTATAACACCGGTCGCTCGGTCTTCCCGACAGTCATCGTCGCGGCGGCCTTCGGGTTTAACAAGGCCGAATTCCTCGACGCAGACATCGGTGCGACTCAATCCCTCCTGGTCACCCCAAAGGTCGATTTCCGCTCGGGCCGGGCAATGCCCACGGTCGCCTGAATTCGAAATCAAGATATAGTGGGCAGGCCTATAGTGTTCCCCTACCCCCCAAACCGCCGCGCCAGCATATATCCCGGCCCGAACCCGACCAGCGCCGCGCCGATAAACGGCAACGCCACGACCCATACTCGCAGCCCGGTTACGCCTTCGGGGCTGGCGATGCTGATCGCGGCGGTTAGGGTCAGGCCGAGGCAAATCAGCGCGAGACCGAGGAACAGGCGCCAGTGGGCGACTTGCTTGAGCTCGCCCTTCCCCGCGCTGCTGCCCATCCGCTCAAACCGCGCGAATGCCGCGATCAGCGGCAGCAGCGTGGCGATGTAGACCGCGAACCACAGCGGGCGCGCGAGCCACCAGGCTTGGCTGCCCGGCGCGAGGTTCAGCCCCACCCCGCCCAGCAGCCAGGCCGCGACCATCACGATCACGAAGGCGGTCAGGTGCCACAGGTACACCGTCATGATCATGCCGTTGACCAGCACGGTCGCGGTCCACAGCCGGGCACCGTCCAGCAGCCGGCGCATGACCGACTCCAGCGTCAAGGCCAGCCCGATCTGCATATTGCCCAGCGCCAGCAAGGCCAGCGTCGGCGGCATCGAATTGGACAGATCGCTGCCCGGCACCCCGATCATCGCCACCGGATAGGGTCCGAACTTGACCAATGCGCCGAGCACCGCAAGCCAGCCGATGCACCACACCGCCGGGCGCGCAAAGCGGCCTTCCTGCCAGCAATAGCCCAGCTGATGGATCGCCAGCCACACGAACAGGAAGTTGAGCCAGTTGACCGCTGGCACGTGCAAGGCGATCGACAGATAGTCGACCGTGACAGCACCGGCGACCAGCGCCCAGAAACTGCCCATGCCCCAGCGCCGCCACGCCGCATGGCTGAGCGGGACCATCGCCGAAACGATCAGGTAGACCGCCAGAAACCACACCGGGATCAGCGCCAGCTGCGCCGCCATCTTGACCACGCCGCGCTCGATTCCCAGCGCCGTGCCAGTGAGCGCAAAGACTGACCAGACCAGAAACAGCGGCATCACCGGGTTGATCAGGCGCTGCAACCGCCCGCCGTACCAGTCGGAAAAGGTCCCGCCCTTGCCCTTGGTCGCAGCCCAGGAAACCCCGTTGGAAAATCCGCCGACGAAGAAGAACAGCGGCATCACCTGAAAGCCCCAGGTCAGCCACTGGGTCCACGGCAGGATCCCCAGCAAGTGCCCGCCCTCAACCGCGCCGTCCTTCATATAGGGCGCGGCGACCAGCCAATGCCCCACCACCACCGCCATGATCGACAGCGCGCGCAGGAAATCGACGTAGCGGTTGCGGCTCGGCGGGGCCTTGGCCGCCATCTCCGCTGCTTTGCTCCACATGCCCATTGTTAAACCTGCCCTTGTTTGCGCGCGTCCGATCAGACCGGATAACGCGCGTTCATGTGTTTCCAGTTAAGCGCGATCAGCGCCTCGAGCACCGCCAGATCGGCGTCGGCCAGCTTTTTGACGTAAAGGCAGCCTTTACCGGTGGTGTGCTTCCCCAGCTTTTCCAGCAGAGCTAGTGCATCATCGCTGCCGATCAGCCCATAAAAGGTCAGCGCGGCCGTGCGGGGTGAGAACCCGGCGCGGCACGTCGTGCCTTCGCGGCCGCTGTCGTACTTGTAGTCATAGCTGCCGTAACCAATGATGCTGGGGCCCCACATGGTCGCGTTCTCACCGGTTACCCGCGCATACAATGCATCCACCGCCGCCGC
>JANNYT010000055.1:0-20256 GCA_031410255.1 Novosphingobium sp. | reverse complement strand
GTGGCGGAAGACAAACTTGACGAGCTGGGGCTCGAGCCGATCGCCTGGTTCCATTCGTGGGCGGCGGCGGGCTGCGATCCCAGCCGGATGGGCTATGGCCCGGTCCCGGCCAGCGAACGGCTGTTCGCCCGCAACGGCCTGTCATGGGCGGACATCGGCCTGATCGAGCTGAACGAGGCTTTTGCGCCGCAAGTGCTGGCTTGCCTTAAGGGCTGGGGCTGGGCCGACGATGACAGCCGCCACAGCATTCTCAACGTCAACGGTTCGGGCATCTCGCTGGGCCATCCGATCGGCGCGACCGGCGGCCGGATCCTCGCCAACCTGACCCGCGAGCTGCAGCGCCGCGAGCTGCGCTATGGTTTGGAGACGATGTGCATCGGCGGCGGGCAAGGGATCGCGGCGGTATTCGAACGCGCAGCATGAGCGGCTGGCAGGACTGGCTTGGGCGTGCCGAAACGCGCACCGACCTGATCAATCCCGCCGCCGCCGCGCGCTGGCTGGCCACTTTCGACCGCGCCGCGCCAGCAGACGGTGCCATGCCGCAAGGCCACCACTGGTGCACCTGCTTGCCCGATGCTCCGACTGCACAGCTCGGCTCGGACGGCCATCCCTTGCGCGATGACAGTCCGGCGAGCTTCATGCCGCCGGTGCCCTTGCCGCGCCGGATGTGGGCCTCAAGCAAGGTCGAATTTTTTGCGCCATTGCAGGTCGGCGATGCAGTTACGCGCACCTCGACGATCGCTGCGATCACCGAAAAGAGCGGCGGATCGGGCCAGCTGGTGTTTGTCGATATCGCGCACGAGCTATCCAGCGCGCGCGGGCTGGCGGTGCGCGAGGTGCAGTCGCTGGTCTACCGTGCTTCGCCCGAGCCCGGTACCCCGCCCGCGCCGCCGCCGCCGGGCGAAGCGGTGTTCGAACCCGCTGCGTGGCAAGCGCAGCGCACGATTACGCCGCTCGCGCCGCTGCTGTTCCGCTACTCCGCGCTGACCTTCAACAGCCACCGGATCCACTACGATCTGCCCTATGCCCAGCATCAAGAGAACTATCGCGGACTGGTCGTCCATGGCCCGCTGACCGCCAGCCTGCTGCTCGATCTGGCGCAGCGTGAACTGGGCGACAACGCGCTGGGGGCCTTCGCCTTTCGCGGCTTGTCGCCAGCGATTTGCGGCGAGGCGTTGCACTTGGTCATGCGAACGGGCGAGGCCGGCTACGAGCTAGGCGCATTTGCCAGCGATGGCCGGCAAGTGATGAGCGCCAGCGCGGCCTAGTCGAAGCTGACCTTACCGCGCGCCGCCTTGACCACGCCGCGCTTCTTCTTCCCCTCAAGCCGCTGTGCCTTACCGACCCGGTTAAGGCGGCTTTTGGCCCGCTTTTCGGGCAGGTTGTGAGCATCGCGGATCAGTTCCGCCAGCCGTTCGCGGGCATCGCTGCGGTTGGCGTCCTGCGTGCGGAAGCGCCGTGCGGTCAGCACCAGTTCGCCCTTGGCGGTCATTCGGCTGCCCGCGAGCAGCTTGAACCGCGCGTAGACCAGCGGCGCCAGCCGCAGGGCATAGGCATCGAGCCGCAATTGCACCGCAGTCGCCACCTTGTTGACGTTCTGACCACCGGGGCCGGAGGCGGTGATGAAGCTTTCGCTCAGCGCGGCCAAACCGCGCGCGATTGCCGCGTCTGCCTCAGCGTCGTCAGCCATCGCCGATCACTGCCAAGGGCGATTCGAACTCCGGTTCGGTAAAGCCCAGCGCGAGAAAATCGGCCGGCATCGCCGAGTTGGCGACAATCGGAGGCTTGTCGCCGCGTTGCACAGTCAGCCCAGCGGCGTGGAGCATCGTGCGCTTGGCGCCCGAACCGTCGCCATATACCGGATCGCCCAGCAGCGGCGCGCCCAGCCCGGCCAATGCGTGGATGCGGATCTGGTGAGTACGGCCGGTTTCCGGGCGAAATTCGACCAGTGTATTGCCGCCCGCTACCTGCAACTTGCGCCAGTGAGTAATCGATGGCTTGCCTTTTTTGGCGGCAATCATCCGCCAGCCGGCCTCTGCACTGCTGATCTTGCTCAGCGCCAGCTCGATCGTACCTTCGTCGTCCGCGAGCAGACCGGTGACGATCCCCAGATACCGCTTCTCCACCGCTTTGGCTTCAAAGGCGGCGGCATAGCGCTTGTGCGCTTTGGGGTTGCGCGCCAGCAGCAGGCAGCCCGAGGTATCGTGATCGAGCCGGTGCACCGCAATCGGCAGCCGCTGGAACCCCAGCTTCAAAGCTTCGAGGTAATTATCCAGACACAGCCCGCCATTGCGCGGCGGATCAATCGGCAGGCCTGCAGGCTTGTCGATCACCAAGGCCTCCCCGTCTTCGAACAGGATCGGCAATTGCGTATTCATGACAGGGCTCCGGCAATGCGGCGCACTGCTTCATCAAGGTGGGCTTCGCTGGCAGCAAAGCTGATCCGAAAGCCGCCTTGCCCGCCAAAGGCCGAAGCCGCAACCACTGCGACGCCGTGATCGAGCAAATGAAGGCACAGCGCCTCGTCATCGGCGAACCGGTCCATCAGCGCAGCGGCATCGACCAGGCAATAGAACGCGCCGTCTGGACTGGGGGCGGAGAGGCCGGGTACGGCATTGATTGCCGCGACCACCCGGTCGCGCCGCCCGCGCATGATCGCGCACCATTCGGCCAGAAAATCCTGCGGGCCGGTCAGCGCCGCCGCCGCCGCCGCCTGGCTGATCGAGGATGAATTGCCCGAGCTGTGCGATTGCAGCTTGCCCATCGCGGTGATCAGCCACTGAGGCCCGGCCGCCAGCCCGATCCGGAAGCCGGTCATCGCGTGGCTCTTTGACACCCCCGACACGGTCAGCACGCGGTCGGCAAGGCCGGGGCAGATCGCGGCCAGCGATGCGTGCCGCCCCGGCAGATAGCGCAGCGGGGCGTAGATATCGTCTGACATGACCAGAACTTGCGGGTGCCGCGCCAAGACCGCGCCCAGTGCTGTTAGGTCATCGGCCGAATAAACCGAGCCGGTCGGATTGCCGGGACTGTTGAGCAGCAGCCAGCGGGTCGCGGGCGTGATCGCCGCTTCAAGCTGTTTGGGTGTGATCCGATAGCCACCGGCCGGCGTGGTCTGCAGCGGCACCACTGTCGCCCCGGTAAAGCGAACGATCTCGGGATAGCTCACCCACCACGGCGCCGGGATCAGCACTTCGTCGCCCGGATCGAGCGTGGCGAGCAGCGCGTGGAAGATCGCCTGCTTGCCGCCCGCGCTGACGATTACCTGCGCGGCGGGGATGGTCACGCCAAGATTGCGCGCGAAGTGCAGCGCGGCGGCTTCGCGCAATTCTAAGGTGCCTGCTACGGCGGTATATTTGGTCTCGCCCGCATCGAGCGCAGCCTTGGCGGCGGCGATCACATGCGGCGGGGTGGCAAAGTCGGGCTCGCCCACCGACAGCGAGATGATATCGCGCCCCGCCGTCTTCAGTGCAAAGGCACGGTCGGTCATCGCGGTGGTGCGCGAGGGTGCAATCCGGCTGAGAGCCTGGCTGAGTTTCACAGCAGCACCGCCGGGATCAAGCCGCGCAAGGCGTTGCCGATCAGGAAGCCGTCCGCGAGGTCATCCAGTGTCAATTCGGCTTCGACCGCGAGGCCGCTGTCGAGCAGTGATTGCCGCAGTACCCCGGGCAGCAGGCCCAGCGCGGCGGGCGGGGTGAGCAGCTGGCCGTCACGCTCAACGAACAGGCTGGTGAAGCTGCCTTCAGTCAGCAGTCCGTCATCGCGTAGCAGCAAGGCCTCAGCGGCTCCAGCGGCCTGCGCGGCTTGCAATGCAGCTTCGTAGAACTGCCGGTCACTGCTCTTGTGGCGCAGCCGCCAATCGCCGCTATCGACCGGCAGCCGCAGCACCGCGCACGGCACTGGCCCGGTCAGCGGGGCGGGCAGCGCACCAAGCTCGAGGCAATAGGCCCCGCCGCGCGAGATCATCAGTCGCACTTTGGCGGAGGCCTCGGCTTCAAAACACAGCGCTTGAATCGCATTGCGCACCGCGTGGCGATCAAAGGCAAAGCCGAGTTCGGTGGCGCTCGCCTTGAGCCGTTCCAGATGCAGGTCGAGTAGCGCAATGCCTTCGTCGGGCGTGAAGCGCATCGTTTCGATCAAGTCAGCGCCGCCCGCGGCAAAGCGCACGAACCCGCCCTTGACCAGGCATTCGCGCCACTCGGCCAGAACCTCGCTGTCGGCCACGATCGCCGAGCCGACCCCCAGCACCGCCTGGCCGCGCTGGTTTTCCTGCGGGGTCAGCCGAAGCGTGCGAATCGCGACGTTGAAGGCCGCGTCTCCGCCTGCGTCGATCCGCCCCAGCGCGCCGCAGTAAGGCCCGCGCGCGTCGCGTTCGGCCGCGTCGATCAGCTCCATCGCCCGGATCTTGGGCGCGCCGGTGATTGATCCGCACGGGAACAGTGCGCGCAGCACGTCGACCGCACTGGTGCCTTCGTTCAATTGCGCGCGAACGGTGGTGACCATCTGGTGGACCGTGGGATAGCTCTCCACTGCGAAGGCGTTCTCCACCTTGACGCTGCCCGGCACAGCGACGCGCGACAGGTCATTGCGCAGTAAATCGACGATCATCAGGTTTTCGGCGCGATCCTTTTCGGACGCCTCCAGCTCGGCCTTCAGCGCCGCGTCCTCCGCGCCGTCACGGCCACGTGGGCGCGTGCCCTTCATCGGCTTGACCAGCGCCGCGCCTTGGCGCTCGGCAAAGAACAGCTCGGGCGAAAAGCTCAGCAACCAATGCGTGCCATCGAACAGCACCCCGCCATAGCCTGCGC
Source organism: Novosphingobium sp. (assembly GCA_031410255.1). Classification (GTDB taxonomy): domain Bacteria; phylum Pseudomonadota; class Alphaproteobacteria; order Sphingomonadales; family Sphingomonadaceae; genus Novosphingobium. The sequence goes on along the minus strand of JANNYT010000055.1, from coordinate 15,448 downwards.
CCGCTGCGGGCCGCGCGGCGGCATAAAGCGCCAGTGGGTCGCCGCGATAGGATCCGGCAAGGCGGAAGGTCAGGTTGGCCTGATAGATATCGCCCGCCGCAATAGCGCCCTGCAAGGCTGTAAATGCCTTGGCATAGCCGCCAGGGGAGAGCTGCGGATCGAGCGGGCCGACCGCAGCCGGGCCGGGGCCGCTTTGCTCGGCGAGCCAGGCTGGGACCTCTGCGGGCGCGAGTTCGCGATAGTTCTCGAACGCGCCGAACCACACCAGCGGACCCGCTGCACCACTGCGCTGCGGGGCGAGCGGGGCCAATCGCGGTTCGAGCGCCAGGCCTGCTTCATAGGCGAGGTAACCGGCCAGCTCTGCGCCATCGCGGCGCAGTGCTTCGATCCGTTCGAGCGCGGGCAGCACATCCTCCACCCGCCGCGCCACCACCACTTCGCGTGGGGCTTGATACAGCCGGGCCGGGCTGGCTCCGCCGGGGCGAGCATCGTCGAGCAAAAGGAAAGGCGCAGTCATGGTGGCGCGCTTCTAGCGGCGGTTGGCGCGACTTGCAAAACCCTCGCACAACATTGCGGCGCGCTCTATCTGGAGGCAAATCAGTGGATTCGGACGGGAGCGCAGCGCGATGGGTGATATTTTGATCGGGCTGGGCTCGGACGGCGAACTGCAGACGCTGCGGCTGGGCTTGGCCAATCGCCACGGGCTGGTCGCGGGGGCTACCGGAACCGGCAAGACAGTGACCTTACAGACCATCGCCGAGCAGTTTTCCGCCGATGGCGTGCCGGTGTTTCTGGCCGATGTGAAAGGCGATCTGTCGGGGATCTGCCTGCCCGGCAGCGACAGCTTTGCCCATGCCGATGTGATCCAGCAGCGGGTCAAGGAGCTGGGCCTGAGCGACTATGCCTACCGCGATAATCCGGCAGTGTTCTGGGATTTGTACGGCGAAAAGGGCCACCCGATCCGCACCACTATATCCGAAATGGGGCCGCTGCTGCTGTCGCGCCTGCTCGATCTGAACGATACGCAGGAAGGTGTGCTGTCGATCGTGTTCAAATGGGCTGACGACAACCAGTTGTTGTTGCTCGATTTTGACGATTTGCAGCAGGCGCTGATCGCCTGCGCCGCCAAGGCGAGCGAGCTGACCACCACTTATGGCAACATTTCCCGGGCCAGCGTTGGATCGATCCAGCGCCAGCTGCTGGCGTTTGAAGGCCAGGGTGCGGACAAGTTTTTTGGCGAACCGGCGTTTGAGATCGCCGATTTTCTACGCTGCGATGAAACCGGCAAGGGGATAATCAACATCCTGGCGGCCGACCAGCTGATGCGCAGCCCCAAGCTTTACGCCACCTTCCTGCTATGGTTGCTGAGCGATCTGTTTGAGGCACTGCCCGAAGTAGGCGACCCCGAAAAACCCAGATTGGTGTTCTTCTTCGATGAAGCGCACCTGCTGTTCGACGATGCGCCGCAAGCGCTGTTCGACAAGATCGAGCAAGTCGTCCGGCTGATCCGCTCGAAAGGCGTGGGCGTCTACTTCGTCACACAAAACCCGATCGACATCCCTGAAAAGATCGCCGGACAATTGGGTAACCGGGTGCAGCACGCGTTGCGCGCTTATACCCCGCGCGATCAGCGCGCGATCAGGGCCGCGGCCGAGACTTTCCGGATCAATCCGCAGCTTGATGTCGAGGCCGTCATCACTCAGCTCAAGGTCGGTGAAGCGCTGGTTTCGATGCTCGACGATGAAGGCGCGCCCACGATCGTGCAGCGCACGCTGATCGCGCCGCCACGTTCGCGGCTGGGGCCGATCACCGACCAGGAACGCGCGATTATCCAGTCGATCAGCCCGTTCGCCGACAAATACGATACCCCGGTCAACCGGGAGAGCGCGGCTGAAGTGCTGGCGCAAAAGGCGCAAGATGCGGTCGCCGCAGCGCATGTCGTTGATACGCAAGGTGAAGCAGTGCAGCGCGCGCAGCCGCGGGCGGGGGCGAGCATGTGGGAAAAGGCTGGCAAGGCAGCGTTTGGTGCGGCGGCGGCTTCGGCCGGAACAATGATGGCGCGCAATATGACCGGGCGGCGGTCCAGCGGCTCGGTCGGTGCCTCGGCGGCCAGCGCGGCAGCGGGCGCGATCGGCACCGCGCTGGGCGGGGCAATGCTCGGCCGGTTCGCGCGCGGTCTGCTGGGCGGGCTGCTGCGCTGACGCTTGTCGGGCGCGGTCGGCGCTTGGTCGGACCACCCGCTTGCTTTCATAGCGGCGCTGGAGTCTGAAGTGGCCAACAAGGTCGTCTCAGGAGAATTCATGCGCCCGCTGCTGCTCGCCGCTTCCGCCCTCTCGCTCGCGTTGGCGGGGCCAGTCATTTCGCAGTCTCCTGATACTGCTGCTGCCGCCAGCGCCGCCCGGGCGCTTGCGCCGGTGCCGCCGGGCAAGCTGACGGGCGCGGTCAAGCCATCGGCCTATCGGCTCGATCTGACGGTTGATCCGGCGCAAGAGCGGTTTTCGGGCCATGTCGAAATTGATGCGGCACTGAAAGAGCCGACCAGCTTTGTCGATCTGCACGGCCGCGACCTCAAGATCGCGATGGTCATGGCCCGGGTCGGCGGCCAGTCTTATCACGGCCAGTGGTTCCAACTCGATCCGTCGGGCGTTGGCCGCTTGGTCTTTGCGGAGCCGCTGCCCGCTGGCCCCGTCACCTTCGTGTTCGATTACGACGCCGCGTTTCAGGATGGCCCGGCTGGCATGTTCCGAGTCAAGGTCGGCGCGGACTGGTACAGCTGGACCCAATTCGAATCGATTGATGCCCGCGCGGCCTTCCCGGGTTTTGACGAGCCGGGATTCAAGGTGCCGTTCACCGTCACCCTGCGGACTCGGCCCGGGCAAATGGCGGTCAGCAATGCGCCGCAATTGTCGACTACCCTCGAAAACGGGCTGGAGGTGCACCGCTTCGCCCCGACCCTACCGCTGCCGACCTATCTGGTCGCGATGATGGTCGGGCCGTTCGCAAGCGTGGAGGGCGTGGTCCCCGCCACCCCGCAGCGGGCCAAGCCGCTGCCGATCCGGATTATCACCACCAGGCAAAATGCCGGCAAGATCAGCTATGCGCTGGAAGGCACCAAGGGCATCGTCACGCAGCTTGAGCGTTATTTCGGGCAGGCGTTTCCCTATCCCAAGCTCGATCAGATCACCGCGCCGATCATGCCGGGGGCGATGGAAAATGCCGGGGCAGATCTGTACAACGATTCGATCCTGGTGCTCGATGATCAGGCCACCACCGGGCAAAAGCGCACCTTCGGAATGGTCGTTTCACACGAGCTGGCGCACCAATGGTTCGGCGATCTGGTCACCCCGGCGTGGTGGGATGATATCTGGCTGAACGAAAGCTTTGCCAACTGGATGGGCTTCAGGATCGGCGATGAATGGAACCCGGCGCTCAATATCCGCGCGGGCGCACTGGCCGAAGGGTTCGGCGCGATGAACACCGACGCCTTGATCGCCGGCCGCGCAATCCATCAGCCGATCGCCACCAATGCCCAGATCGACGAGGCCTTCGATTCGATCACGTATGGCAAGGGCGGCCACGTGGTCGCGATGATCGCGGGCTATATGGGCGACGTCAAATTCCGCCAAGGTGTGCGCGGTTACATGGCCAAGTATCGCTATGGCAACGCCACCAGCGCGCAGTTTTTTGCGGCGATGGCTACCGCTTCGGGTGACCCGCGGATTGTCCCGGCGATGCAGAGCTTTACCGACCAGCAGGGCGTGCCGCTGGTCACCTTCACACCCGGGCCCAAAGGCAGCTACACCGTGACGCAAAGCCGCTATGTCCGGCTCGGCACCCCGGCTCCGGCAGTGCGCTGGGGCGTGCCGCTGTGCGTGCGGCGCGCCGTGGGCGCCAAGCAGTGCCAGCTGCTCGACCAGGCCAGCGGCAGCGTGATGCTGCGCGGCAAAGGCGCGCTGATCCCCAATGCCGGCGGCACCGGCTACTACCGCTTTGAATTGCCCGCGAAAGACTGGGACGCGCTGATTTCCATGGCTGACCGCTTGCCCGGCGGCGAAGCTTTGGCGCTCGACGATTCGCTGTACGCCAGCTTCCTCGCCGGGCGGGCCAGCGCGCAGCAGATGATCGCACTGGCCGGGCGGCTGGCGCAGAACAAGGACAGCTATGCCAGCGACGCCGGGGTCGATACGCTGCAGTGGTTCAACAGCGCCGGGATGCTGAGCGCTGAGGGTGAAGCGGGCTATCACCGGCTGATTGAGCAGCTGTATCGCCCTCGGCTGACCGCGATGGGCTTCAATCCGCGCGCCGGGGCCTATGCGGCCGAAGCACCCGAACGGTCGCAACAGCGCGAACAGGTGGTCTGGCGGCTGGCCGATACCGCACGCGATCCGGCCTTGCGGCAGCAGCTGGGCAGCGCCGCGCGCACATATCTGGCGGGCGACAAACAAGCGCTCGATCCGGCCTGGTTCGGGGCCGCGTTCAAGGTCTTGCTGGACGAAGGCGGGCTCGCTTTCGCCAAGACGCTGGCCGAGCAAGCGCTGGCTTCGCAGGATCCGTTGTTCCGCCCGGCTGCGCTGGGGGTAATCGGCCGCTCTGACAACGGTTTGATCGGCACATGGGTGCTGAATGATTTGAGCGACGCCCGGCTGCGCAAGAGCGAGCGGCTGGGCCTGATGCGCAGCGTGGTCGGCTCGCGCGGGACCCGCGAACTGGGGTTTGACTGGCTCAAGGCGCACTTCGACGAAATGACCAGCGGCAATGGCGGAATCTTCTCGGTCGCGCGGCTGCCCGGCGTGGTCGGTGGGTTCTGCTCGGCCGAGCGCGCGGACGAGATTGCTGCGCTGCTGCGGCCCAAGTTGTCTGGCAAGACCGGCGCGCTGGAGGTTGAGCGCGTGGTTGAACGCGTGCGCAGCTGCGGGGTGCTCAAAACTGCGCGCTCGGCCGAACTTTCCGCCGCCTTCGCCGCGATCAAGTAAGCGGCAGGCTCAACGCAGCGGTGAGGCCGATTACCTTGCCGTCGGCGCCCAGCCGGTTAGTCAGGCGCAGCGCGCCGCCATGCTGTTCGGCAATCGCGCGGGCCAAGGTCAGCCCCAGCCCGGCCCCGCCGGTCAGGCTGTTGCGCGATGGTTCGCCGCGGGTGAACGGTTCGAGCATCCGGGCGAGCTGATCGGTGGGAATGCCCGGGCCGTCATCCTCGATCCGGATCACCGCTTGGCCGCCTTCGCGGGCCAGGCTGATCCGCGCGCGCTGGCCGTAACGCAGCGCGTTGACCACCAGATTGCGGACCGCGCGGCGCAGCCAAGTGACGCGCAATTGCAGCACGATCCGCTCAGCCGCGCCAAAGCTGACCGGCTCGCCCATATCCTCGAATTCTTCGGCCACCTGCCCAATCAAGGCGCTGAGTTCGGTCGCTTCAAGCGGATCGCTCGGTCGTCCGACCCGTGCGAGAGAGAGAATATCGTCGAGCGAGCGGGTGATGTCCTCGATTGTGCCAGCCATTTTGGCGCGTTCGGTTTCATCCTCGACACTTTCGATGCGGACCCGCAGCGCCGATAGTGGGGTCTTGAGGTCATGCCCGATCGCGCCGAGCATGACGTCTTTCTCATCGAGCATCGCGGCGATCCGGTCTTCCATCGCATTGTGTGCAGCGATCAGGCGGCGCAGGTCGTCGGGTCCCTGCGGTTCCAGCTGGCCGCCAACGTCGCGGGTCGCGGCAAAGTGTTCGAGCCGGCCGGTCAGCGCTTTGAGCGGGCGGGTGATCCGGCCGAGCATCAGCGCTATCGCGCCAAACAGCAGCGCATACAGCAGCAGCGTCTGCCCGACCAAGGTTAGCAGCAAGCCGCGCTCTGGCCGCGGCACCGGCATGCGGACCACCATCCAGCCTTGCGCCTGCGGCAGCTCGACCGCAGCAATCATCACTTCGAGCGGCGGACGCGGGGCATGCGGGCCCAGTGCAGCGGTGCGCCGGGCGACTCGCTTTGCCATGCGGGCATCCTGCCCAGCCGGGCGATGGAACACGACAACATTGGCGGCGGACAGACCTTGCCCGGCGAGGATTTCCTGAAGCTCGATTTCCGCGTCGGCCAGCCGGTGGTCACCAGGCAGCAGCGGTGATTGCCCGGCCTGTTCGACCCGCAGTTGCCGCGCGGTTTCCATCGCGCCGGGCGGATGGATTCCGATCACCGAGCCTTCGTGATTGGCCGCGAACAACCGGATTGCGGCGGCGTGGACCAAGGCCGCTTCACGCCGATCACGCTGCGCGCCATACAGTAGCGCCGCGCTGATCCCTTGTGCCAGCAGCAGGGCCAATCCCACCGCCAGCAGCACCTGACCGCGCAAGCTTCTGGGCCATAACCCGCGCAGTGCAGTGGGCATCAGTCCGGTCCGGCCGCCACGCGGCGGACATCGGCGGCGAGCATGTAGCCGCCGCCCCAGACGGTCTGGATCAGGGTGGGATTGCGGTTGTCGAGTTCGATCTTGCGGCGCAGGCGGCTGACCTGGTTGTCGACCGCGCGGTCGAACAAGTGCGCTTCGCGGCCCTGGACCATGTCCAGCAGCCGGTCGCGGTCGAGCACCTGGCGCGGGTGTTCCAGAAAGGCCAGCAGCAGCCGGAATTCGGCCGAGGAGATCGAAATCAGCGCGCCTTCGGGATCGATCAAGCGGCGCTTAAGCGGATCGAGCCGCCAGCCTTCGAATTCAAAATGCTCGTCTTCACCCGGCGGCGGTGCGCCTTTGGCGCTGCGGCGCAGCACCGAGCGGATCCGCGCCACCAGCTCACGCGGTTCGAACGGCTTGACGACATAATCGTCGGCACCGATTTCCAGCCCGACGATCCGGTCGGTCGCCTCGCCGCGCGCGGTCAACAGGATGGTGGGAATGGCGTACGCCTCAGCCAAGTGCCGGCACAGCGACAAGCCGTCTTCGCCGGGCATCATGATATCGAGCAGAACCAGTTCGGGCAGTTCGGCCTTGATCAGGCTGCGCGCTTCGGCGGCGCTGGCCGCCTGAACCACGCTGAACCCTTGGCGAGCGAGATACTCGGCCAGGGGTTCGCGTAGTGCAGCTTCGTCATCGACGAGCAGCAGACGAGTCGGGGCGGATTGTTCCATCAGCGGTAGCTACCCCGGCCTGCGTTAGTTGGCTGGCGGAGGGGGCGGCATGTCGCCCATCTTGTGGTCGCCGCGCTTGCCGTGCATTGCCGCCATCTTGGCATGCGCAGCTTGCCGTTCGGCCTTGGTCAGCTGGCCATCATTGTTGGTGTCCTGCATGTCAAAATGCTTGGCGTGCGCAGCCAGGAACTCGTCGCGCGAAACAGCGCCATCTTTGTTGGTATCGGCCATCTGCAGCATCATCATGCCCATGCCTTGGTGGCCGCCACCATGACGCCCGCCGTGCTTACCGGCCTTGTCGCCGCCGCCAGCCATTGGTCCACCGGCGATATCATGCTGGCCTTCGCCGCCGCGCTGATGAGCGGCGGTGAATTCGTCACGCGAGAGCGCGCCGTCCTTGTTGGCATCGAGCGTGTCAAACATCTGGCCTTCGTGCGCCGCGCGATCCGCGGCGTCGAGCTTGCCATCTTGATTGGCATCCATCTTGTCGAACATCTGCGCGCCCTTGGCCTGAAATTCGGCCTTGGTGATGGTCTTGTCACCCAGCGGATCGCCGCCGGGCATGGTTTCAGCGGCATAAGCGCCGCCAGCGAGGCCCAGCGCCAGCAGCGACAGACCGATCAATGATTTCTTCATGCGAACATCTCCTGCGTTCAGATATGGTGAAGCCGTGCGGACTGACGGGAGGGGATGGTCAGCATCGCACGGCTTGCATTCGCTGGTGTAGAACCATGGTGTCGCACCACTATGCCGCATTCGGGCTTAATTGTCGTCAATTGTCGCAGAATCGGGCACGCGTTCATCCGGCGGCTATTAACGCGGACGGTGATCGGTTCCGGCCCCAGCAGTGATAAACAGCGCGGTCGCCGTACCTGCGATGTCGGCAGTGTGCCAAACCCCCGGCGGGTTGATTGCATATTCGCCCGCAGCGATGGTCACCTGATCGGTGTGGCCGTCCGGAAACTCGCGGATGAGGGTCATGCTGCCCGCAAGGCACAGCACCACCTCGTCGCCTGCCGGGTGCACTTCCCAACTGGTCCAGTCGCCGGTGAAGGTATGCGTGGTAACCAGCCGCCCTTCGGCCCCGTCAGCCGCAGTGGCCTGCGAATAGTCCATGTACCAGTCCATCGCCCCGGTGAATTCGGCTTGCGGAACTGCAGTTGCACCCAGACCCAGGTGCAGCGGGAACCGCTCGATGGAAATGCCGGCCATGGCTCAGCTCATGATGAAAGCGGCGAGCTTGTTGCCATCGGGATCGCGGAAATAGCCGGCATAGAACCCGCCTTCGCCGCGCGGGCCGGGCGCGCCTTCGTCGGTCCCACCATGCGCCAGCGCAACTGCATGCAGCCGCTGGACCTGCGCCTGATCCTGCGCCTCAAGCGCAACCATCACGCCATTGCCAACCGTGGCCGGGCTGCCATCGAACGGCGCGGTCGCGGCGATCCCGGCGCTGCCGCCCGGCGTGCCCCAGGCGATGAAGCTGTCAAATTCCATCATCCGCCCGGTCCCCATTTCTGCGGCAATCGCATCATAGAACTTGGCGGCGCGGGGCAGGTCATTGGTGCCGACGGTGACATAGCCGATCATGGTCTTCTCCTTCGAATCGATAATAGAACATTACAAGAACATCAAGCCAGGGGCAAGGGCGTGCAAGCTGCCTTGAGCCAATCCAGCGCGGCACCTTCCAGCTGCGGTGCCAGCACCGCCTCAACTTGCGCATGATAGCCGTTCCACCAAACCACTTCGGCGCGGGTCAGCAGGCTTTCATCTACCAGCGTACGGTCAATCGGCACGAATGTCAGTGTCTCAAAGCCGAGATAGTCGCCTTCCATTCCCGCGATTTTGCGGTGCTCGACCAGCACCAGATTTTCGATCCGGATGCCGTATTCGCCGCTCTTGTAATAGCCCGGCTCGTTCGACAGGATCATCCCGGCGAGCAGTTCCGCTCCGGTCCCGGCCTGCCCGCCCGCTGATTTGGCGATCCGCTGCGGCCCTTCGTGGACCGACAGAAAGCTGCCGACCCCATGGCCAGTGCCGTGCGCATAGTCGAGCCCGGCCTGCCACAGATGCATCCGCGCCAGACTGTCGAGCTGCGCGCCGACGGTACCTTGCGGAAACACCGCGGTGCCCAGCGCGATATGGCCCTTGAGCACGCGGGTGAAGCGGTCCTTGTGTTCAGGCGTTGGCTGCCCCGGCCCGATCCAGACGGTGCGGGTGATATCGGTGGTGCCGTCCGCATATTGCCCGCCCGAATCGACCAGATAGATCGAGCTCGGGGCGATCGGGATGTTCGATTCCTCGCTGACCTTGTAATGGCACTGCGCGGCGTTTGCGCCTGCGCCAGAGATGGTATCGAACGACAAGTCGCGCAGCTCTGGCGCTTCCTCGCGGAAGGCCTGCAACCGCGCGGCGGCCGACAATTCGGTCTCGCTGCCGGTGGGCGCGGCCAATGACAGCCAGTGGAGGAACTTGGCCACCGCCGCTCCGTCGCGGGCTTGCGAGGCGCGTTGGCCCGATTGCTCGGCACTGTTCTTGACCGCCTTGGGAATGATTGTCGGGTCGGTCAGCGTCAGCACCTTGGCCCCGGCACCTTCCAGTGCGGCGAACACCGCTTGCACCGTGCGCTCCGGATCGACCGCGACCCGCTGCCCGGCCAAGGCCTGCAATTGCGGCACAAAGGCTTCGCGCGGCCGCACGGTCACGGCATTGCCCAGATGTGCGCGCAGGTCGGGCGTGACCTTCGCCTCCTCGATAAACAGCTCGGCAGTGCCATCGGCGTGAGCCAGCACAAAGCTTAGCGCCACCGGGGTGCGCGACACATCCGTGCCGCGTAGGTTGAGCAGCCAGGCGACCGAATCGAGCGCTGAGATCACCGCTGCATCAAGCCCGCGCGTGGTCAGCCATTCGGCCACCGCGCTGCGCTTGGCCTCGCTTGATTCCCCGGCCAGCGCGGTGCTTTGCACCACGGCGGGGGCGAGCGAGGGGGCAGGCTGGTCAGCCCAGATCGCGTCGATCGGATTGCCCTGGGTCGGGACCAGTTCCGCACCCTTGGCCTGCAGCGCGGCGCTGCAGGCATCGGCCCATGGCTTGCCGTGCAGCCACGGATCGAAGCCGATTTTCGCGCCGGCCACGGCATGCACGGCCAGCCATTGGATCATGCTGGTGGACAGCGTCGACTGGTACGAAAACAGCCGTTCCTCCACCTGATCGCGCACTTGCAGGGTATAACGCCCATCGACGAACATCGCAGCATCGTTGGCCAAGACCGCCGCCGCTCCGGCAGAACCGCCGAACCCGGTCAGCCAGGCCAGCCGCTGGGCATAGGCGCCGACATATTCGCTCATATGTTCGTCAGAAATCGGCACGACAAAGCCGTCGAGGCCGCGGGCGGCAAGTTCGCCGCGCAGCGCGGAAAGCCGCGCTTCATGGGTGGTGGTGGCGGGACGCGCGGGTGCGAGAGTATCAGTCATGCTGCCAATATAAGGCAACGGTTCCGCTTTGGCGAGTGACCGTGCAGCGCCCGGGCTATTGCGGCCGAAATCGCAGACTTGTCCGGCCGGCCAAAGTGCTGGACTGGCCAAAGACATCCCGTGCAGCGGTAAATTTCGCTTCGGTCCTGAACAATCGGCAGGCGGCGGCATCGGCAGCGTCGCTGCCAGAACTCTCATATATTCGGCAACCCTGAGGGTGGCCATCGATGTCCAGCTTTCCGCCGAGTTGCACGGTCTGCGCGCCTGCGGCTTGCGGTCGCCACAAAGCGGTGAGGCGCGCCAGCTCTGCTGGATCGGTAACGATGTAGTGCTGGGCATTGGCATCGGGCTGGATGACCCGGAACCCCTTGTCCGCGGGACTGAGCAGCAAGGGCCAGCGCCGCGCAGGAAAACGCACCGCAGCATCCCACCGAGGTTTCAACTTCTTGCGCGCATAGTCGCAGGCCTGCTGGTCCAGCCTGGCTTCGCCCGAAGACAGCACCACCCGGCATTCAGGGTCGCCGCTCTTGGGATCGGCAATGACCAGGCCGATCGCCGGACCGGTCATCGGTCTATCTCCAGGCGCCTCGACCGGCAGCTTGAACGCGGGCTGCGTCGCCACACTTCGCAGCCAGCCCGGCGCAGGCGGCCATGCCTTCAGCTGCGGGTCGAACTCGCTGGATGGCGGCGGGGCCGGGGACAGCCCTTGGCTTCGAATCAGTGGGCCGTCCTGCGCAGTTACCCGCTCGGTATACTGAAAGCTTGCAGTGAAAACGATCTGGTCGGCCATGCGCGTGCCATCACCGCGCAGCGCAGGGATCAGCCGCGCGCGCTGGATCAGCAGCGGGCAAAGATCAGCCGTCCAGGCGGGCAATGCCGTCGAATAACGGACATCGGGGGTGCAGGCGGAGGCCCGGCCTTCGGCGTTGACCGACAGGATCAAGGTAACGCTGGCGATCTGCGCAGTCTTGCGCCAGGCAGCGATCGGCGCATCGGTTTCGCGCAGCCATGCGGCGGGATCGCCCACCGCCGCGGCGCGGCGAATAAGGTCAGGCGGTGGGGCTGGCCACTGGCTCGGCTCTCCGGCGAAAGCCGTGACGTAGATCGCGCGATAGGGCTCCTGCGCCGGCAAAGCACCGGCAGGGACAAGCATGGCCAAGGTCACACCCGCAGCAACGATCCGCATCCCCGGCCTCCGACTTTTTCCTCTGCAAGGTGATGCCGCGCTTTTCATGCCGCGACAATCGCCTAGTTAGGCGCGATGAATGATTCCCTAGCCAAACCTCCTATTGCCGCCAAGAAGCCGCACAGTACCACCCACCACGGCATCACCGTGACCGACGATTATGCATGGCTGCGCGATCCCGATTATCCCGAGGTCACCGATCCGGTCGTGCTGGCGCATCTGGAAGCGGAGAACGCCTGGTTCGAACGCCGCATGGCACCGCATCAGAGCCGGATCGATGCGCTGTTCAAGGAAATGCGCGGGCGGATCAAGGAGGCTGACAAGTCGGTGCCGCAAAAGGACGGCGATTACCTCTACTGGATCGAGTTCGAGGACGGTGCCGAATACAAGAAGTGGTGGCGCCGGCCAGTGGCAGCCAAGGACGATGAAACCGCTGACGAACTGGTGCTGGACGAGGTCGCGCTGGCCGAGGGTCTCGAGTATTTCCGCCTCGGTGCGATTGCTGTATCGCACGATGGCACCAAGCTGGCCTGGTCGGTCGATGACAACGGCTCGGAGCGCTTTACCGCGCGGATCAAAGTGATCGCCAGCGGCGAAGTGCTGGCCGACGAGATTCCCGAAACGCTGTCGTCGCTGGTCTGGGTCGCGGGTGACACCGGCTTGGTCTACAGCCTGGCCAACGAGCAGTGGCGCACCGATAACGCCCGGCTGCATTGGCTCGGCCAGCCAAGCTCAAGTGATATTGAGCTTTACCACGAGGACGACGAAGGCTTCCGTGTCGGCGCATCTTTGTCGGCCAACGAGCAGTGGCTGCTGATCGGCACGGCGGATCACGAAACCAGCGAAGTTCGGCTGGTCCCCGCGGCCGATCCATTGTCACCGCCGATGCTGGTCAAGCCGCGCCAGACCGGGGTGGAATACGATGTTGAGCTGCGCGAAGACCAGCTGTTCATCCATACCAACGATGCCCATGAAAACTTCCGGCTGGCCACCGCGCCGCTGTCCGATCCGGGCCACTGGACCACGCTGATCGCCGGATCCGACGCGTTCTATCTAACCGGGTTTGACCTGTTCCGCGATTTCTACGTGATCGAGGGACGGCTGGCCGGGCTCGACCAGATCGAGGTGCGGTACTATGATGACCCCGGCCGGATTGAGCCGATCACCTTCACCGAAGCCAGCTACAGCGCGGCGCTGGGTGACAATCCCGAATGGGCCGTCGATACGCTGCGGCTCAGCTATGAAAGCATGGTCAACCCGGCGACGGTCTATGATTACACCCTCGCTGACCGCAGCTTGACAGTGCTCAAAGTGCAGGAACTGCCCTGCGGCTACGATGCCAATCTTTACACCACCGAGCGGCTCGAGATTGCGGCGCGCGATGGTACTCTGGTGCCGGTCAGCGTGGTCAGCCGCAAGGACCGAACTGGCGCTGGCCCGCTCCACCTCTATGGCTACGGGGCCTATGGCATCGCGATTGAGCCGGGCTTTTCGACCACCCGGCTGTCCTTGCTCGACCGCGGCTTTGCCTATGCCATCGCGCACATCCGCGGCGGCGATGATCTGGGCCGGGCGTGGTACAAGGCCGGCAAGCTGGAGCGGCGCTGCAACACCTTCACCGACTTTGTCGATGTGGCGCGCGGCCTGATTGGTCGCGGGCTGACCCAGGCTGGCCAGATCAGCATTTCGGGCGGCTCAGCCGGCGGCGAGCTGATGGGCGCGGTGATCAATTCCGACCCCGGATTGTGGGGCGCGGTCGCGGCGCATGTGCCGTTCGTCGACGTGCTCAATACCATGCTCGATGCCGAGCTGCCGCTGACCCCGGGGGAGTGGCCCGAATGGGGCAATCCGATCGAGGATAAGGCGGCGTTCGAGCTGATCCGGAGCTACTCGCCCTACGATCAGGTTACGCGCCAAGCCTATCCGCCCTTGCTGGTCACCGCCGGGCTCAACGATCCGCGGGTGACCTATTGGGAGCCCGCCAAATGGGTCGCCAAACTGCGCGAATTGAAACCCGACCAGAACGAACTGCTGCTCAAGACCAACATGGGCGCTGGGCATGGCGGCAAGTCGGGGCGGTTCGAAAGCCTGAAGGAAACCGCCGAGGAGTTTGCGTTCATCTTGTGGCAACTGGGGGTTGAAGAGTGACCAACCGCCACACCCTGACCTTCACCGCGCAGCCCCAGCACATCGACGCGCTCGGCCATGTCAACAACACCGTCTGGGTCGACTGGATCCAGCAGATCGCCACCGCGCACTGGGCCAAAGTCGCCAGCGCCGAACACCAGGCCGCCTACATCTGGGTCGTGACCCGGCACGAAATCGACTACCGCGGCAACATCGGCCTGGGCGAAAGTGTCGCGGCCGAAACCTTCATTCCCGCCCCGCCCAAAGGCGCGCAGTTCGATCGCTGCGTGATGTTCCGCAATGCCGCGGGCAAAGTCCTCGTCAGCGCGCGCAGCACCTGGGCCTTGCTCGACAAGGCCAGCGGGCGCCTGCTGCGGGTCCGCGACGATGTCGCCGCGCCGTTTCGCCCGTTCGGGGATGAAGCTTACCCCAAAACCGCCGCCACCGGCGTATAATCGTACCCCAAGGCCTCCGCGACCGCCTCATAAGTCACCTTCCCGCCCGAGACATTCAGCCCGGCGGCCAGATGCGGGTTGGCCGAGAGCGCCGCCTGCCAGCCCAGGTCCGCAATCCGCAAGGCATGCGGCAGGGTCACGTTGTTGAGCGCATAGGTCGAAGTCCGCGCCACCGCGCCGGGCATGTTGGCCACGCAGTAATGGACCACCCCGTCGACCACGTAAGTCGGGTCGGCATGCGTCGTCGCATGGCTGGTTTCAAAGCACCCGCCCTGATCGATCGCCACATCAACCAGCACCGCGCCGGGGCGCATGCAGCCCAGCATTTCGCGGGTCACCAGCTTGGGCGCGGCCGCGCCGGGGACCAGCACCGCGCCGATCACCAGATCGGCCTCGCACAACATATGCTGGATGTTGGCGCGGCTCGAAAACAGCGTCTTGGCGCGGCTTTCAAAATGGCTGCCGAGCTTTTCGAGCACTTCGGGATCGCGGTCGAGGATCGTCACATCGGCGCCCAGCCCGACCGCCATCTGCGCCGCGTTGAACCCGACCACGCCGCCGCCGATCACCAAAACTTTGCCCGGCAACACGCCGGGAACCCCGCCCAGCAGCACCCCGCGCCCGCCATGCGCCTTTTCGAGCGCGGTCGCCCCGGCCTGAATCGACATCCGCCCGGCAACCTGGCTCATCGGCTTCAAGAGCGGGAGCGAATTGCCGGGGCCAGTGACGGTTTCATAAGCGATCGCGGTGACCCCGGATTTGACCAGATCGGCGGTCTGCTCGGGATCGGGGGCGAGGTGCAGGTAAGTATACAGCACCTGGCCGCGCCGCAGCATCGCCCGCTCAGCCGCTTGCGGCTCCTTGACCTTCACCACCATCTCGCATTCCGCAAAGATCGTCGCCGCATCGCCCTTGATCACCGCGCCGGCCGCTTCATAGTCGCGGTCCGAAGCCCCGATGCCACTGCCCGCGCCGCTTTCCACCCACACTTCGTGGCCGTGCACCACCAGCTCCTTGGCGCTTTCGGGGGTCAGCCCGACGCGGTATTCGTGGTTCTTGATTTCCTTGACAGTGCCGACGCGCATCATGGCTCTCCTTGGCTTG
>JANNYT010000054.1:0-6473 GCA_031410255.1 Novosphingobium sp. | reverse complement strand
AAGTCCGAGCCCGAAATGGTGAAGAACGGTACGCCGGCTTCACCCGCGATCGCGCGGGCCAGCAGGGTCTTGCCGGTGCCGGGTGAGCCGACCAGCAGCGCGCCCTTGGGAATCTGGCCGCCCAGCTTGGAAAAGCGGCTGGGGTCTTTCAGGAACTCGACGATTTCTTCCAGCTCTTCGCGGGCTTCATCGATCCCGGCGACATCGGCAAAGGTCACGCGGCCTTGCTTTTCGGTCAGCATCTTGGCTTTGCTCTTGCCAAATCCCATTGCGCCCGATCCGCCGCCCTTCTGCATCTGGCGCAGCAGGAAAATCCCGAGGCCGAGGAACGCCACCAGCGGCAGGACCTGAAACAGCAGCGCGAGCCACAGGCTACCCTCTTCAGGTGCCTTGCCATCGTACTTCACGCCGCTGGTCTGCAGCAGCACTGGCAGCGAGGTATCGTTGGGGATCGGAACCGTGGTGAACGGCTTGTCGTCCTTCTTGTATTTGCCCAGAATCTTGGTCTCGCCGACTTGCACCGAGGCGACCTCTCCGGCCTGAACCTTGGCGCGGAAATCCGAATAAGTGATCTGCGTCGTCGCGGCTTCGCTGCGTGCGTTGAACATGGAGACCACCAAGAACAGGCCGAGCACGATTCCGCCCCAGACCAGCAGGTTTTTCATCCACGGGGTGCCGCTCGGTTGTTCGTCGTTCATTCGGAAAGGATCCTTTCGAGGTCTATGTAAGACAGCGCGGCTGAATCGCAAGCCAACGCAGAAATTCCGCGTGGCGCTTAGCCGCGCTTGCTTGCGGCGGAGACGCCATGCACAAGGCGCGCCGGGGGTGCCAATGCGCGACAATTCAGCTGTGACCGATGATCGATTTGCCCAGTGGCCGCGCGGCGCGGCGCGGGCCTTGCTGGCTGCACTGCTGGCGCTGCTGGCGGCGGCGGCGCTGGTGCCGATCACGGCTGGCCAGCAGGACATCAAGACCGTCGGCTTTGCCGAGTCCGTAACCGGCGGACCCGCCGCAGCCGCAGCAGCACGTCCGCGCGATCACGATCTGGCGCTGTATGACCGGGTGATCGGACGGATCGGGCGGGGCGAGAATTACTACCAAGTCACCGCCCAGGAGCACCGCAAGGCCGACTATCCGCTGCGCCCCGGGGTCGCGGTGCGGCTGCCGACGCTGGCTTACCTCGACATGTGGCTGGGCGATCCGGGTCGAGGCGTCGATGTGCTGGTGCCGGGCGAAGTGGGTGCGGCGCTGCTGCTGATGGGCCTAGTCGTGTGGGCATGGTGGCGGCGGCTGGGCGAGGAGCCGGGCGGCGCGCCGTTCCAACGGATCGGCACCGCGCTGATGTTCATGGGGGCCAGCCTTGGGCTCAACCGCTATTACTTCGTGCTGCACGAGCTGTGGGCCGGGATGCTGATCGCGCTGTCGCTGGCGCTTCACCGGCCCGGGCAGCGCTGGCTGGGCGCGGTAATGGTCGCGGCGCTGGCCCTGGCGATCCGCGAGCATGTGCTGCCCTATGTGCTGCTGATGAGCGCGCTGGCGCTGTGGCGGCGCGATTGGAAGGAAGGCGCGGCGTGGGGCGCGGTGGTGGCGCTGTTTTTTGCCGGACTGGCACTGCACCTGCATTTTGTATCTCAGCAAGTGCTGCCGGGCGATCCCACCGGACCCAGTTGGCTAATGCTGCGCGGGTTGTCTGGCTGGCTCTCCAATGTGGTCTTGTCGAGCAACCTGCGGTTCCTGCCGCATTTCGTTTCGGGCCCGTTGGTGGTGCTGATGGTGCTGGGCTGGGCCGGATGGCGCAGCAGCCTGGGAACCACCGCGACGCTGCTGTACCTGGGCTATGGCCTGGCGTTCATGGTGATCGGGCGGAGCGACAACTTCTATTGGGGCGCAGTGATTGCGCCGGCGATGTTCGTCGGTCTGGCCTTTATGCCGCGTGCGCTCAAATCGCTGGTGCGGGCGGCGCGTTAGCCGGTCAGCTCATCAATCTTGTGGTGCGGCACAACTTTCCAGCCGACCACCAGCAGGATGACTTGCAGCGCCTCGGCCACCATCGGCTCAAAAAACCCGGCTTGCGTGCCGTTCAGGAAAATCGTCAAGGCACGGCCGCAGAAAGCGATGGCGAAAAGTGCCGCTGGGACCAGCAGCACGTCACCGTTACGCTTCCACGCTCCGCGCAGCATGCACAGCCCGATAACCACGAAAAACGCGGTAAAGTCAGCGCGTAACACTGCATAGCCCAGCGGTCCATTGGGTGATACGCCGAACCCGGCACCCATTCCGGCGGGGTCGTAAAGGAAGCTCACCCCCAGAAAGAGGTTGAACATTCCGGCCAGAAAAATCAGTCCGATCACCACCATCCGCATTGCGTTAACCCTTCGCGTCAATCCCAATTTAGCCACTGTGGCCCAACAGAAAGGTTATTCAAAGCCTGTTGCGCACGAAGGAATGGCATTGCACAAGCGGGTCACCATGACTTCACCCCGGATCCTGCTCATCGTCGGCGGCGGCATCGCGGCCTACAAGGCCTGCGAGCTGGTGCGCCTGATCCGCAAGGGCGGCGGCGAGGTCAGCTGTGTGCTGACCGAGGGCGGCTCCAAATTCATCACCGCGATGACCTTGGCCGCGCTCAGCGAAAACCCGGTGCACACCACCTTGTGGGATCTGACCAATGAGGTTGAGATGGGCCACATCCAGCTCTCGCGCAGCGCCGACCTGGTCGTCGTCTGCCCTGCCACCGCCGATCTGCTCGCCAAGATGGCGCACGGCATCGCTGACGATATGGCGACGACCTTGCTACTGGCTACTGACAAGCCGGTGCTGGCAGTGCCAGCGATGAACGTGCGGATGTGGGAGCATTCCGCTACGCAGGACAACGTCAAGAACCTGATCGCGCGCGGCGTGCATGTGCTCGATCCCGATGAAGGGCCGATGGCCTGCGGTGAATACGGCGCTGGCCGCTTGCCCGAGCCCGTGGCCGTGTGGAACGCGATCTGCCAGCTGCTGGGCCTTGAGACATTGCTGCTGCCCGCGCCTGATCCCAAGCTGGGGCAGGGCGCGCTTGAAGCCGGTGAAAGCGAAGGCTTTGGGATCGGCGGGCTCTCGTCCGGGCTGATCGCGCGTAATAGCCCTGGCCCGATTATCGATCTAGACGCGCCTGAATTGCACGACGATAATGTGCTGTATGAGGCTGAGGCGCTACCCGAAGTGCCCGCCGACGAAGTGCTGTTGAGCGCGCCGATCCTGTCCAAAAAGGGCAAGGCCAAGGCTGCTCCGCCGACCGACCCCGATGCGATCAACCATCTGGTCAAGGATGATCCCGACGCCGCACCCGAAGTGCTGCCGGCCGATTTCTTGGCCGACCCGCTGGCCGGTCAGCCTGACTTTGCCGGGGATGATGCGGCGCTACCGGCTGACGGCCCGCTGCTCGGGCGGCACGTGCTGATCACCGCCGGGCCGACGCACGAACCGATTGATCCGGTGCGCTACATCGCCAATCGCAGCTCGGGCAAGCAGGGCTATGCCATCGCCGCCGCCGCGGCGCGCGCTGGTGCACGGGTTACGCTGGTCTCTGGGCCGGTGGCGCTCAGCTGTCCGCCCGGTGTTGATCTGATCCAGGTCGAAACCGCGCGCGAAATGGCCGAAGCGGTCAAGAAAGCGTTGCCCGCCGATGTCGCGGTGATGGTCGCGGCGGTGGCCGATTGGCGCAGCAGTGACATCAGCGGCGAGAAAATGAAAAAGCGCGGCTCGGCCCCGCCAGCGCTGCGGCTGACCGAAAACCCCGATATTCTGGCGATGGTCTCGGTCAGCGATCAGCGTCCCAAACTGGTGGTCGGTTTTGCGGCGGAGACCGAGCAAGTGCTCGACAACGCCAAGGCCAAGCGCAAGCGCAAGGGCGCGGACTGGATCGTGGCCAACGACGTGTCGGGCCCGACCGGCAAAGGCGTGATGGGCGGAGAGCGCAACGCGGTGCATATCGTTACCGCCAAGACTGTCGAATCACTGCCCGAAATGGCGAAAGACGATGTCGCCAAGGCGCTCGTCGAAAGGATCGCCGATGCACTCGCCAAGTGAGGTTCCGGTGCGGGTGAAGCGGTTGCCGCATGGGGAAGGGTTGGAGCTGCCAGCTTATGCCACTGAAGGCGCAGCCGGGATGGATGTGCTTTCGGCAGAGGATCTGACGCTGGCCCCGTGCGCACGCCATGCGGTTGCTACCGGGCTAGCCATAGCGATCCCGCTGGGGTTTGAAGTGCAGGTTCGCCCGCGTTCGGGTCTCGCGCTCAAGCATGGGATTACGGTGCCAAATTCGCCCGGCACAATTGATTCGGACTATCGCGGCGAACTGAAGGTGATCCTGATCAACCACGGCAGCGATCCGTTCGAGATCCGCCGGGGCGATCGCATCGCGCAACTGGTGCTCGCGCCGGTTACCCGCGCCAGTTGGCTGGTCAGCGACGAGCTGGACGAAACCGCGCGCGGTGAAGGCGGGTTTGGCAGCACCGGCGGCGTGGTGTCGCTCAAAGCCTGAGCCGCGCTTTGCGCTGATCGGCGATATTATTGACCATTGGGACGGGGCGCGCGGCGAAGTCGCGGCCTTGAACGTCGACGCGTCATATTCAGTCAATCAAGTGAAATGGTGCTGTATTTCACAATAATGTCTTTCGCCTGTGCGATGAGGCTGTGCGATCAGAAAAAACCAAAGAAAAAATTGGTATTTCAGTCGCAGAATAGAGCGAAATCGGCTCAATTACAAAAAATAATGCCAATCTTACTGGGAAGTAGATGCCTCAAGGGCAGTGGTGCGGGTCGCACGAGACAGTGTCTTTATACGATTTGCAGGAGAATAGCTGTGTACTTGAAATATTTCATTCCCGTTTCTGTATTTATCTCTGCGGCAGCCCTTGCCGCTCCGCTCAATGCTCAGGCGATTGAGCTTGTCAGCCAGTCGGTCCCCTACGCCGACCTCAATCTTGAGCGCGCCGAAGGGCGCGATGCGCTGGACCGGCGGATCGAGGTGGCGGTGCGCCAGGTCTGCAGCGAGCTGAGCGCGAAGGATCTGGCATCCAATCGGGCGGTGCGAAATTGCCGCAGCGCTTCTCGCGCAGCAGCGATGCAGCAGCGCGACATCGCGGTTGCCAATTACGTGGATCGCAACGCCCGCGCCGCTGATCTGGCGTCACGCAATCGCTGACCGCGCCGGCTGGGCGCGCTGAAGTTTTTGCTAAATGCGGCTCGAAACCCCCTCCCCGGCGGGGAGGGGGCAGAGCTGCGGACGAGGCCGCTATGGGGCCGGGATTTTCAGCGCTTGTTTTTTTCCGGAGCGATCGAGATCCGCACCGTTTCGCCGTTGCGGCCGGGGAAGTCGGTGAACATTGCCTCGACCAGGTTGGGCACCAGGTACGGCAGGCGATTAGACATGCTGGCGGCTTCTGCGCGGCCTTCGAACAGGCGCTGACCATCGGCGCGGCGATCAATCTTCAGCGTAATCCCGCTGACGTAGACCGTGTAACGTTCATAGCCCTGGTCGAACCACGGATCGTAGAACCCGTAACCCCAGGCACCACCGGGACGATAGCCGCGGCCGTAATAGCCACTGTGGCCACCATAATAGCCGTTACCGCCGTAATAGCCGCCGCGTGAATAGCCGCCCCACGGACCCCAGAACGGATCGGAAAATCCGGTCGAGCGGACTTGTTCGCGGCCCTTGTCGACCCCGTAATCAAACCGCACGATCAGATCGGCCACGGCCGGCGAAGCCGCCGGGACATAACCCAGCGCCTGCATCCGGCCCGCGACCACCCCGGCGTATTGCGAAAATTCAAGGCCGCCAGCCAGCGCCTGATCATCCGCGACGATCGCGAAGGTCTGGCCCTGCGGCGCGGGCAGCTGCGCCGAATAGCGCGAAACGTTGGCATTGAACGGCGTAGCGCACGCCGCCAGCGCCGCGAGCATCAGCGATGCCAGCGCGGCCTTGACCAGACCGAACGGAGTGAAACCTGATTGCGACATTGACCGGTGTCCCTGTGGTTGCTGCCGCGCGACTCGCGCGCGGATCAGCGAAAATTGTAGGATTGCCATTGGGATAAGCAATGCCGGCTTAATCGCGGTTGAATGGACGGGCTTGCCAGCAGCACAGGTATGGGGCGGCATTAGCTAAATCTTAGCCGAAAACGCAGCATGATCGCAGCTTGAGCTGTCGGACCACAAGGGGTGCTGGGCAATGTCGTTTACAGTAGAAGACAAGTCGCGGATCGGGCGCGGGACCTATTGGGCCTATTTTGGGGCCCAGATAGTGGTCGCGACCGCCTTGGTCGTGGCGCTGATCGCGGCGGCAGTGTCGCTGCATTTTGCTGCGGCACTGCTGTGCCTTGCGGCGCTGCTGGTCACGGGGATCTATTTCCGGGTGATCATGATGCGACGCTGCCGGGACATTGGCTGGCCGGCCTTCGTGCCGTGGCTGATGCTGGGCCTGGCCA
>JANNYT010000053.1:0-5083 GCA_031410255.1 Novosphingobium sp. | reverse complement strand
CCAGAGGCTTGTGGCGCGCGCGGGTACTTGCCGACGATCTTCTTTTGTGTAACATTATCACATAACATAAATCGAAGGAGCTGGTCATGACGCGTAAAGGTGTTGCCGCTGTCCTCGCGCTGGTCGCGGTCTCGTCGCTTGGGTTGATGGTCTCGACCAGTTTTCGCCCGGTGCACCAAGTGGTGCAGCGTTCCATGTCAGTCGCGCCGCAGAACAAGTTCGGTTTTCACGAGGCGACCAGCCCGCGCGTGCAAACGATGGACGTGGTTGCTCCCCAAGCGGCAGCCCAAGCCGCAGCCGAGGCTGCTACTGCGGCAGCGGAGGTATCGGGCGATGTCAGCCCGGCGCGGCCAGACTCCCCCAGCGCAATCCCCGTCGGCCTCCCCAAAATGGCTTACACGTTCGATTACGGCTTCCAGGTCGACGCTGACAAGCTCGCCGCCTTGCAGCGCCAGCACGCCGACATGTGCGAAGCACAAGGCCCGCGCGGGTGCCGGATCCTCGAACTGGAGCAATCGAGCGACAATGGCGGCGGTGGGCTGGCGCATGGCCGGCTCAAACTGGCGGTGGCATCGGGCAGCGCGCGCAAGTTCGGCGCGCAGCTCGCCAGTACGTTGGGCGCGGTCGGCGGCAAGGAAGTATCCGCCTCGATCAGCGGCGAGGACCTGTCCAAGGACATGGTCGATACCGAGGCCCGGCTGCGCGCCCGCAGCCTGCTGCGCGACCGGCTGATGGATGTGCTGGCCACCCGCAAAGGCACCGTGGCCGAACTGGTTGAGGCCGAGCGCGGCGTGGCGCAAGTGAATGAAGAGATTGACGAGGCGCGCAGCTGGCTGGCCGAAATGCAGGCGCGGGTTGCATACAGCGTGCTGACGATCGACTATCAGCCGGTCGGTGCTTCGTTGACCGCCGCGCAGTCCAACAGCTTCCTCGATCCGATCCTGGCGGCGCTGGGCAACATCGGCGGCGTGCTGGGGGTGGCGATAGCGCTGCTGATCACGCTGCTGACCATCGCGCTGCCGCTGCTGGGACTGGGCTGGGCGCTGCGGCGCATATGGCCTTGGCTGCGCAGCAGGTTGGGGCTCACGGTGCCTGCTGTGCCCGCCGGGGAGGAATGAAGCGCCAGGCTTGGAACGGCTTGCGCTCCCACCCGTTAAGCAGGCTCACCCCTCACCTGCCCGGAGCATTCTGCCATGACCAAGCGCGTCCTTATCCTTGCCACCAATGGCTTTGAACAATCCGAACTGCTGGGCCCCAAGGCGGCGCTCGAAGCTGCCGGGTTCGAAACCTTGGTGGCCAGCCCCGAGAAGGGCGAGATCAAGGGCTGGAAGGACAAGAACTGGGGCGACAGCGTGGCGGTTGAAGCCTTGATTTCCGAAGTCTCAGCCGACGATTTTGACGCGCTGCTGTTGCCCGGCGGCCAGATGAACCCTGACATTCTGCGGATGAATGAAGCCGCGATCGATCTGATCGAGGACTTCAATGACGCCGACAAGCCGATCGCTGCCATCTGCCATGCCCCGTGGCTGCTGATCGAAGCCGACATAGTCGATGGCCGCACCCTGACCGCATGGCCATCGGTGCGGACCGATCTGGCCAATGCCGGTGCGAACGTGGTCGATCAGGAAGTTGCGGTCGATGGTAACCTGATCACCAGCCGTATGCCCGATGACATTCCGGCCTTCTCAAAGGCGTTGATTGACGCGCTGGGCTGATCTGCATGCGGCCTAACGCCCGCGCATATCGCGGCTTTCACCGGGGATCTGAACCTCCAGCCCGTCCAGCGCCGAGCTCAGTTCGATCTGGCAGGCGAGGCGGCTGGTCGGGCGGACCCCGGTCGCCAGATCGAGCATGTCCTCCTCGTCCTCGCTGGCGGGCGGGAGCTGGCTGAACCAATCGCGGCTGATCACCACATGGCAGGTCGAGCAGGCCATCTGCCCCTCGCACGTTCCCTCCAGCGGCATCCCGGCAGACTGCGCCACTTCGAGCAGCCGCGCCCCCGCGCGCGCCTTGGCGGCGACCTTGGTGCCATCGGTTGTGATGAAGGTGACTGTGACCATTACATGTCCTGAGCGCGCGCGGCAGTGTCGATGATCTGGCACGCTTCGATCAATTCGTCACGCGTGGTATAGCGTCCGAAGCCCAGCCGGATCGAGCTCTTGGCCTGCGCATCGCTCAGCCCCAGTGCGCGTAGCACGTGGCTGGGCCGGCCCGACCCGCTGGCGCAGGCTGATCCGGCGGAAAAAGCGATACGGCGGCAATCGCTGATCAGCCGGGCGACATCGAGGCCCTCAAGCCGCAGGTTGAGGTTGCCTTTCCAGCGCGCCGTCTCGCTACCGTTGAGGATCCATCCCGGCAAGGCCGCTCGCGCGGCTAGCCACAGTGCGTCAACGTGGGCGGTGTCAGCCTCACGCTGAGCCAAAGCCACTGAAGCAGCCGCACCGAACCCGGCGCATAATGCCGGGCTGAGCGTGCCCGAACGCAGGCCTTGCTCTTGCCCGCCGCCGTGGATCAGCGGGGCCAGCGTCACCCCGTCACGCACCCACAGCGCGCCGATGCCCTTGGGCCCGTTGAGCTTGTGCGCTGACAGCGCGATCAGGTCTGCGCCGACAGGTGCAGCAAGCTTGCCACCGCCCTGCACCGCATCACACAGGAACAACGCGCCGATGGCGTGAGCCCGCTCAGCCAAGGCGGCAACCGGCTGTACTGTGCCAATCTCATTGTTGACCTGCATCACCGCGACCAGCCCGGTCCCTGACGCTATCGCTACATCGGGATCGAGCAGTCCGGCGCTGTCCACCGGCAGTTCCTGCACCGTTGCCACCGCCCGCGCGGTATCGAGCACCGCGGCGTGCTCAATTGCGGACACGGCGATCCGCTCCGCCTTGCAGCCCTGAATGGCAAGGTTGAGCGCCTCGGTCGCACCGCTGGTGAACACCACCCGCCCGCCCGCCGGCAGCAGCGCCGCCACTTGGTCGCGCGCGACCTCCACCGCCGCCGCCGCCGCGCGGCCGGGTGCGTGCGGACTGTGCGGATTGGCCGATCCTGCCAGATCGAGCCACGGCAGCATCGCGGCGCGCGCTTCGGGCGCGAGCGGGGTGCTGGCCTGATAATCGAGGTAGATCACCCCGCCACCTGGTGCCACGCGGCGATGAAGCGATCGATCTCGGCGCGGGTCGTCTCGCGGCCGATCGACACGCGGATCACTTCGGCGGCATGCGGATAGCCGATCGCGCCCAGCACATGACTGGGGCGCAGGCTGCCCGACGAACAGGCGCTGCCCGCTGAAACCGCTAGGCCCAGCGCGTCAAACCGGATCAGCTGGGCATTGGCTGACTTGCCCGGCATGCGATATGCTGCAACCGACGGCACCCGCGCGGTGGCTTCGCACAGGCTCTCCCCGCCTGCCACAGTTACCGCTTGATCGAGCAGATCACGCAACGCGACCGCCTGTTCCAACCAGTCCGCCCCCGCTTCCAGCGCCGCCGCCATGGCAAGCGCGCCGGGCAGGTTCTCGGTCCCGCCGCGATATCCGCGTTCCTGCCCGCCGCTGGGGCGCAACATCGCCCAATCACGCACCAGCAGCGCGCCGATCCCAATCGGACCGCCAAATTTGTGTGCCGACAGTGCGATCAAGTCAGCCGTGCCGGGCAGCAGCAACTTGCCCGCCCCCTGCGCAGCATCGGTCAGCAGCAGCCCCCCCGCATCGTGTACCGCCCGACTTACGGCTTCGAGCGGCTGCATCACTCCGGTTTCGCTGTTGGCCTGCTGGACTGCGACCAGCCCGGGCAGCGCGCAAGCCGCCGGATCAACCAGCCCCAGCGCGTCCACACCAAGCACTTGCGCCGCCCCGGCTTGGCGCAGCACCGCGTCATGCTCGACCGCGCTGACCGCGCGGAGCGGCTGGACGCACTGCGTGATCGCCAGGGTCAGCGCCTCGCTCGCGCCCGAGGTGAACACCACTTCGCCATCCCAGCCCAGCGCCGCCTTGATCCGTTCGCGCGCGTCCTCCAGCGCGGCGCGCGCCGTCCGGCCAGCCCCGTGCGGGCTCGATGGATTGGCCCAGATCGCGAACCCAGCCAGCATGGCTTCGCGCGCGGCGGGCAGCAGCGGCGTGGTGGCAGCGTGGTCAAGATAGATCGAATTGTTGGGCATTGTTCGCAAATGTTGCTTTTTGAGAGGTCATTTCTATATAGCGCCTCTCTCCCATTCCCAGCACATTCCGGACCGGCTGCCCGATTTCACAGCGGACGCCGCGGGCGGTGCGCCAGCAAGCAGGTAACCAAGCTCATGCCAGCAGTGATTTTCCCCGGTCCCGAAGGACGCCTCGAAGGCCGTTTTCAGCCAGCTTCGCGCCCGCGCGCGCCGGTTGCCATGATCCTGCATCCGCACCCGCAGGCCGGCGGCACGATGAACGAGCGGATCACGATGGCGCTCTACAAGACCTTTGCCAACCGCGGCTTTGCCACCCTGCGCTTCAATTTTCGCGGCGTCGGGCGCAGCCAGGGCAGCTTTGACAACGGGATCGGCGAACTGTCCGATGCTGCGGCAGCGCTCGATTGGGTCCAGTCGATCCACCCCGAAGCTTCGACCACCTGGGTCGCGGGCTTCAGCTTTGGCGCGCTGATCGGGATGCAATTGCTGATGCGCCGCCCCGAAATTCGCGGGTTCATCTCGGTCGCGCCGCCGGCCAACATGTACGATTTCAGCTTCCTTGCCCCGTGCCCCGCTTCGGGCATCCTGATTCAAGGCGTGGCCGATACCGTGGTGACCCCAAATTCTGTGCAGAAGCTGGTCGATAAGCTGCGCACGCAAAAGCACATCACCATCCACCACGAGGAAATCCCCCGGGCGAACCATTTCTTCGAACACGAGATGGATGACCTGATGGGCTCGGTCGACAATTACCTCGACATGCGGCTCTCACCCGATTGCCCGATCAGGTAGGAGCCCTCGTCATTGCGAGCGCAGCGAAGCAATCCATGGCCGCATAAACCGCGCTGGATTTCTTCGCTGCGCTAGCAAAGAAGATAGAAATTGTGCTTAATTTAGTTACAGCTGCACAGGTGCGGTGCCGTTTTAC
>JANNYT010000052.1:0-7408 GCA_031410255.1 Novosphingobium sp. | reverse complement strand
ACCAGTTCCACAACCGGTTGGCGACGGCTTACGATCCAGAGCTGGACCAGAACGTCTATCGGAACCTGGGCAACGTGAAGAAGTACGGTTTTGACGGCTATCTGGCGGTTCAGCCCGACAGCCACCTTGACCTCTACCTGTCGGTCAGCTGGCTCGATTCGAAGATTCACGACGATATCGAAGTCGGCAAGAACGGCGATGGATCGGTGATCCTCGCGCCAACCGCCGGGAAGCGCGAATCGGGTGCGGCGACCTATACCTTCGGGTTGGGCGTGCGTGGCCACTTTGGTCCGTTGGATCTGGGCTTCAACGCCAAGCGCACCGGCCCGCGCTACATCTACGACACCAACCTGCCGACCTACACCGGCTTTTACGTTCCCGCCGGAGCCAAGGCTTGCCCAACCGCGCTGACCTGCACCGTCGGCATCATTCCCTCAAGCACGCAGATTAACAACACCCGCGAGATTTATGCTGACAAGGCCCCCGCCTATTGGCTGGTCAACCTTGATGCCCGGCTCAAGCTGGGCTGGCTAGGTGCCAACGATGACACCTACATTCAGCTCAACGTCTACAACCTGTTCGACAGCTTCTACGTCGGCGGGTTCGGCGGCGGGCTGATCCAGGCCAACACCTATACCCGGACGACCGGTATCGCCAGCTACGGCAGCCCGGGCTTCGTCCAGATCGGCGCCCCGCGCACGGTCAGCGCGACCTTCGTGGTCAAGTACTGATCGGCTGGGTCAAGGCTGAGAATACGGGAAAGGGGCGCTGCAGCGCCCCTTTCTTTTTGTGCTGTGGTCAGTCGATCGCGGCTAGAATTTCTGCGCCGCGGTGCAGATCGCGACCTGCGACGAAATTGCGATAGCGCATTCCCTTGAAATAGGGGTCGTCAGGAAGGTCGTTGCGACTGGTCCTAATACCCGCTTTGGTCAGTTCCGCAGCAGCGCGTTCCGCTTGCGTCACGCTTGGCCAAGTCCGAAGGAGAAGATACATATTGCTCACCTTGGCGTACCACAGCGCACACGCCTCAGCTTCGTCATCGGTGGAAAGGTAAGTCTTCAGAACGTGACCGCGCTCTGTATCGCAAACGCGCCAAGGCTGCTCACGGTGTCCGCTATGTTCCAAGCGCAGATCATAGATCGAGACGTTCTTCGTGCCTTTCTCAGCCAGCAAGTGGCCATAGCCTTCGGCCTCGAGCCGCTCGAGCAGCTGGTCGAATGGGAGTTTACTCATACACACACGCGTCCATCGCCTCGTTGCGCACCACGCCGCTGCGCGCGGCGATCACGTTGCCGTGGCGGCGGGTGAAGCCCGAGGGATCGTTGACCTCGCGGCGTTTGGGGGCGGGCAGGGCGGCGGCGATCCGCGCGGCCTCGACCTGACTCAGATGCGCGGCAGAGTGGCCGTAATAGCGCTGCGTCCCCGCCTCAACCCCGTAAGTGCCGCGCCCGGTTTCGGCCACGTTGAGGTAGACTTCCATGATCCGGCGCTTGCCCCAGACATTCTCGATCAGGAAGGTGAACCACACTTCCAGGCCTTTGCGGGCATAGCGGGTCCAGCCGGTGCCCTGCCACAGGAACACGTTCTTGGCGGTCTGCTGGCTGATCGTCGATCCGCCGCGCAGCCGGCTGCTATTGGCGTTGCGCTGGATCGCCCGTTCGATTGCATCACGGTCAAACCCGGTGTGGGTGCAGAACCGCGCGTCTTCGCCCGCGATCACTGCGTCGACCATGGTCCGGTCGATCCGGCTGAGCGGGGCCCAGTCCTTGTCGAAGCCATTAGGATCAAGCACCATGGTCAGCGTGACCGGGACCGGCACCCATTTGTACAGCAGGGTCAGGCCCAGGCTGCCGACCAGAAACAAAACGATCAGCCGCCCAAGCCACCAACCGGCGTTAGAGACTAGGCCGCGTTTGGCAGCGGGGCGGCGTGAACGCTGGACATTGGGGCGCAGGAAGCGGAACATTGCGGCCACGTCTAGCCGTCAAGCCGCCGGGCTGGCAACCATGCCGGTGTGATCAAGCCGCCGACAGCAATCGCTTCTCACTACCAATCCGCAACATCGACTTTTGCAGCTTTTCAAAGGCGCGCACTTCGATCTGGCGGACACGTTCGCGGCTGACGCCGTATTCCTGGCTCAGTTCTTCCAGCGTCTGTGGGTCTTCGCTCAGCCGGCGCTGGGTCAGGATATGACGCTCGCGCTCGTTCAGGCTGTCCATCGCTTCGAGCAACAAGGAATGGCGATTGCTCGCCTCCTGCGTCTCTTCGGCGATCTGATCCTGCAGCGGGCCGTTATCCTGCAGCATGTCCTGCCACTGGCCTTCGCCGTCATCGTTGAACGAGACGTTGAGGCTGGCATCGCCGCCCATCATCATCCGGCGGTTCATATTGACCACCTCGGTCTCGGACACGCCGAGATCGGTGGCGATCTTCTTGACCTGATCGGGGTGCAGATCGGTGTCCTCGTACGCGTCGAGGTTCTTTTTCATCCGCCGCAGATTGAAGAACAGCTTCTTCTGCGCGGCGGTGGTGCCCATCTTGACCAGGCTCCAGCTGCGCAGAATGAATTCCTGCATGCTCGCCTTGATCCACCACATTGCATAGGTCGCCAGCCGAAACCCGCGCTCTGGCTCGAACTTCTTGACGCCCTGCATCAGGCCGATGTTGCCTTCGGAAATCAGTTCGCTGACCGGCAGGCCATAGCCGCGGTAACCCATCGCGATCTTGGCGACGAGCCGCAGATGGCTGGTGACCAGCTGCGCGGCCGCCTCGGGATCCTGATGCTCGGCATAACGCTTGGCGAGCATGTATTCCTGCTCTGCGGTCAGCAGCGGGTACTTCTTGATCTCGGTCAGATAGCGGTTGAGGCTCTGCTCCGCGCCCAGACTGGGCAGCGTGGTGCGAGCCTTGGCCGGCAAAGTACGTTTGGCTTCGGACATCTTGTTCACTCGTCCTTTTCTAGTCAGCCTACCCTTAAGCGACCCTTTACAGGCGTCCCTCGGTGGCGGCCACATGGGAAACATTTATACCACAAATGCTCAGCTATTGTGCCTCAATTCGACCAACAGCGCTGCCATATCTGCAGGTACAACGCTTTCAAATCGAACTGGATCCCCCCGAACGGGATGGTTGAAGCCCAACACAGCAGCATGCAGCGCTTGCCGCGTGAAGTGCAATTCGGCCAGAATCGGACGGAGCGGCGCAGGCGTGCGGCCATAGGCCGGATCGCCCAGCAGCGGATTCCCGATCGAAGTCATGTGGACCCGCACCTGATGCGTCCGCCCGGTTTCCAGCCGGCATTCGACTAAGGCCGCACGGGCCATGTTTTCCAGCGTCTTGTAATGCGTAACCGCATGCTTGCCGCGCCCTTCCTCAACCAAGGCCATCTTCTTGCGGTTGCTGTTCGACCGACCGATTGATCCGGTTACAGTGCCGGAGACCGGAATCGGCCGCCCGGCGACAATCGCCAGGTAAGCGCGCTCAATCGTATGTTCGGAAAATTGCCGGGCGAGTCCTTCGTGCGCCGCATCGGTCTTGGCAACGACCAGCAGGCCAGAGGTGTCCTTGTCGATCCGGTGGACGATTCCGGGCCGGGCAACTCCGCCAATCCCAGATAATTGCCCGGCACCGTGATGCAGCAGCGCGTTGACCAAGGTGCCATCATAATTCCCCGCAGCAGGATGCACCACCAACCCGGCGGGCTTGTCGATCACGATCAGGTGTTCGTCTTCGTAAATCACCGCCAGCGGAATATCCTGCGCAGCTGCCGCCAGCGGGATCGCGACGGGGATGCGGATTTCGAACTTGCTGCCCGCCAGGGCTTTGGCGCTGGTCGATGCCGCCAGCTTGCCGTCCAGCCAGATCCGGCCTTCGCCTAACAACGCCTTGATCCGCTCCCGCGATAACGCAGTGGCCTCGGCCAGCGCCTTGTCGAGCCGCTGGCTGTCACTGGCGATCACGCCGGAAACAATGGATTCCCCCTCATTCATTGCTAGGCAGATGGCGATGGAAATCGAACTGACAAGTGGCATAGCGGCAACACTGCGCGCAGAAGCAGCACGCGCGCATCCGCTCGAGTGCTGCGGGCTGTTGCTGGGGCAGGGCGCGCGGCTGCTTGAACTGCGCCCCGCCGCCAATGTTCACCCCGCGCCCGAGCGCCATTTTGAGATCGACCCCGCCGCCTTGATCGCCGCGCACCGCGCCGCGCGCGCAGGCGGACTGCAAGTGCTGGGCTATTACCACTCACACCCCAATGGCCTGGCGCAGCCGAGCGCCACCGACCGCGCTGGGGCCAGCGGTGATGGCCGGATCTGGGCGATTGTGGCGGGCGATACGGTCACTTGGTGGCGCGATTGCCGCCACGGCTTTGAAGTTCTTCCCACGCGACTCGCGGCGGGTTAAGGAGAGGCCAACTGAATTCAGGGATACCGAATGACCGATACTAGCGTAGATCTTGCCGCCTTACTCTGTTCGCGCCTGTGCCATGACTTGCTGAGCCCGGTCGGCGCGATGGCCAACGGGCTGGAATTGCTGGCCGATGAACGCGATCCCGAAATGCGCAAACGCTGCATGGAACTGCTCGAACAAAGCGCGCGGACCAGCGCGGACAAGCTCAAATTTTTCCGGCTGGCCTTTGGGGCGGCGGGCGGTTTTGGCAGCATGGTCGCGGTGGAAGAGCCGCGCGCGCTGGTCGATGCGCTGGTCGCGGGGAACGAGCGGATTACGCTTAACTGGGCGCTGGGGGTGGAAATGCTGCCCAAACCGGCGGTCAAGGTGCTGCTCAACCTCGCGCATATCGGCATCGATGCGCTGGTGCGCGGCGGCACGCTCGACGTTGGCGTGGAAAGCCGCGCCGGGGCGAGCGAGATCGTGATCCGCGCCGCCGGGCCGAAGATCGCGTTCGATCCCGATGTCGGCCGCGCGCTCGATGGCTCGCTGCCGATCGCTGACCTGTCGAGCCGCACTGCGCCGGCCTGGATGCTCCACGAACTGGCCGAACAGCACGGCGGCGGGTTGCAATTCGCGCTGACCGGCGATGCGCTGGTGATGGGTGCGGTGTTGCCGGAGGGGTAGAGCTGAATGTCCGAACTGATCCACGCCGAAACCCCCTCGCCCAACTGGAACGCGCGGCAACTGCCGGTTTCGATGGTGGTGCTGCATTACACCGGGATGGAAAGCGGCGCGGCGGCGCTGGAGCGGTTGTGCGATCCCGAAGCGCAGGTTTCAGCGCATTACTGCATCGAGGAGGACGGCACCGTCCACCGGCTGGTGCGCGAAGACCGCCGCGCCTGGCATGCCGGGAAAAGCTTTTGGCGCGGGATCACCGATATCAATTCGGCCAGCGTCGGGATCGAACTGGTCAACCCCGGGCACGAGTTTGGCTATGTCCCGTTCCCCGAGGCGCAGATGGAGGCGCTGTTGCCCCTGCTGGCCGACATTACCCAGCGCTGGGACGTGCCGCGCGCCAATGTGGTCGGCCACTCGGACATTGCGCCCGCACGCAAGGAAGACCCCGGCGAACTGTTCGATTGGGACCTGCTCGCCGCGCACCGGCTCGCGCTCAAGACTCCGCGCGTCACCCGGCCCAGCCCGTTTGAAAACGACGGCGCGTTCTTCCTCGCGCTCGAACGCTGGGGCTATGACATCAGCGACATGACCGCCGCCATGCGCGCCTTCCAGCGCCGCTGGCGTCCGCACGTGCTCGATGGCCAAGTCGACGGCGAATGCTCAGCGATGCTGTTCTCGCTGCTGCTCGACCGGGATAGCGGGAAGACGCGGTAGAGTGGAAGGATCGCCATGAACCGGCAAGAGCTGCACGATCTGTTGATCGCCACCAACATTGCACCTCAGACATTCGACGTGCTTGGCGTTGATCGCGACCCAATGCCCGGCGACGTCTTTCTGCTACGATTTATCAAATCCTGGATCGACGGTAAGCCCGATTATTGGGCAACGTACTATTCCGAGAGAGGGAACTGGTTTCAAATCAAGCGCTTCCAGTCCGAAGATGAGGCTTGCCGGTACTTTCTTGATTGGGTCGGTCAACGATCGATGAACAATCGCTAACGCGCAATTGACTTGATCGAGATAGCGGGAAAACGCGGTGAAAGAGCGTACTATCCTCTACCCACAGGGGAGAGGATATGCAGGCTTGAGAGCGAAGCGAACTAGCCGGAGTTGGAGTGGGGGTTCTACCCATCCGGCGCCGAACCCCCACACCCAGCTGCGCTAGCCCCTGAAGGGGCAAGCTGCGCTGCCTCTCCCCGCCGGGGAGAGGGGATGCTGTGGCAGGTCAGGTGCTCGCCGGTGCAGGAACCGCCGCAGCCTTCGCCTTGGTAATCCCGCACTGGCCTTGTTCCATCGGGATCTGCATCGTGATGCGGGTGGCGTTTTCGGCGTAGGCTTCGGTCACGGTGCCGTGGTTGACGGTCTTGCCGCGCAGGGTGCTGGCGTTGTCGCACAAGTGGAAGACGTGCGGGGTGGTGGCTTTCTTGGCGCCGTTTTCAGGCGCGATCCAGTAGACCACATCTTGCCCATTGGGGTTTGCGGCGGTCTTGGTCGCATCGGTTACTGCGGCCGAATCGCGGGCGATATCCTGCGCTTGCGCGGCAACTTCGGGCGAGCAGGCGGTAGTCGGCTGGCTGGCTTTGATCTGCGCCGCGCATTGGTTCATGTCTTGCGTGTACTGCTCGGTTGAGGGCGGCTTGAAATCGATCCCGATCACGGTCGCCAGCAAGGCCAGCGCCACGCCCACGCCCCCGGCGATCTTCTTGTTCTTGGGGTCCATATCCTTGTCGAGGAAGATCAAGGCCAGCAGCGGCAGGAAGGCGATCACGGTGATGATCGCGCCAAGCTGGTTCTGGACGAAGAACCGGAAGCCATCGGCGCGGCTGGCCGGATCGTGGCGGTTGGCCTTCTTCCATAGCAGGCTGCCGCCAATCGCGAACACCGCGATCACCACCAGAATGCCGATCAGCAGCGCCAGGTTGCCCGAATCGAACTTGTGCTGCTTGAGCATGACGATCCCAAAAATCTCGGTCCCGATCGCGACAACCCACGCCAGCGCGGCGTAAATCCGCAGACGCTTGGCAGAACCCTTTTGGTCCTGCGTTGCGGCCCAGGCTTTGGTGACATCGACTTCAGCGGCTGGTTTGTCGTCAGGCATGTTAAAGGCTCCCCATGGAATTGCCGTGTTAATACAGCGCGCATCTGCACGCGTCTATCCCCCCAGCTTGCACCCCTGCGGCCCATGCCCTACTGCGCGAGCCGCCAGGGGGCCGGGCAGCCGCGGGGTTCGCAAGAACCGCGAGGAAAGTCCGGGCTCCACGAAACAAGGGTGGCGGGTAACGCCCGCCGGACGAGTGGCTTGCTGCGAAGTCCAGGGAAAGTGCCACAGAGAGCAGACCGC
>JANNYT010000051.1:0-8635 GCA_031410255.1 Novosphingobium sp. | reverse complement strand
GCGATGGGCGACAAGATCGAGAGCAAGAAGCTGGCCAAGGCTGCGGGCGTCAACACCGTGCCCGGCTCGCCCGAGGCGATTGCCGATACTGCCGAGGCGCTGACGGTCAGCCGTGAGATCGGCTATCCCGTGATGATGAAGGCCAGCGCCGGCGGCGGCGGCAAGGGGATGCGGCTCGCCTATAATGACAAGGATGTCGAGGAGGGCTTCGAGGCGACTCAACGCGAGGGGCTCAATTCGTTCGGCGACGAGCGCGTGTTCATCGAGAAATTCATCCTCAACCCGCGCCACATCGAAATCCAGATCCTCGGCGACCAGCACGGCAACATCCTTTACCTGAACGAACGCGAATGTTCGATCCAGCGCCGCCACCAGAAGGTGGTCGAGGAAGCGCCATCGCCGTTCGTCACGCCCAAGATGCGGCAGGCGATGGGCGAGCAGGCGGTCGCCCTGTCGCGTGCGGTGGGGTATTACTCAGCGGGAACGGTCGAACTGATCGTCAGCGGCGCGGACCCCAGCGGGGAGAGCTTCTACTTCCTCGAAATGAACACCCGGCTGCAGGTTGAGCACCCGGTCACCGAGGCGATCACCGGGATCGATCTGGTCGAACAGATGATCCGCGTCGCGTACGGCGAAAAGCTCGCCATGACGCAGGCCGATATCGGCATTGATGGCTGGGCGATCGAAAACCGGGTCTACGCCGAAGACCCCTATCGCGGGTTCCTGCCCAGCACTGGGCGGCTGGTGCGCTATGACCCGCCGGTGCCGGGCTGGGAAGACGATGGTGCCGCCAACGGCCGCCGCGGGGTCGATGGCATCCGCGTCGATGACGGAGTTTACGAAGGCGGCGAAGTTTCGATGTTCTATGACCCGATGATCGCCAAGCTGGTGACCTGGGGCGAGACCCGCGACGAAGCGGCGGACAAGCAGATCGCCGCATTGGATGCGTTCGAGATCGAAGGCCTGGGCCACAACATCGATTTCGTCAGCGCGATCATGCAGCACCCGCGCTTCCGCTCTGGCGAAATCACCACCGGGTTCATCGCCGAGGAATACCCTGACGGTTTCCACGGCGCGGCGACTTCGGACGAAGTCTTGAGCCACCTCGCGGCTGTCGCCGGGTTCCTCGCCACGGCGCGGGCTGACCGGGCGCGGCAGATCGACCAGCAGCTGAATGGCGAGCTTGAGCCACCTTACGACTGGTCGGTGAGCATTGCCGGAAAGACCTTCGCGGTCTCGCTCGACGAAGAGATCACCGTCGATGGCGTGCCGGTCGATCTGGCGCTCGAATTTACTCCCGGTGACCGGCTGATCGAGGCGGAAGTCGGGGAAGTGGTTTATGGGATCAAAATCACCCCGACCCGCACCGGTTTCAAGCTTACCACGCGTGGGGCCATCCATCAGGTGCAGGTCTTGCCCGCGCGGATCGCGCCGCTGACCCAGCACATGATTGAGAAAGTCCCGCCCGATCTGTCGCGGTTTGTGATCTGTCCGATGCCGGGGCTGCTGGTCTCGCTGAGCGTCAAGGTGGGCGACAAGGTTGAGGCCGGTCAGCCGCTCGCAGTGGTTGAGGCGATGAAGATGGAGAACATCCTGCGCGCCGAAAAGAGCGCCACGGTCAAAGCGGTCAATGCCAAGGCAGGTGAGAGCCTGGCGGTGGACGCGGTCATTCTGGAGCTGGAATGAGATGCACCTGGCGCATGATCCTGATGCACCGCGCGGAGACGAGATTACCTTCGATCAGTTCCTCGCCGTCGATATCCGCATCGGCACCGTCTTGTCGGCCGAGCCGTTCCCCGAAGCGCGCAAACCGGCGTTCAAGCTGGTGATCGATTTCGGCCCGGCGATCGGCATCAAGAAATCGAGCGCGCAGATCACAGGTCGCTATGCCTTGGCTGACCTGCCCGGGCGCAAGGTCGCCGCCGTGGTCAATTTTCCGCCGCGCCAGATCGGCAAATTCATGTCCGAAGTGCTCACCTTGGGCTTTGGCGACGTGGATGGCGCGGTGATCCTGTTTGCGCCGGATCATCCGGTGCCGGATGGCGCGCGACTGTTCTAGCATAATGCTTTGACCTCGCTCGCAAAGCGTGAGAGCAATTGCGTGGGTCGCGCGCTTCGGTGCTGCGAAAGGCGAAAACCATGGGCAAAGTCTATGCGCTGCTGATCGGGATAGACAGCTATCCTGAAGGCACGCGTTCGCTCGAGGGCTGCGTCAATGATGTGGCCGATGTCGAGGATTACCTGGCCCACCACTGCAGCGATCTTGCGCTGCTCAAGCTGACCAACAGCGATGCCACTTACGCCAACGTGATCGCGCAAATCCGCGCCCATCTGGGGCAAGCCGGCAAGGATGATGTCGCTTTTCTGCACTACAGCGGCCACGGGGCCAGATCGGCCGCCGCGCCCGAATTTCTGCGCTTTGATGGCGACAAGCGCGATGAGGGGCTGGTCTGCCATGACAGCCGGCTCGACGGCAATTTCGATCTCGCTGACAAGGAATTGGCTTGGCTGATTTCCGAACTCTCCAAGAACGAGCCGCACATCGCCTGGGTGCTGGATTGCTGCCATTCGGGCACCGGCACCCGCGATCTGGAGGGCGCGTCGCAACTGGGCGTGCGCGGGGTGGGCGCGGGCAACTTTCCCCGGCACATAGAAAGCTACCTTGAAGGCCAGTATGCCGCGCTGATCGCCAAGGGCGCGCCGCTGGTGATCCCGCAGAGCCGCCATATGCTGATGGCGGCCTGCGACAAAGATGAGACGGCCAAGGAAGACCTGGTCCACAGCCGCGGGATCTTCACGCGGTCGCTGTTCGATGTGCTGCGCGAAACCAATGGCGACCTGTCTTATGCCGAGCTGTTCGGCCGGGCCAGGGTACGCGTCGGCGAATATGTCCGCAGCGTCGACAGCGGCACCCAGCGTCCCCAGTTTGAGGCGATTGCCGGGTTCGATGGCTGGCAGGGCTTTCTGGGCCGGGCGCGGACGATCGGGCGCAAGACCTATAATGTCAGCAAGGTGGGCGAGGTGTGGAAGGCCGATTGCGGGGCGCTGGCCGGATTGCCGCTCAGCCCGGCCAAGCCAGTGATGCTGGCGCTGTCGGCTGAAAATGATCCCGGCACGGTGCTGGGCAATGCCGCGGTGACCAAGGTGGGCGCGACCCGCAGCGATGTGATGCCCGATTTCGCCGCCGATCCCGCTGCGCGCTACCTCGCCAGTGTCACCACCATGCCCGAGCCGCCGCTGCGGGTGCGGTTCAAGGGGCCGGATGATCTGCGCGGACAGATCGAGCAAGTGCTGCGTGATGATCCGATGCGGACCGCGCAGCTGGCCGGTCCGGACGAACCCGATGACGGCTACGCTCTGGAACCGGTGGATGATCGGCTCGAGCTGTACCGCATCGATGATGAGGTTACTGCAGCCAGCTTTGCGCTCAGCGATCCGGCCAAACGGGACAAGGAACTGCTCGCCGCGCTGGTCCACGTGGCGCAGTGGCGGCGGCTGCTGGCGCTGAACAATCCCGCACCGCAGCTCGATCCCGGCAAAGTCAAATTCACTTATGCGCAGAAACTGCCGGGCGGCGGCGAACGGCTGCACGAAGCGCCCGCGCTGACCATCCCGGTCGAGCGCAATGGCGATGGGACTTGGGGCGGGGTTTCAGGCGAATTGCGGGTCCGCAATGCCACCGGTCGCCCGCTCTATCTGGCCTTGTTGCATTTTGGCGGCGACTATTCGGTCACCTTGAAGGCGCACGATCAGATTGCACCGGGCGATCAGCCGACCGTGCTGTCACTGACCCAGCAGGACGGCACCGCCAGCCCGGAGGCCAACCTGTGGCTCGACGATGGTGCGGAAACGGTCGAGCAGCTCAAGCTGGTGCTGACCACTGAACCGGTCGACACCTTCCAGCTGACGATGGAATCGCTGTCAGATGCGCGCGGGATGGGTGGGCGCGAAGAGATGCTCGCCGCGACCAAGGCGATCGACGACGACTGGTTCACGATTCCCATGACCGTGCGACTGACCCCGCAACTTGCGCAGGTCGGGGCGGAGGTTGCCACTCTGGCCGACGGGCAGATCACAGTTGCCGCGCATGACGGAGTGACGGCCAATCTGGCGGTGGTCACGACCTTGGGCGATGCGCGCGGGATCAGCGCTGAAGACCGCTTCACCGGCGCGCTGGCCGCCGCCGGGATCTACCCCGCGCCGCTGGCGGGTGGGCGCGGCAGCGCGGCGGCGGCGCTCGACATCACCGATATCTCCGATCCGGCTAAGCTCGCAACCGCGCCGCTGCGAGTGACGCTCGACCTCAAACCGGCCAAGGACGAAGTGATCATACCGCTGGTGCGCGACGGGGCTTATCTGGTGCCAGCGGGCGATTTCTGGACCGATGAGACCGGCGCGACGCAAATCGAGATCAGCCAAGTGCCCGCCCCGCTGGTCGATCAGCGCAGCCTGGGCGGGGCGCTACGGATGTATTTCTTCAAGGCGGTGCTGGGCAGCGATCACGTCAACCGGTTGCGGTTGGCCAGCTTCGATGCGGCGGGCGCCGCCAGCTATTCCAGTGACGGGGTGGTGACTGCGGTCAAGGCGGCCAGCCGCGTGCTGGTGGTCGTCCACGGGATCATCGGCGATACCCGCGGCATGCTCGAAGGGCTGCACGCCGCTGGGTTGAGCAGGGGCTTTGATTGCGTGCTGGCCTATGACTATGAGAACCTGACCACGCCGATCGATCAAACCAGCCGCAATTTCAAAGCTGATCTGGCAGCGGTCGGGCTGGGCGCAGACGACGGCAAGCATTTAACCGTGCTGGCGCATTCAATGGGCGGGCTGGTCTCGCGCTGGCTGATTGAGAAGGAAGACGGCGCCGCCGTGGTCGATCATCTGGTGATGTGCGGCACGCCTAATGCCGGATCACCGTTTGGCGAAGTGGGCAAGGCTCGCAAGGTGCTGCTTGCCTTGCTGTCACTGGGGGGCAATTTCGTTGTGACCCTGCCGGTCTGCGCCAGCATTGCCGGAGTGCTCAGCGCGTCGGCCAAGCTCACTAAGACGCTCGAGCAGATGGCGCCGGGATCGGATTTCATTACCTCGCTCAACGCCGCTGGCGCGCCCGCCACGCGCTATACGATTCTGGCTGGCGATATTGATGCCTATCAGCCCGATGACCGCGCCTATTTCGATGGCTTGCTGGCCCGGATCACGCGCTCGGCCCCGCTCGATCTGCTGTTTGATCACAGCACCAACGATATCGCGGTCAAGCTCCACTCGGTCCTGCTTGACGATGTGCTGGGCGATCATCCGGCCACCCGCGCGACGGTCGCTTGCCATCACCTCAACTATTTCAGCTGCCCGGCCGGCCGCGCCGCGCTGAATGCCGTGGAGTGGAACGCATGAGCACCAAACCAGTCTTTCTCGCCGCTTTTGCCAACGATGAAGGCCGCTTCCTGGATAGTTTGCAGCAGGAAAGCGATGCGATCAGCGATGCGCTGCATGCCAAGAAGGACGGCGGGTTCATCGACCTGGAGGTGCAACAGGGCGCCACGATCGAGCGGCTGTTCACGCTGATCGGGCGTTATGGCAATGATCTGGCGATGCTGCATTACGGCGGCCACGCCAACGGCTCGGCGCTCGATCTGGAGGCGAGCGGCGGCGGTAATGCCGAGGCGCACGGCGGCGGGCTGGCTGAATTGCTGGGTTCGCTGCCCAATCTCAAACTGGTGTTCCTCAATGGCTGCGCCACGCAGGGCCACGTCGAAGCGCTGCTGGCCAAGGGCGTGCCAGCGGTGATCGCCACTTCGGCCCCGGTTGAAGACGATATTGCGCTGCAGTTTGCCAAGACGTTTTACGGTGCGCTGGCTGATCCCACCGGCAGCCGCACGATCGACTTTGCCTTTGCCCACGCCAAGGCCTTGGTCGCTACCGCCAAGGGCAGCGCGATCGAGATTGAAACCCGCTCGATGACCGTCGGGAACGACGTTCCGCCAGTGGTCGGCGCGGCCAAATGGGGGCTGTACGTCGCGCCGGGCAAGGAGGCGTCGCTCGCCTGGACCCTGCCTGACAACAAGGCGAGCGACTTCGTGATCTCCAGCGCGGCGCCCGCGACCGCCACCGCGATCGGCACGCCCAGCGTCAACCTGATCGCCCGGCAAGCGAGCGCGGTGGGCGATTTTGACAGCGGCTTCAAGGAACGGATGGAGCTGGAGCGCAAGCTCAGCCGCGATGGCACGGTTGACGAGCGGCTGGTCCGTGAAGGGATCATCAACGCCTTCCCCTCACCAATTGGGGAGAAGCTGCGGATATT
The DNA here is from genome assembly GCA_031410255.1 of Novosphingobium sp. Lineage (GTDB taxonomy): Bacteria > Pseudomonadota > Alphaproteobacteria > Sphingomonadales > Sphingomonadaceae > Novosphingobium. The sequence continues at coordinate 2,340 of JANNYT010000051.1, read as the reverse complement.
GTTTGCAGGCGGACAAATGGGTGATCCGCGGCTGCGGCTGGCGGTGGCGACCTATGACATCACCACGCGGTTCGTCGCTTTTGCGCTGCTGGCGCAGCTGTGGGACTTGTTCGAAGACCAGGCCGGCAAAATCACGCTGACACCTGCGCAATGGCAAGCAATCGAGGCGTTCAACGGGCTTGATGAAGCGGGCGCCGCGCGGTTCGATTACCTCGATTTTGCCATCACGCTGTCCGCTGCGCTGCAGGCCAATCAGGTGGAGCCCTACATGACCCAATGCGCGGGTCTGGCTGGGGCGATGCAGCAGGCCGACTGCGCAGCGGCGCAAGTGTTCATGAACTCGATGCGCGGCGCGATCCACGATGGCACGCTCGATCCCGCCAAGATCGCCGAATTGGCCGCTCAAGCCGACGGGCACCTTGATGCCGCGCTCTACGTCCTGACCTTCGTGGTCGGCTACAAGCTGGCGACTATCAAGGAGATCAAGATCAGCCGCACCCGCAAAAAGAATGCCTCATACCTGCACCGCCGGGTGGTGCTCGACCGGGCAGCGGCGGCGCTTTACAAGGATGATACCCAGGCTCTGCTCAACTTTGCCGACAACGAATCGGTGATCCTGCTCAAGAATCTGGATGACGTTTCGAGCTACCTTAACCTCTCGCCGTTCGTGATTGATCAGAACGCGCTGACCGCCAATGCCGGGACCAACCTCTACTTCTTCCACTGGTACGATGCGGCGACCGATACGCTGCATTATGCCCAGATCAGCGAGGATAGCGATCGGATCGAGATCCGCGCGGTGATGCCGCCGCCGTTCGACCAGTCGCATCCGCCGATGCTCAAACTCTATCAGGAGTACCGCGCAATGGTGGCCCGCCGATGACCGCGCCGCTCGCCAATGGGCCCCCCGCCATCTCGCCCGGCGTTGCCTCGCCGTTCAAGTTCCTCGATGCTTACACGCAGGACGACCGCTCCGTATTCTTCGGCCGGGATGAGGAGATCGAGGCGTTGTACCGCCTGCTGGGCGAATCCCGCCTGGTGCTGGTTTACGGCGCATCGGGTACCGGCAAGACCAGCCTGATCCAGTGCGGACTTACGTCAAAATTCAGCCCGACCAACTGGTTACCGATCAACGTCCGGCGCGGTGATGATCTGAATGCGGCGCTGTTGGTGGCGCTGCAGGCATTGGCGATTACCCCGCTGGCAGCGGGTGCCACGGTGCCTGAGGCGGTGCGCTCGGTTTACCTCGATCACCTTCGCCCGCTGTTCCTGATTTTTGACCAGTTTGAAGAGCTATATGTGCTGGGCAGCAAGGCTGAGCAGGATCAGTTCTACGCGACTGTTCAGGCGGTGCTGGGCACCGACGTCTCGTGCCGGATCATCGTTTCTTTGCGCGAGGAATACCTCGCCATGCTCGACCCGTTCGAACGCGCGGTGCCCAGCCTGTTTGACAAGCGGCTGCGCGTGGAAACGATGACGCACAGCAATGTCGAGAAGGTGATCCTCGGCACCACCGCCGCGCACGGGATCACGCTGGAACATGGCGCCGATACCGCGCGCAAGATCATCGCCCAGCTCGATGAAAAGCATATGGGTGTCGCGCTGGCGTACTTGCAGGTCTATCTCGATCATCTGTGGCGCGGCGCGGCGCGAGCTGGGGGCAGTGGGCCGCTAACCTTCACTGATGCGCAAGTCGACGAGGCGGGCAAGCTGGGCGACATCATGGCCGGGTTCCTCGACGAACAGGTCACGGCCTTGCAGGCCGAGCTCGAAGCCAGCGGAACCGGGATAGCCAAGGGCGGCGTTGCACGTCTGCTCGATGAATTCGTTACCGTCAGCGGGACGAAGCAGCCCAGCACCGCCGCCGAAGTCGCGGCGCGGTTACCCAGCTGCGCCGGGTGGCTGAGCGCGGCGCTGACTGTGCTGCAAAACCGGCGGCTGCTGCGGTTGGTCGGCGATCATTACGAAGTGGCGCACGATGCGCTGGCGGCGCGGATTGCCGAGCGGCGCAGCAGCGAGCGCAAGGACTTGCTCGAGATTGAAAAGATTGTCTCTGACCGGCGCGAAGGGTTTGAGCGGACGCATACCTTCCTGACTTCGGAAGAGCTGACCATCGTCGAGCGCGCGACCGCGCAGAAAGACCCGATGACCGGCGACGCGCTGTTCGTGCTCGGCGACGATAACGCGGCCTTTGTTGCAGACAGCCGCCGTCAGGCCCGGCGCGCGTGGATTCGCGGCTCGCTTAAATTCGTCGCCACGATCGCGGCGATCCCGTTGCTGGGCATTCTGGCTGCGGCGTTCTGGCCCGAACCGCCAATTGACCCGCAAGAGCGGCTGGAT
>JANNYT010000050.1:0-8089 GCA_031410255.1 Novosphingobium sp. | reverse complement strand
CGCCAATGCGGCGCTCAAGGTCTGCGTTTATGTCCGCGCGGGCGGCTGCCGGGCCGATCCCAATTGGACCTACCAGGCAGCCATCATGCGCGAGGATTTGTAGGCGGAGTCGTTAGAAGCCCGGAACCCGCAGGTTGGCGCCTAGCTTGCAGGCCACTGCTGCCCCGGCCACTTCGACCACCGTCTGGGTATCGCGCACCGAACCAGCTACGCGGATCAGATCGCCGAAGGTCAGCGCATTGTCACTGCGGTAATAGCGCGCCGCGTCCGCCAGCCGGTCAACCTGCCGGGTAGACAGGTGCCCACGCAGAAATTCTGCGGCGCAACTGGCTTCATTCCGGTCAAGCCCATAGCGCATCAGCGCATCGGAAATCTGGTAACGGCTGGCCATGCAGCCAGACAGCGCTAGGCTGGCCACCGCGGCGAGCGAGAGAATTTTGAAACGGGGCATTGGACGAAAGCTCCATTGGTTTGAGGCTCCCGATACAAACGCCCACCTGAACCAAAGGTTGCGCAATGTACCAGCTTGCTGAAAACACGCGGCGGCAAAGGAGCGCAAGAATGGCATTTGGTGATAACAAGTCGAGGTTCTGGCAAGTCGACCTCAGCACCCGTGCAGGCGCGCAGACCGCGACGCGGCAGGGCAGCATGGCGGCGTTTGCGCTGTGCGTGCTGGCGGTGCTGGGCGCGGCGCTGCTGGGCGGCATGGCCGGTTACACCACGCCTGAAGGGATCGCCGCGATGGCGGGCGCGGGGTTTGAGGCTTTGCTCGGGCTGGTCGCGGGCCTGCGGCTGCGGCTGGGCAAAGGTCTGATCGCGGGCAGCATTGCCGCTGCACTGGCCGCGATCGAATGCCTGATCAAATTGACCACGCTAAGCTTTGGCGGCGCCTTCATGACCGCCGCGATTACGGTCTTGTTGTTCAACGGTGTGCGCGGAGCCTTCGCGCTCAGCCGCGGCACCGGGTTTGAAGACGATGACGTGGCCGCCTTCGAGTAAACCCTAGCCGCGCAGCAAATGCGCGTGAGCAATTGCCACCGCCAGCGCATCGGCGGCATCGGCGCCGGCCAGTTTGACCCCGGGCAGCAGCACCCCCAGCATCGCCTGGACCTGTGCCTTGTCCGCCGCGCCGGTGCCAACAATCGCCTTCTTGACCAGCCGCGCGGCATATTCGCCGACCGGCATCCCGGTTCGCGCCAAGGCCAGCAGGCAGACCCCGCGCGCTTGGCCCAGTTTAAGCGTGGACTGCGCATTGCTGTTGACGAACACTTCTTCGACCGCGCCGCTTTCCGGGCGAAATTCAGCGATCACCGCCGCCAAGGCCGCGTCCAGCACCACCAGCCGCTGCGCCAAAGGCAGCTTGGGATCGGTCTTGACCTGTCCGTTGGCAACATGGCTGAGCCGGTTGCCAGTCTTGGCGATCACCCCCCAGCCGGTGCATGACAGCGAGGGATCGAGGCCGATTATGATCAGCCCAACTGCTCCATCACCGCGTCGGAAATTTCGAAATTGCCCCACACGGTCTGGACGTCGTCATCGTCATCCAGCACGTCGATCAGCTTGAGCAAGGTGGCAGCGTCACTGGCGTCCACTTCAACCTTCAGCCCCGGTTTCCACGCCAGCTTGACCGCTGCAGCCTCGCCCAGCGCCTTTTCCAGCTCGCGGCTGACCGGGTGCAGCACATCGATGCTGGTCCAGATCGCGTGACCATCGTCGTCGCTTTCGATATCATCGGCCCCGGCTTCGATCGCGGCTTCGAGGACTTTGTCCTCGTCCCCGGCGCTGGCCGGATATTCGATCAGCCCGAGCCGTTCGAACCCGTGGCTGACTGCGCCCGAAGCGCCCAGATTGCCGCCGTTCTTGGCAAAGGCGGTGCGGACATTGGTGGCGGTGCGGTTACGGTTGTCGGTCAAGGCCTCGACAATCAGCGCGACCCCGCCCGGGCCATAACCTTCGTAGCGGATTTCTTCGTAATTCTCGCCGTCACCCTTGCTGGCCTTGTCGATCGCGCGCTGGATATTGTCCTTGGGCACCGACTGCGCCTTGGCCGCGTTGACCGCCGCGCGCAGCCGCGGGTTGAAATCAGGATCGGGCATGCCGAGCCGGGCCGCAACGGTGATTTCGCGGCTAAGCTTGGAAAACAAGCCCGCACGCTTTTTGTCCTGCGCACCCTTGCGGTGCATGATGTTCTTGAATTTGGAATGGCCGGCCATGGGTCACATCTTGTCGCTAGGGTGGAGTTGCGCCGCCCCTAGCCCAGAGTTACGCCAAGGGCAATTAACCCAGCCCCAGCGCCGCCTTGTAGAGATCGAGGATCGCTTCCATCTCGGCGCGGTCATCGGGCTTCATTTTGCGCAACGCGACGACCTTGCGCATGATCTTGGCGTCGTAACCAACCGCTTTGGCCTCGCCATATACGTCCTTGATGTCGTCGGCGATGCCCTTCTTTTCCTCTTCGAGGCGTTCGACGCGCTCGATCAGCAGGCGCAGGCGATCATCGGTGGTTTCGGCCATTGGGTCAGGTTTCCAGTGTCAGGCGGTAGTGCTCGCCACGCCGATAGCGAGCCGAACAGATTCGGGCAAAGCCAAGGCTGTGGATAGTCAGGCGTTTTTCGCCACGCTTGCCGCCATGCGTTCCAATTGCTCGGGTGTTGCCTCGCTCTGGAACCGCGTTTTCCACTCTGCTGCGGGCAGCCCGTGGATCACCTCGCGCGCCGCCACCTTGTCCAAGGGCGCCCCCGCTTCGACAATCCAGTCGGCCAGGCAGTTGCGGCAAAACCCGCTGAGCCCCATTAAGTCGATGTTCTGCGCATCATGCCGGTGGCGCAAATGCCGCACCAGCCGCCGGAACGCCGCCGCCGCGACCGCGTCGTCCAGCGCCTCGAGCGGGTCAGCCGGGTCTACATTCGTATTTTCAGAACAGCTCATCGGGGTTTCCTTGGGGTTTCGTCACTTCTTTGCCATAGCGCAGGTTCAAACGGGAAGATGTAACTGTGGCAAAGCTCGATCTGCGCGGACGAAAAATCAAGATCCTGGCGACTTTGGGCCCGGCCAGCCGCACGCCGGAGATGATCGAGAAGCTGCTGCGCGCCGGGGCCGATGCCTTCCGCGTCAACATGAGCCACGGCGATCACGCCACGCACGCTGAAACTATCGCCAATATCCGCAGCGTCGAAAAGGCGCTGGGGATGTCGGTGGCGGTGCTGTGCGATCTGCAGGGGCCCAAGCTGCGCGTGGGGCAGTTCAAAGGCGGCAAGGCGGTAATCCGCCATTCGGGCCACTTCACGCTCGACCGCGATCCGGCGCTGGGTGACGAGCACCGGGTCTGCCTGCCGCATCCCGAATTGTTCGGGGTGATGAAAAAGGGCCAGCGGCTGCTGATCGATGACGGCAAGCTGCGGCTGCGGGTGATCGAGGCGGACGAGACCCGCATCCTGTGCTCGGCCGAAGTCGGCGGAGTGATCTCTGACCGCAAGGGCGTCAACGTCCCCGATGCGGTGGTGCCGGTCCCGGCGCTCACTGAAAAGGACCGCCGCGATCTGACCTTTGCGCTCGATCAGGGGGCCGACTGGATCGCGCTGTCGTTCGTGCAGCGCCCCGAAGACGTCGCCGAAGCGCGCAAGCTGATGGGCACATCGCAGACCGCGCTGATGGCCAAGATCGAAAAGCCCGCCGCGATCACCCGGCTCGAGGAAATCATCGAGCTCAGCGATGGCATCATGGTCGCGCGCGGCGATCTGGGGGTCGAACTCAACCCCGAGGAAGTGCCGCCGCTGCAGAAGCGGATCGTCGCCACCACCCGGCGCAGCGGCAAGCCGGTGGTGGTGGCGACGCAAATGCTCGAATCGATGATCGAGAGCCCCGCGCCGACCCGGGCCGAAGTGTCCGATGTGGCCAATGCGGTTTACGACGGGGCCGATGCCGTGATGCTGTCAGCCGAAACCGCCGCCGGGGCCTGGCCGGTCGAGGCGGTGACGATCATGCACCGGATCGCGCTGCAGGTCGAAAGCGATCCGGGCTATGCCGAGCGGGTCCACTTCACCGAAGTGATCCCCGATGCGACCACCGCCGATGCCCTGGCACAGGCCAGCGCGACGATCGCGCAGACCGTGACTGTCGCGGGGATCATCGTGTTTACGGGGTCGGGCTCAACCGCGCGGCGGGTGGCGCGTGAGCGTCCGGCCGTGCCGATGCTGGTGCTGACCCCTTCAGCCAAGATCGCGCGGCGGCTGGCGCTGCTGTGGGGCGCGCATGCGGTCCAGACCCGGGACATCGGCAGCTTTGAAGAGATGATCGCCAAGGGCAAGCGGATGGCCCTGCGGCAGGGCTTTGGCAGCGCCGGATCGAAACTGATCGCGCTGGCCGGGGTGCCGTTCGGTGTGCCCGGATCAACCAACCTGCTGCACGTGGTGACGCTGAGCGGCGACGAGCTGAACAAGCACGGCGGATAGGCAGTGGACGCCACTGCGCTCAACAATGGCGATAGCTGCGTAGTGATCGCGGGCACTCACATAGGTCAAAGCGGCACAGTCGAAGACTACAAGCTTAGCTAGACCGGCCACGCGACGATCACCGTGCGCGCGGCCGACGGCAGCAGGTTGAAGACGCTCGCGCGGAACGTCCTGAAAACCTGACCGCGCGCAACGCCCACCGCTAGCCCATCATGGGCCAGCGATCGCTGGGGAAGAAGCGCTGCCGCATCCGCGCAATGTAGTCTGCCAGATTGGGATGAGCCTCAACCAAGCTGGGTAACTCACTGTCGAAAAAGCGCGTCGCGGCGCTGGCCAGTACTCCATAGCCCGCCCCATCGACGGCGCTCGGCTGGTTGCCGCAAAGGTAAGGCTGGTCGCCCAGCACCTGGGCAACTGCGGCAAGGTCGGCGGCAGCCAGCTGCATCAGCTCGCTGTGGCTGTACCGGGCGATCCCGTTGCCCTGCATAGTCGCAGCCACTTCGCCGCGCGCCCCGGCGACAACCATTTCACGCATCGCCTCGGGTACGCCGGCAAAGAATTGACGCGGGCCGGCGTCGAAGTTCTTGTCGTTCATCCAGCGCTCATTGACCAGGATCGGGACCAGTCGCTGTTCCAGCATCGTCCCCAGCACCCAGGCCGCACAGCGTTGCTGCGGCGAAAGTCCGCTCTCCAGATCCTTGCCCAGCTTGGTTTCGAAATGCCAGCGGATGAAGGCCGAATCCTGCACCAGCACGCCATCATCATAGACATAGGGTGCCTTGTGCTTGTTGACCGCATCGAGATCGGCAAGCGCTCGTTCGAATTGCACCCCCAGCAGCTGCATATGGATATCGGCCTTCAAGACGAAGGGGCTTGGGCTGGGCAGATCGAACATTGCGCCCCAGCCGTGAAGTGTAATTGTCATGCAGTTGCTCCTTGGTGTCCGGTTGAAGCCGATCCATAGCGAGGCCTGCTGACAGCATGTTGTCAGCAGTGATGGAGGATAGGGGCGGATGCGCCGGACCGAACGCCTGTTTCAGATTATTCAGACCCTGCGCTCGCTGCGGCGACCGGTGACCGGAGGCGAACTGGCCGCTGAGCTGGAGGTGTCGCTGCGCACGGTCTACCGTGATATCGCCGAGCTGGTGGCGCAGCGCGTGCCGATCCGCGGCGAGGCTGGAATTGGCTATGTCATCGATAGCGATTTCGACATGCCGCCACTGATGCTGACCCCGGATGAGCTCGAAGCGGCGGTGCTCGGCGCCTCTTGGGTCGGGCAACGCGGCGACGCTGCGCTGGCGCGCGGCGCATTGGACCTTATCGCCAAGCTGACCGCCGCGATCCCCAGTAATTTACGCCCGATTCTGCTCGATTCCAACCTGTCGCCACTCACTTTCGCAGCGATTCAAAGCGATGGCTTTGATGTTTCGATAGTTCGCCAAGCAATCCGTTTGCGCCGAAAACTGTCGATCGCCTATCGCGACGCCGACCAATCAGCGACCACCCGGCGGATCTGGCCGGTGGCGATCGCTTATCTTGACCAGGCCCGGCTGATTGTTGCTTGGTGTGAAATGCGCGAGGAATTTCGCCACTTCCGGACCGATCGGGTCAGCTCATGCAGCATGGACGGTGATGCGATCCCGGTTTCAGCGCAGCGCCTGCATAGCCAATGGGCCACGCAGCGCGAAACCTGCACCTATCCAGACTAACCGCGCGCGCCGAATAGTGCGCTGCCGACCCGCACATGGGTTGCGCCCAGCATCACCGCCGTTTCAAAGTCGCTGCTCATCCCCATCGAGCGGCCCGGCAGGCCGTGATCGTTCGCCAGCTTATCGAGCAGGGCGAAGAATGGCGCGGGCTCGATCTCGGCTGGGGGCACGCACATCAGTCCGATCACGGGTAGCTCGGCGGCGCGGGCCTGCTGCAGCAAGGCGGGCAAATCGGCCATGGCGCAGCCGCCCTTTTGATCTTCAGCACCGATATTGACCTGCACGAAGCAGGGGACTTGCCGCGCGGCCTTGTCCATAGCCTTGGCCAAGGCGGTGACCAGCGAGGGGCGGTCGAGCGAATGGATGCAATCGAACAATGCGACGGCTTCCTCGGCCTTGTTCGACTGGAGCTGGCCGATCAGGTGCAGTTCGATGTCGTGCTGGGCTCGCAATTGCGGCCACTTGGCCTCCGCTTCCTGCACCCGGTTTTCGCCAAACACACGCTGTCCGGCGGCAATCAGCGGCGCGATTGCACTGGCGGCATGAGTCTTGCTGACCGCGATCAGGGTCACCTCCGCCGCCTTGCGCTGCGCGAGCTGCGCAGCGTGCGCGATGCGGAATTGAACGTCGGCAAGATTGGCCTGGGCGGCTTGGGCTGGATCGGTCATCGCGCGCTGCTATAGCGGCGCGATGACGCGATTGAAGCCCCTGCCGCATATTTGGCTGATTTCGGACGCGCGCAATGATGCTGTGCTGGAGGCGGCGCTCAAGGCCCTGCCGCGCGGCAGCGGGTTTATTTTCCGGCACTACCACCTGAGTTCGGCGCAGCGCCGCGCGCGTTTTGCGCAATTGGCGCGGCTCGCCCGGGCGCGGGATCATCTGGTTGTGCTGGCGGGCAGCCGCGCCTTGGCCCGGCGCTGGGGGGCCGATCTGGCCTATGGCACGGACGGCGATCTGGTTCCGGTCCACTCCTTGCGTGAAATCGCCCGCGCCCGAAACGCGGTTGCGCTGCTGCTCTCGCCGGTCTTCCCGACCCGGACGCATCCCGGGGCCAAGGTGCTGGGGCCGCTGCGCTTTCGCCTGTTCGCGGCGCGTGCGGGCGTGCCAGTGATAGCGCTCGGCGGGATGAACCCGCAGACCGCGCGCCGTCTCCGCTGGCCGCATTGGGCCGGGATCGACGCCTTTGTCTGAACAAATCAACATCCGTTCGTCCTGAGGAGCGGCTGAGCGCAGCGAAGACGCGTCTCGAAGGATCGCGCCAGGTGGTTCGAGACGGGTCTTCGCAAGAGCTCAGTCCCTCCTCACCACGAACGGGAGATGGGAGAGTCAGCCAGCGCAAGAACAGATATGGATTCTTGACCCGGAGTCGCCCGCAGGCGCATAGTGCGGTTCGTAGTTTAGGGGAGCATCATGGCAACACGGCCCGCATCAGCCGGACATCGCGGCGCCCGCGTCGACTGGCGCGCCGCGTTGAAGCGCGCAGCGCGGCGCAGCGCCGAAATCGGCGGGGCGCTGGTGCTGCTGGCGGCGATGGTGTTTCTGGCGGTCGCACTGGTCACGTATCACCAGACCGATCCCTCGATCTCGACCGCCGCAGCGGGCCCGGTGCGCAACTGGATGGGCGTCGCTGGGGCCTGGGCGGCAGAGCGCGCGCTGTTCCTGTTCGGCTGGGTCAGCGTGCTGCTGCTGCCGATGTTCTACGTGATGGCGCGCGGGCTGTGGCGGCTGGTTGAGGAAGAGAACGCAGATTTGCCCCATGCCCGCCACGCCTGGTGGCGGCCGGTCGGGTTGCTGCTGTTCGCCATGGCCTTGATCGCGACCACGCTGACCTTGGCCATCGGCGGCGGCGGCGATGCCTATCCCGCGGGCTGGGGCGGGGTCGCAGGCCTGCTGGGCAGCGGCGCGGTGCATTACCTCGGGACATTCCTG
>JANNYT010000049.1:0-2201 GCA_031410255.1 Novosphingobium sp. | reverse complement strand
CAGATCATCGAGGTGCGCCAGATCGCAGACCCGGATCGCGCGGCGGCCGACCTTGTCTTCATAGGCCGGGCCGATCCCGCGCCGCGTTGTCCCGATCTTGCCCGCGCCGCTGGCGTCCTCACGCAGACCATCAAGATCGCGATGGAATGGCAGGATCAGGCAGGCATTTTCGGCGACTTGCAGGTTCTGGGTGTTGACATCGACCCCCTGCCCCTTGAGCTTCGCGACCTCATCGCGGAAGTGCCACGGATCGAGCACCACGCCATTGCCGATGACCGACAATGTGCCAGTGACAATCCCCGAGGGCAGCAGGCTGAGCTTATAGACCTGATCGCCCACAACCAGGGTGTGCCCGGCATTGTGTCCGCCCTGAAAGCGGACCACGGCATCGGCCCGGCTGGCCAGCCAATCGACAATCTTGCCCTTGCCCTCATCGCCCCACTGGGCGCCGATCACGGTAACGTTGGCCACGGAGAATCCTTCAATAGAGGCGTCAAATCCGTGCCGCGCCCTAGGGGAACCGCACGGGCGGGGCAAGGCCGATGGTTGCGACAATCGGTGACAATTGGCGACTGGCCAAGCCCGGCAGCCGCGGTAGGGTTGGCAGCATAGGGAGAACGACGATGAGGAAATCGGTGATTGCGGGTGCCGCCGTGCTGGCACTGCTCGGCGCTGGGTTGGCAGAGGCCCGTCCGGGCGACCGGCTGCGGGCGAAATTTGGCAAGCAGGACGCGGGTGCTCCCGCGACTGCGGTGCCGGGCAAGCAAAGCCTGGCATACGGCGCCGACCTCTTGCAAATGCTCGATTACTGGCCCGCGCAAGGCGTCAGCAGCCCCGCGCCGTTGGTGGTGTTCGTCCACGGTGGCGGCTGGAGCCGCGGGAGCAAGGACAACGCTGGCGGCCCGTGGAAGGCCCCGCATTATACTGGCGAGCACTATGCCTATGCCGCGATCAATTACCGGCTGGTGCCAGGCGCGAGCGTTGAGGACGAAGCGGCTGACGTGGCCGCATCGCTCAAATATCTGATCGACCACGCCGCCGCGCTGGGCATCGACCCGCGCCGGATCGTGCTGATGGGCCACAGCGCGGGCGCACATCTGGTCGCGCTGGTCGGAACCGACGAGCGTTATCTCAAGGCCGCCGGGCTGAGCTTTGCCAGCATCAGGGGCGTGGTCCCGATCGATGGTGCAGCTTACGATGTGCCGCGTCAGATCGCCGACGGCGGCCAGTTCATGCACGACACTTATGTGCAAGCGTTCGGCACCGACCCGGCCCGCCAACGCGCGCTGTCTCCCACGCTACAAGCCGCTGCGCCCAATGCGCCGGGCTTCCTGTTGATCCACGTCCAACGCAAGGACGGGGTGCAACAAAACGAAGCGCTGGAAGCCGCGCTGAAGCAGTCCGGCACAAAGGTTACCCGGCAAGGCTTTCCGGGCGAGGGGCTGAAAGGCCACATGACGATCAACCGCAGTCTGGGCGATCCCAGCTACGCCGCAACGGGCGTGGTCGATGCTTGGTTGAAGACGGTGTTTGGCCGCTAAACCTTCACCGCTTCGCCAGCCACTAGTTGGTGCGAGCAGCCCAGCGCCTTGGCGTCGCAGCCCTCGCCCAGCGCCGCGACTGTCCGCCAACCGATCGCGCGCAGGCGTGCGGCGTGAGCGGGATCGTGGCCGAGCGGCAGGAACAGCGTGTCGCGCGGACGTTCGGCCCCCGCCTGCAGGTCGATCAGCAGGTCGGGGTAAAGCGAGAAACCGATCGCCGGCTCGTCGGTGCCGTTGATGGTGTAGCTGCCGCCCCGGCCCAGTGCGCCGGGCACGCCCTCGGCATAGATCACGAAGCCGAACCAGGTCTGGTATTCAAAGCCGTGGCGCTCGCTGGGATCGAGTGTCAGCCGGGCCTTGCCGCTGACCCGCGCGGCGATTTCGCGCAACGCGGCGATCCGGCCTGACAATGCCCCACCGGCATCAATGGCGGCGAGCCGCTCGATTGCCGCCTCAAACGGCCCGATTGCGGTCAGCAGCGGCAGGTAAGCCGCGCCGCCCGCGCTGACCAGCCCGCCGGCATCCTTGGCATCAAGCTCGCGCCGCACCGCTTCGATCTTGCCCTCGGCGAGCGGCAGCGCCTTGGCGGCCAGAGTATCGACCAGATCGGGCAGGGTAAAATCAACCGACAGCCCGGTCGCCCCCGCCGCGCTCAAGGCT
>JANNYT010000048.1:0-1833 GCA_031410255.1 Novosphingobium sp. | reverse complement strand
CCAGCGGTGCGTGCGCCGAGCCGTTCGGCCTGAGCCTTGGCCTCATCGCGGCTCATCGTCTCGAGCGCGCCGGTGAACACCACGGTCTTGCCCGCCACCGCGCTGTCCTTGGTTTCGACCACGTAAGGCGGCGGAGATACCTCGCTCAGCAGATCGTCCCACACCGCAACGTTGTGCGGTTCGTGGAAGAAATCGCCCAAGGCTTCGACCACAGCCGGTCCGATACCATCGATTGAGAGGAGTTCAGCAATTGCTTCCACTCCGCCGTTCGCATCGAGCGAAGTCGAGATGCCGCGCTCAGGTGTCTCGACTTCGCTCGACACGAACGGGGTTTGGGTTTGGTGCGCCAATTGGGCCACCTCCCGCAGATGCTCCAGCGTCACAAACCGCTTGAGCAAATCACGCGCGGTCACCGCGCCGACATGGCGGATACCAAGCCCGAACAACAGCCGCGCCGCATCGGGGTTGCGTTTGGCCTCGATCGCAGCCAGCAGGTTTTCGACCGACTTTTCTTTCCAGCCCTCAAGGCTCAAAATTGCGTCGCGGCGAGTGTTTAGGCGGAAAATATCAGCCGGACTCTCAAGCCAGCCCAGCGCGAAGAATTCGTCGATGGTCTTCTCGCCCAGCCCCTCGATATCCAGCGCGGCGCGGCTGACGAAATGCTTCAGCCGCTCGGTCCGCTGCGCCGGGCAGATCAGCCCGCCGGTGCAGCGGACATCGACCTCGCCCTCCTCGGCCACGGCTTCGCTTTGGCATTCGGGGCAATGATCGGGAAACGCATAGGCACCGCGCACGGCATCGCGGGTCAGGTTTTCAACCACTTGCGGTATCACGTCCCCGGCCCGCTGGATCACCACCCGGTCACCCGGACGAACCCCCAGCCGCGCGATTTCATCACGGTTGTGGAGCGTGACGTTGGAGACCACCACCCCGCCCACTGTCACCGGCGTAAGCCGCCCGACCGGGGTCAGCTTGCCGGTGCGGCCAACCTGGATATCGATCGCCTCCAGCGTGGTTTCCGCGCGTTCGGCCGGAAACTTGCGGGCAATCGCCCAGCGCGGCGCCTTGGCCACAAAGCCCAGCCGCTCCTGCAGCGCCAGATCGTCGACCTTGTAGACCACGCCGTCGATATCATAGGGCAGATCGGCGCGCGCCGCCTCAATCTGCCGATAGTGCGCGGTTAAGGCGGCATTGGCGTCAAACCGGCCCAGCCACGGCGAAACCGGCACGCCCCAGGCGGCCATCCGCTGCATCATCGCCAATTGCGTGGTTTCGGGCACCGAACTGGCCGCGCCCCAGCCGTGGGCGAGGAACCGCAACGGGCGGCTGGCGGTAACCGACGCATCCTTCTGCCGCAGCGATCCCGCCGCCGCATTGCGCGGATTGGCGAAGATCTTGTCGCCTTTCGCCTCTTGCGCGGCGTTTAGCGCGGTAAAATCGGCCTTGGCCATGTAGACCTCACCGCGAATTTCGAACAAGTCCGGCACCTCGCCGACAAGCTGCTGCGGGATGTCTGAAATCGTGGCGACATTGGGCGTCACATCCTCGCCCACCTGGCCATCGCCGCGCGTGGCTGCGCGCACCAACCTGCCGTGTTCATAGCGCAGCGAGCAGGACAGCCCGTCGATCTTGTCCTCAGCCGTGAAAGCCAGCGCCGCCGTGTCCGCCAGGTTGAGGAAGCGCCGCACCCGTTGGATGAAATCGGCCAGATCCTCGTCCGAGAAGGCATTGTCGAGGCTCATCATCCGGACCGCGTGCGTCACCTTGGCCAGCGGCGATGCGGCAACCTCGTGGCCCACCAGCCTGCTCGGGCTGTCATCACGGATCAGGTGC
>JANNYT010000047.1:0-9822 GCA_031410255.1 Novosphingobium sp. | reverse complement strand
AACGCTCAACCTCGATAATCCGGATGAGGGCTGCGAGGGGGTCGATCTGGTCCCGCACACCGCGCGTAAACGCGTGGTCCGCGCCGCGCTTAACAACAGCTTCGGCTTTGGCGGAACCAACGCCAGTGTCATCGTCAAAGCAGTCGAGGACTGATGCTCGGCACGCGCTGGGGCTGCAAACCACTGCTGGCAGCGGTGTTGCTGCTGCTGGTCGGGATGGGCTGGCTGGGCGCGGGCTGGTGGTCAGGCGGACCGCTTGACCACAGGCTGGCATTTGTTGTCCCCGATGGCTCCAGCCTGGGTAGCATCGCAGCCAAGCTGCAAAAGGAAGGCGCGATTGGATCGGCGGATGCCTTCCGCTTCCGCGCGCGGATCTTTGGCGCGGGATCGACGATCAAGGCTGGCGAATTCGACCTGCCCAAGCACGCCTCGATGTCGCGCATTCTGGGCATTATCGCCGGCGATGAGGTGCTGCGGCGCTTTGTCACCGTGCCCGAAGGGATGCCTTCGATCATGGTCTATGACCGGCTGATGGCCAATCCCAACCTGACCGGAACGATCGAAGTGCCCGCCGAAGGATCGGTGCTGCCCGATACGTACGAGATCGAAAAGGGCGAATCACGCCAGGCCGTGGTGCTGCGGATGCAGGCCGCGATGCAGCGGACTTTAGCTGAATTGTGGGACAAGCGATCCCCCAATACCGTCGCCAAAACCCCGCAAGAAGCGATCGTGCTGGCCTCGATTGTCGAGAAAGAAACCGGCAAACCGAGCGAACGCCCGATGGTCGCCGGACTCTATTCCAACCGGGTGCGGACCAGCATGCTGCTTCAAGCCGACCCGACTGTTATTTACCCGATCACCAAGGGCAAACCGCTGGGCCGGCGGATCCGCCAATCTGAGCTCAACGCGGTCAACGATTACAACACTTACGCGATGACCGGCCTGCCCAAGGGGGCGATCACCAACCCGGGCAAGCTGTCGATCGCCGCCGTGCTTAACCCCGCGCAGACCGACGCGCTGTACATGGTCGCAGACGGGACCGGCGGACATGCGTTCGCGGCGACGCTGCCTGAGCACAACGCCAACGTCGAAAAGTGGTTCACGATCCGCAAGGCGCGCGGGGATTTCTAGCGCTTTCTAGCGCCCGGTCATGGCCTCCATGGCGGGGGCATAGCGCGCGCCGACCACTTCCACTGCGCGGCTGGCAGCATCGATTTCGGTCAGTTGCGCGGCGCTGAGCGTCAGGTCCGCAGCGCCGAGGTTTTCCTGCAACCGCGCCAATTTGGTGGTGCCGGGAATTGGCACGATCCAGTCGTGCTGGGCGAGCAACCAGGCCAGCGCGATCTGCGCGGTCGTTGCGCCCAGCGGCGCCGCGATTGTGGCAAGCACTTTGACCAGGGCCTCATTCGCGGCCATCGCTTCATGCTGGAAGCGCGGCAGGCGGTTGCGGAAATCGCTCTTGTCGAACACTGTATCGGCGGTGATCGCACCGGTCAGAAAGCCGCGCCCCAGCGGGCTGTATGGCACAAACCCGATCCCCAGCTCGGCCAGCAGCGGCAGCACTTCGCCTTCAGGATCGCGCTGCCACAGCGAATATTCGCTCTGCAGCGCGGCGACCGGCTGGACCGCGTGGGCCTTGCGGATCGTCGCGGGGCCAGCTTCGGACAAGCCGAAATGGCGCACCTTACCCGCGCGGATCAGCTCGCCCACCGTGCCTGCAACATCCTCAATCGGCACGTCGGGATCGACCCGGTGCTGATAAAACAGATCGATGTGGTCAGTCCGCAAGCGCTTTAGCGAGGCATCGCAGACCGCGCGGATCTGCTCTGGCCGGCTGTTTGTGCCGGGGCCGCTGGCTGGATCGCGGGTCAGGTCGAACCCGAACTTGGTGGCGATCACCACCCGCTCGCGCAATGGCTCAAACGCCTCACCCAGCAGGTCTTCGTTGGCGAATGGGCCATAGACTTCGGCGGTGTCGAACAAGGTCACCCCCAGTTCCACCGCTTCGCGCAGCAGTGCGATCATCGCTCCCTTGTCGGGCGCGGGGCCATAGGCAAAGCTCATGCCCATGCAGCCGAGCCCGAGGGCGGAAACTTGCAGGCCGGTATTGCCAAGGGTGCGGGTTTGCATTGTAGGATACTCCAGGGTTAAGATCAGGGTTCGGCGATGGTGAAGCCGCTAGGCACGGGATCGAGCGCGGCCTGCAACGCGGCAATTGCGTCAGGATCGCCCTCGACTTCCAGACCTGCATCTTCGAGCTGCGCGAGCGGCACTTTCAGGAACAGCAGGCCCAGGATCAGGCGGCGCGGCCCCCGGATGATCACGTCAGGATTAGCGACTGGCTGGCCCAGTCTGGCAATCAAGACAGTCTTGCCCGCATCGATCCCGATGACCTCTTTGCGGTCAGTCAGTTCGATGTTGATGGCCACTTTTGGCCAGTTCATGCGCGCCGGATCATAGCGCGTGGCCGTCGAATCCATCAGCAGCTGGGTCGGCACCGCGGCGATCATGTCCTGGCTCTGCGTGCCGGGGCCAACCGGCTTATAGCCGGTCCGCAGGTCGTGCGCGGCCGACAGGAACTGGTTGCGCCAGATCGCGCTTTCGGCCTGATAGCCCTGCTGCTCGTAACTGTCGGCCAGCAGCGCGCGAGCTTGCTGGTTGGCGGGATCGGCAAAGACCAGTTGGTTGAGCAGGTCGGACGACCAGCGGTAATCGCCCTGCGCCATCGCGGTCTTCGCCAGCGCGATCACTTTCTTCGGTCCGCCCATCGCTGCGACATATTTGCGCGCGCGCACTGCTGGTGGCCAGGGGTTGAGATTGGCCGGAACAGCATCGTACCAGCCCAGATAGAACTGATAGACCGCCTTGGAGTTGTGGCTGTAAGTGCCGTAATAGCCGTGGTTGAACCATTGCCCCGCCAGCTCTGGCGGCTGGACCAGATCTTCGGCCAGCTCGACCGGGGTTTCCCCCTGGTTCATCCGCCGCACGGTTTGATCGTGCAGATAGCGGTAGTTGTCGCGCTGGCTGGCGAGCATGCCGGTGACCTCAGCGGTTCCGAAGCGCGGCCAGCAGTGGCTGGAGATGACTACATCCGAACGCGGTCCATATAGCTGCAACGCCTCGTCCAGATAGCCTGCCCAAGCGTGGGTATCGCGGACCTTGGCTCCGCGCGGGGTCAGGATGTTGTGGAGCGAGCAAGTCGACATTTCGGCCGACAGGAACACCCGCGGCGCGACGACATAGACGTTGAGCTCGCTGGGGGCCTCGCTGCCCGAGACGATCTGGAATTCCAGCGCGATGCCGTCGACGGTGCGGGTTTCGCCGGACTTGCTGATCGTATCGGTCGGCGCGATCAAAGTGATCTCCCCACCCGAAACGCCCATCCCGATCCCGCTGCCCATCTGGCCTTGTGCGCCGGGGCTGAGCCCGGCGCCAAACTGGTAATTGGCGCGGCGGCTCATGGCTGGCCCGGCCATGATGTTTTCGGAAGCCGTCTCTTCAATGAACTTGGCCGGAGCAATGATCGCCACCTTGCCCGCCTTGACGTCTGCCTCGCTGACAATCCCTCGCACACCGCCGTAATGGTCAGCATGACTGTGGCTATAGATCACCGCGACCACCGGCCGCGCGCCCAGTTGCTGATTGACCAGTTCCAGCGCGGCCGCGGCGGTTTCGCGCGTGGTCAGCGGATCGACGATGATCCAGCCGGTCTTGCCCTGGATGATTGTCATGTTCGAAACGTCGAACCCGCGCACTTGCCACACGCCGTCCGCCACCTTGAACAAGCCGCCCAGCTTGAGCAGCCCCATCTCGCGCCACAGCGAAGGGTTGACGCTGGCCGGGGCCGGGCCGCTGACGAATTGATAGGCCGCAATGTTCCACACCGGCTTGCCTTGCGCGTTGCGGATCACCGGGTCGGCGCGGGTGGCGACAAAGCCGCGCTGGGCAAAGTCGGCGTCGCGGCCGTCCTCGGCTGGCAGCGCCATGGCGGCGGTCTGCTGCGCCGCGCGCGTCGCGGCGCTGGCTGGCTTTGGATTGAGGTCACCGGCGGGTGCCCCGGCACTGAGTGCGGTGGCAGACAGCAGCAGCGCCAGCAGGGCAATGGGCGCGAACGGGCGCGGGGCAGGGCGGGTCATGGCAGGTTCCTCTCCGGCGACCAGAGTGCCGCGCCGCCGCCGCGCTGGCAAGGCTGGAATGATTGCGTTAAGTGCGGGCAGTGGAACCTGCCGTCCCCTCCAAACTGCCGCCTGCGCCGTTTATCGTCACGGCCGAATTGCCCGGCGAGGTATTTGCCTGGGCCGATGGCCTGCGCCGGGCGAATTTCCCGCCCGAGCGCAACAAGTTGGCCGCGCACGTAACGTTGTTCCACTCGCTTGCCCCGTCGCTGCGTGAAGAACTGCCGCGCGAGCTGGCCCGCCTGGCCGCAGCTTATGCGCCGCCCTCCGCGCGGATCGACAGTCTGATGGATCTGGGCGGCGGCACCGCGCTGGCGATCCGCAGCCCGCAACTGCTGACGGTTCGTGAGGAGATCGCCGAGCGCTTTTACACGATGCTCACCGCGCAGGATCGTGGCGGCAAGCGATTGCACATCACGGTCCAGAACAAGGTCGAGCGGAAGGTGGCGCAGGCGCTACAAGCCGCGCTTGGCCCAGACCTGGCGGCGCGCGATTTCCGCTTCACCGGGCTGGGGCTGCACATCTACCGCAACCCTTATTGGGAGAGCCTTGGGGTGTGGAAATTTCGCGGTCATCAGGGTGCTTGACCCCGCCCGGCCTGCACCCTATGTGCGCCGCCTGCCCAAGCGTCAGCGTGGGTACGGGCCTGGTATGGCGGAGTAGCTCAGCTGGTTAGAGCAGCGGAATCATAATCCGCGTGTCGGGGGTTCGAGTCCCTCCTCCGCTACCAAAAACCCGGTTATCACCACTCGCTGCGGTCAGCTTTCGGAAAATTGGATCAGATTGGAACGCTCAGCGGCGGTCAGCACCGCCTGCGCGTGCAGCGCAATCAAGGGATTTGAAGGCCTAGGCATATTGTGCTGGACAATAGTAAGCTTAGTTATATATACAGCACTTATGGAAAATATCGGATCGATTATGGCCGACACTTCGCGCATGATGCGCCGGGCGTTTGATGCCAGGGCCCGCACGATCGGGGTAACCCGCCCGCAGTGGCAGGTGCTCAGCACGCTGACCCGGCATGAGGGGATCAATCAGGGCGGTCTGGCCGACCAGCTTGATGTGGAACCGATCACCGTCTGCCGGATGGTTGATCGCTTGCAGGAAGCCGGCCTGGTAGAGCGCCGCGCCGATGCCAGCGACCGCCGGTCATGGCGGTTGTTCCTGACGCCGCGGGCGCATGATTTGCTGGCCCAATTGCGTCCGCTGGCCGACGCCATGGTCGAGGAAGCCTTGGTCGGGATTGGCGAGGATGATCGAGACGCCCTGAACCGGTTGTTGCGCCAGGTTCGCGAAAACATCCTGCGCCACCAGAACGATGCGGTGGCCGCCAATGGCTGATGCTGATCCCCAGATCGATCTGACGCAAACTGCGGCAGATCCCGTCGCCGCCGAAGTTCCAGAGCAGGACCTGCTACTGGCCGAAGTGGCGAAGCCGCGTCGGCGCTGGGGCAGACTAGCGCTGATGGCGATTGTCCCGCTGCTGCTGATCATCGGCGGGGTGATCTATTGGCAAAGCTTGCAGGGCGAGGTTTCGACCGACAATGCCTATGTCCAGCAAGACAAGGTCTCGGTCAGCGCCGAGGTTGGCGGCAAGATCATTTCCGTCGTGGTGCGCGAAGGCCAGATGGTCAAGGCCGGCGATGTTCTGTTCGTGGTTGATCCGGCCCCTTACCAGATCCAGATCGCGCAGGCCGATGCTGCGATTGCGGGCGCGCAGGCCAACGCGATTGCACTGGCCAATTCGCCGGATTTGTCGGGCGCCGAAATCGCGGCCGCTAATGAAGATATCGCTTTCGCGCAGGCCACGTTCGAGCGGCAACGTGCATTGTGGCAACGCGGATTTACCACCAAGGCCGATTATCAGGCGGCGCTGCATCAGGTGGCGCAGGCCCGCGAAGGTTTGCGGCTGGCGCAAGCCAAGCAGGCCGAAGCTCATGCCAAGTTGGCGACCGGCGGGCAGGTTCCTGGCGTTTTGCCCGCGATTGCTGCGGCGCAGGCCCAGCGCCAAGGTGCCGCGCTTAACCTGGCCCGCACGGTGGTGCGTGCGCCGATTTCCGGCCGGATCACCCAGGCTGATCGCTTGATTTTGGGGCAGGAGCTGGTCTCCGGCTTGCCGGTGGTAACCATCGTGGCCAGCGATAAAAGCTATGTCGAAGCCAATTTCAAGGAAACCGAACTGGCCAACATGGTGCTGGGCCAGCCCGCCGAAGTCCGCTTCGATGCCTATCCTAACGTCAGGATGAAAGGCCACGTGGCCTCGATTGGCGCTGGTACGGGCAGCGAATTTTCGGTTTTGCCAGCGCAGAATGCGACCGGTAACTGGGTCAAGGTGACGCAGCGCGTGCCGGTCCGGATCGCGCTGGATGACCGCGCGCCGCGCCAGTTGATCGCCGGTATTTCCAGCAAGGTCACAGTCTATACCGATGGCAAGCAGCGCTGAGTCCGCACGCCGTGGCCACACTAGCTTCTGACGGACCTTCCAGCACGGCTCGAACGGCCGCGGCACTGCCGGTGGTGCCTGAAGACGACGTCGCTTCGCTGCCAGCCAAAAACACGCTGCTGCTGGTGATCGGGATCATGACCGCATCGCTGCTTCAGATCCTCGACACCACGATTGCCAATGTTGCGATCCCGCACATGCGGGCCTCACTGGGGGCCACTCCCGATGAAATCAGCTGGGTGCTGACCAGCTATATCGTGGCGAGCGCGGTGGCCATGCCGATCACCGGCTGGCTGGCTGACCGGATTGGTTCGCGCAATCTGTTCATATATTCGACCGCCGGCTTCGTCATATCGTCGATGCTGTGCGGCATGTCGCAGAACATTACCGAGATGGTCTTGTTCCGGGCCTTGCAGGGCATGACCGGAGCGTTCATTTCGCCGCTTAGCCAAACTGCGATGCTCGATATCAATCGCCCGTCGCGCCGCGCACAGATGATGGCGATCTGGGGATCGGGCATCATGATCGGCCCGATCATCGGTCCAATTCTGGGCGGTTGGCTGACCGACAACTGGAACTGGCGCTGGGTATTTTACGTCAACGTTCCACTGGGCGCGATTGCCTTGGCGATCTTGCTTACCGGACTGCCGTCGCGCCCGCGAACCGCCCGCAAGTTTGATACCTTGGGCTATGCGATGATCGCGCTGTGCATTTCTGCACTGCAGCTGCTGCTTGATCGCGGCAACCATCTCGATTGGTTCGATTCGATCGAGGTGTGGATTTACGCCTTCATCATCGGATCCACCGCCTGGATTGGCGCGGTGCATTTCGCCACTGCAAAGGGGCAGATCCTGTTCGATCGACTGTTGTTCGCGGACCGCAATTTCATCGTCTCGATGCTGTTCATGCTGGTGCTGGGGCTAGTGATGTTTGCCAGCATGGCCTTGCTGCCAACCATGCTGCAGCAGCTCTATGGCTATTCGGTGGTGGGGACCGGGATGGCGATGATGCCGCGCGGCGTTGGCACACTGATCAGCATGCAACTGTCGGGCGTGCTGGTTCGCAAGCAGATCGATTCGCGGTTGATCGTGATTACCGGATTTGTCCTGACTGCCTTATCGTTCTGGGACATGGCGGGCTGGTCGCTCGGTACCGACCAACGGCACATCATCACGGCCGGGCTTGTTCAGGGGCTGGGGATCGGCCTGGTTTTCATTCCGCTCAACACCGCAGCCTTCGCAACCCTGTCGGCAGCGCTGCGCACTGAAGGGTCGAGCCTGCTTAACCTGTTCCGCTCGCTGGGTGCATCGGTCGGGATTTCGATCACCACCGCCTTGCTCGCACGCAACCTGCAGCAGAGCCATTCGGATCTGGCTGGTCACGTGACCGCATCGGTCACCGATCTGGTCGATTTTTCATCGCTTGACCGGTTCCAGCAACTTGGAACCACGGTGCTGAGTGTGATTGACGCGGCAGTGAACCGGCAGGCCGCGATGATCGCTTATGTCGACAATTTTTACCTGATGATGTGGCTCAGCTTGGCAGCAACGCCGCTGGCGCTGCTGATGCAGCGCGCGTCAACGGCACAATTGCCCAGCAACGATATTCCGCACTGATTTGTCGGCCGCACGGCCAGCTATTTAGCCCATCGTCGGGATGATGAAGGCGTTGGCATCGTTGCCGACGCCGCCATCGGGCCAGCGTGCGGTGATCTTCTTGACCTTGGTCCAGAATTTCAGACCTTCCATCCCGTACTGATCGGTATCGCCAAAGCCCGAGCGCTTCCATCCGCCAAAGCTGTGATAGGCGACCGGGACCGGGATCGGCACGTTGATCCCGACCATGCCGACGTTGACGCGGCTGGCAAATTCGCGCGCGGCGTGGCCGTTGCGGGTGAAGATCGCCACACCGTTGCCATATTGGTGCATGCTGGGCAGCGCCACCGCCTCTTCAAAGTCCTTGGCGCGGACGATCTGCAGCACCGGCCCGAAGATCTCATTGTGATAGCTGGCCATGTTGGTGGTGACATGATCGAGCAGCGTTGGGCCCATGAAATAGCCTTCCTCGTGGCCCTGCAGCGTGAAGCCACGGCCGTCGATCACCAGTTCGCTGCCTTCGTCAACGGCGGTCTGGATCCAGCGTTCGATGCTGGCCTTGTGCAGCGCGGTGACCACCGGGCCGTACTGCGCCTCGGGATCGCTCGAAATGCCGATCTTGAGCGCATGGATCGCGGGGATCAGCTTGGCCTTGAGCCGTTCGGCGGTATCATCACCCACCGGCACCACCACGGGCAGCGCCATGCAGCGCTCACCGGCTGAACCAAAGGCTGCGCCGCACAGGTCGTTCACCACCATGTCGAGGTCGGCATCGGGCATCACGATCCCGTGGTTCTTGGCCCCGCCCTTCGCCTGGACCCGCTTGCCGGCCGCAACGCCGCGTGAATAGACATACTGCGCGATGTCGGACGAGCCGACGAAACTGACTGCGCCGATCGCCGGATGATCGAGGATCAGGTCGACCATTTCCTTATCGCCGTGGACGACTTGGAAAATACCTTCGGGCAGCCCGGCTTCGATGAACAGTTCGGCCAGGCGATTGGGCACCGACGGATCGCGTTCGCTGGGCTTGAGGATGAAGGCGTTGCCCGCCGCAATCGCCATGCTGCCCATCCATAGCGGAATCATCGCCGGGAAATTGAACGGGGTGATCCCGGCGCCGATGCCGATCGGCTGGCGCATCGAATAGACGTCGATCCCGGGACCCGCGCCCTGGCTGTATTCGCCCTTGAGCACGTGCGGCAAGCCGCAGCAGAACTCGACCACTTCGAGCCCGCGCTGGATATCGCCCTTGCTGTCAGCAATCACCTTGCCGTGCTCGGCTGAGAGCATTGCGGCCAGCTCGTCCAGGTGCGCTTCGATCAGCGCCTTGTAATTGAACATCACGCGGGCGCGGCGCTGCGGATTCATCGCGGCCCAGCCGGGCTGCGCGGCTTGCGCTGCGGCCACCGCGCGTTCGAGCGCATCGGCGCTGCCCAGCACAACCTGGGCCTGCTGGCCGCCGTTGTTGGGATCCATCACCGCGCCTGTGCGGGTACTGAGCAGGCCGCCCGTGCCGCCGTGGATGAAATGATCGATTTGGCGCATGAACTTCCCTTTCGATTCTCTGGCGGCACGCATGCACCCCTGTAAAATTGTCGGCAAGGGG